>JADMIH010000261.1 GCA_015478675.1 Chloroflexota bacterium | reverse complement strand
CCTACAACTCGCCCCCTATCTGAAATGCACCCAGCGGTTGTTGTTACCTCAAAGGGCTAAGATGTACAATATGATGTGGTGGCGCAGCTTATACTCACCGCGATCTTACTGATGCCGCGATACTCACAATGGAGGAAATCATGCAAAAGAAAAGCATCTTGATAATTTTAGCAGGGTTGATAGTCCTGGCTGTGGTTGGCATTTTGTTCAGGGAAGGCAAGGCCCAATCCAGCACATCGCGTTATTTTCCTGAAACCAAGCATACTGTACAGGGCACATTCCTCAAATATTGGGGAGAGAATGGCGCTTTGGCGCAGCAAGGCTACCCGCTTTCCGAAGAGTTCACCGAGATTAGCGCGCTGGATGGTAAGCCGTACACGGTGCAGTACTTTGAGCGCGCAGTGTTCGAGAAGCACCCGGAGAACTCGGCACCCTATGACGTATTACTCAGCCAGCTTGGCACCTTTCAGTACAAAGCCAAGTACGGCGACACAGGAGCGCCTAACCAGCAACAGAGCAGCCAGAACTCCCAACTCTTCAAAGAAACGGGCTTCTACGTAGGGGGCATATTCCTCGACTACTGGAAGAGCCACGGTGGGCTGGCCCAGCAAGGTTATCCCATCAGCAACGAGTTTACAGAAGTGAACGATCTTGATGGTAAGCCGTACACAGTGCAGTACTTTGAGCGTGCTGTCTTTGAGATGCACCCCGAAAACCAACCACCTTACAACGTGCTACTGAGCCAGCTTGGAACTTTTGAGTTGAAGAAGCGTTATCCTGAGAGCAAGCAAAGCAGTGGAGGTAATCCGCAGCCTGTGCCAACCGCTCCGGCTGCCGTGCCAACCGCTCCAGATGCGGTGCCAACTGCGAACCTGCCTGTTGCTGCGCCGTAACCCGTAGCCACCTCGCTAGAGACCAAGAACCCCTGGTCTCTAGCGAGTAGTGACCGCCAGTTCTACCATCTTGGACATTTGGGCGCGGGTGGCATTGTTGCCGGGGCGGAAGGTGCCATCATTATAGCCGCCAAGCACGCCCTTAGCGGCTGCTGTCTCCACATACTGGAAGAATGTAGAGCCTACAGGCACGTCAGTAAAGCGAGCATTGGCAGGATTGTCAAGCCCCCAGCCTCTGGCGAGCACTGCCAGCTTGGAGAACTGCCCTCGCGTAACTGAGTTGCCGGGGCGGAAGGTGCCATCATTGTAGCCGGTGAGAATATTGTGCTGCACGGCAGTCTCGATGTAACTATAGAATGTAGAACCTACAGGTACATCGCTAAAAGTAGGCGCAGGCGGGCTTACCAGCTGCCAGCGGCTGGCGAGCACAATAATTTTGGACGCCTGGGCGCGAGTGGTGTTGTTGTTGGGGCGGAAGGTACCGTCATTGTAGCCTCCCGCAATATTGTTGCATACTATCCACTGCACGTATGGAAAGAACCAATCGGTGGGCTGCACATCAGAGAAGTTTAACGTGCAGTTAGCAGGTATGCCGGTAGGCACAGGACCGGGCACGCCGGGCGTTCCTGTTGGAGTTGCGCCGGGCGGCACAGCAGTTGAGGGCGATGTAGGAACCGGCGCAGGAACTTTAACCCTTTGTATGGGTGATGCCTGGGCGTGCGTGCTCGACATCATCAAAACTGCAACCGCCAGTAAAGAAAAGGCTATCGCAAGCACAGCTACGACTTTGGACGGCTTATTGTTAGAACTCACATCTATGACCTTTCACTGTGTTAGTAAAATGCACATATTTAGAAAGCCACAGGCCGTGGAAGCCCGTTACTTTGCTTATTGAGCTAATTTTACCAGCGCCTGAGAAGCCAAACAATAGCTAATGGTCCCATCCATGAGGAACGGATGGTAACCTTCGACCCGGTACTTTGAGTTAGAAATCAGGGGCTGGACCTGGGGCGCTCAACATTCTGCTAACTAAATCTATCTCCCGTTCCGCCGTCTGAGGAGCAAAGCTCTGGCAGCTACTACCTCGTCTGAGCGGAGCGCCAGGGCAGCAGCTATGTAGACTAACCCACCTATCAGCACTCCAAAAACAGCTAGCCCCGCAGTCTCGAGCTTGGCGGCAGCGCCTGCCGCCGGTGGCAGCAACCTCTGTGAGAGGGCGAGGGCCAGCGCCAGCACGATGCCCATTGTGGCCGCAGCCGCCGCACTCTTGAGAAAAGAGGGTAGTATTCCGTCGGCGTGCAGGCCCCAGCCTGGAAGCCTGCGACCAAGCAACACCCACATAAAGACCATTTCGAGGGTGGTGGTAATCGCCAGGCTCAGAGCCAAACCTTCGTGCCCCTGATTGCGCCCGAAGAGCAACGCCAACGACGCGCCCAGCCCCAGGTTGATAACCACAGTAGCTACCGAGACCGTGACCGGAGTCCGTGTGTCGTGCAAGGCATAAAAGCCCCGTGTGAGCAGTTCGACAAGCGCAAAGGCTACCAACCCCATAGCGAAGTAGCCGAGTGCGCCTGCCACCAGCGCTGTTGAGCCTGAACCGAAACGACCGTACTCGAAAACTGTGGCTACTATTTGATAGCGCAATACGAACAACCCTACCGCAGAAGGCGCAACAAGGAAGAAAAGCACTTTAGTAGCACGTGCAAGAGTGCTTCTCACCCCTTCCAGGTCGCCTTCGGAGAATTGCGCCGCCATCGTGGGGAAGGCAACGGTGGCAAGCGACATGGCAAAAATGCCATGCGGCAATATCATCAGTAGATAAGCATAGTTGAAAGCGGCGATGCGCCCCACCGCCAGAAACGAGCCGATAGAGCGCATGGCAATGACATTCGTCTGGAAAGCCGCTTGCCCCAGCACACGCGGCAAAAGTAGCTTGCCTACTTGGGCCACACCCTTGTCTCGCAATCTTATTTGCAGGGAATATCTCATCCCTACTCTCACCAGGCCAGGCACCTGAACGCCAAAGTGTAACAACGCGCCTGCCACCACCCCCCACGCCACGCCTTGTACACCGTAAACCGGGGCCAGGAAAAGCGCACCGGCTATGATAGCGAGATTATAAGCAATAGGGGCAAGAGCAGGGAGGACAAAATGCTGTCGGGCATTGAGAATACCCATCGCCCAACCCCCCAGGCCCATGAATAGAGGCGAGAAAAGGAGTATGCGCACAAGGTCAACCACTAACTGTTGCTGTTCTGGCGGCCTTCCTGGATAGATTAGCCAGGCCACGAGGCCAGGTGCGGCGAAGCCGAGCACGATGCCCAGGAGGCTCAACAACACTATGGAGATGTTGATCAGGGTAGAAGCGAGACGCCAGCCGTCGCGCTCGTCGCCCTTACGCATCAGATCTGTAAAGATGGGTATGAAAGCGGAGCCTACAGCGCCGCCGATTATCAAGAGAAAGAGGGTGTCAGGTATGCCGAAAGCAGCGACATACGCATCATACTGAGGTGTGGTGCCGAATTGCCGGGCGAGCACAGTCTCGCGCACCAATCCCAGCACGCGGCTGAGGACATAAGCCCCGCCAACAATCACGGTGTTGATGGCGATAAGTCTGCCTGTGTTGGAAGGAGGCTCCGCTAAAAGGGCAGCCGCAGCTATATTGTCTGTGCCTTTAACTTCCTGGGGGAGCGCTGCATTCATAGGCGTAGTGCCAGGCTCGTCCAGCATCCGCGTCTCCACGTTATCGCTGGGCACGGGCGTGCTATGATTTCTCATCATTATCCTCGTATAGAGTTACGCCGCTCTATAAATGGGCACCGTCAATATACCAGGATAATCGAGAATTAGCACGAAACTGATTTACGCTAAACGTTCAGAGTTGGTGTGCAGGGGCGTCCCTCCCCTCACCCCATGCCCCTCTCCCACAAGGGGAGAGGGGGCATGGGGGTGAGGGCAGATGGCGCAATATCCACGTATATACCCCAAGAAGATTGCTCCACCCCTAATCTGAACAGTTACGATTTACGCTAAACGTTCAGAGCCTGTTTAACAACATTGACAGGAGGGGGAGGAATGAGGTAGAGAATCAG
>JADMIH010000260.1 GCA_015478675.1 Chloroflexota bacterium | reverse complement strand
TCAAACTCATTTTTCAGCGTAAATGTTCAGAGTAAGGGTGGAGCAATCGTCAAGAGGCAACTGTGCGGGCATACCTACCCTCACCCCATGCCCCTCTCCCATGAAGGGAGAGGGGGCTTTATTGCTGGGGAGTATATCTCCCATGAAGGGAGAGAGGGCTTGGGGGTGAGGGAGTGTCCACCCTTACTCTGAACATTTACTTTCCAGCGTAAATGTTCAGAGTAGGGGTGCAGGGGCATAGCCGCTGATACTCAGCAGGAATAAAGCCCCCTCTCCCTTCATGGGAGAGGGGGTTTGGGGGTGAGGGAGGGTGAGGGTGCACAGCTACCCCAAGAAGATTGCTCCACCCTATATCTGAACATTTACCCTTGCAGGGCGATTGCATCTAAATTGGTTTACGCACCGAACTCCCCTATACAGGACCTCGACCCATTGTCACTGTAACATACAGCAGGTGAAGTCGGCTCGCAGATTGGCTGATACCAGGCATGGTTTTGCCTGGCTGAGTCATTCCGGCAATTTAGATGCAATCGCCCTGGTTACAGCAGCAGAAAGTATTGAAATTGGATTTTGCGTGTGCTATACTATGCGCGGTGCGCTGCTTAGATAAAGTTCCTGAAACTTCTATCAGAGGTGGTGTTCTTGCATTGTCGGCTGCAACTGGACATTCTTACGCCACGACCCATGCGCTCAAAAATGGGTAAGGAGGTTCTCATGTAGGTGCTCGCGCTTTTCGGTTTAGCGGCTTCCGAAGCGCTGTCGAGGTACAAAAGCTCGCCGTTACTTTGCATTTTCGAGTCAAGGAGGGAATCAGGGTGAAAAGTAAGAAAGTTAATCCCAAGCTGCGTTGGCTTTCCATCTCAGCACTGGTTGTGCTTGCACTGCCGGCGTTCGCTCCCAATCATGCTTATGCCCAAGGAAGCAGTCGTACATTCCCTGAGACGGGCAAAACTGTAACGGGGCGCTTCCTCGATTATTGGAACACTCACGGTGGACTGGCACAACAGGGCTATCCGATCTCTGAGTCGATGCAGGAGACTTCGGATACGGATGGTAAGTCTTACACCGTGCAATATTTTGAGCGTGCAGAGTTTGAAGCGCACCCTGAGAATCCTGCCCCTTACGATGTGCTCCTCTCGCTTCTCGGTAACTTCCTCTACAAGCAGAAGTATCCGAATGGCGCTCCCGGACAGGTAGCCAACACATCAGCAAATTCGCGCCTCTTTCCTGAAACACAGCGTCGCGTAGGCGGCATCTTCCTCGATTATTGGAACACTCACGGTGGACTGGCACAACAGGGCCTGCCCCTCTCTGATGAGTTCCAGGAAGTTTCCGACCTCAACGGGCAGACGTATAAGGTGCAATACTTCGAGCGTGCCGTCTTCGAGTATCACCCTGAGAACCAGGCTCCGTATGACGTGCTGCTCTCGCAATTAGGCAAGTTCCGCTATTCGGCCAAGTATGTGGGCGGCCCCAATCCGAATCCGCCGCCTAACCCTAACCCCCAGCCTACTCCCAAGCCCACCACGGCTCCACCTCCACCTCCGCCCGCAGCAGGTTGCAATCTACCCAACAACAAGAACGCCGTGACAGACAAGAGAAGCATCCAGGCAGGCCAGAGTATACGCATTGCCGCAGGCGGCTTCACCCCTGGTGAGCCTGTCTCATACTGGTTTACCGCGCCCGATGGCAGCGTTGCGGGCACCGCGCATCCCGTTGACCTCGGTCCCGACGCCAACGGCAACATCGGACCTTATACAATCCAGACAGATGCCGAGTTTGCCCAGTTCCCTGGGCGCTGGGCGCTTACCTTCCAGGGCGCATACAGTGGGAATGTGGCAGTAGCATATTTCTGCATCACCCGCTAACCACAACGTGCATTAGCGACGGCTATCTAAAGAAGGGAGGCAACCGCCTCTCTTCTTTGTTCTGGATCGTATTACTTCTCATGTTTGACAGCTGCATGCACGCATGCTATAGTTCGTAACGGCTGCTCGGCAGTTGATTTCCGCCCTGCGTTACCGTTCGGGGGCACACATACGGCGCTACAGGTTGTCTCCGGTAACGGCGCACTATTCGCTCACGAAAGGACAAAGATTTGGCTCTAAATAGACAAGGTCCTCTCTTTTCCTACTTGCTGGCCGGGGCGCTCGCAACGCCGCTTGTTAGCTCGTGGAGTGGGGTGTACGTCGCAACAACGCCCCACAAAGCTGACTATTCGAGTAACTTCACACGTGGGCAATCGGGATTGTTATACCAGGCCTCGGCATCGGGGCTTGGTAATGCCGCTATCTACTCAGTAAACGCTCAGGCGCCAAACGCCTTCGCCGATCCTGCCTTCCAACGCACCTGGGAGCGCACCGACAAGCCCGTAGCATCGGGCCAGGTGCAGCGCTCGTGGTACTGGGGGCCTGCGCCCACAAGCGGCGCATTGCAGGAAGACTATGCCGAAGGCGCTGGTGGAAAGCGCCTGGTGCAGTACTTCGATAAGAGCCGCATGGAAATCAACAATCCATCGGCAGACCCCAGGAGCCAATTCTACGTTACTAACGGCCTGCTCACAGTTGAGCTTATTTCCGGCAAGATGCAGACGGGTAACGCCGCATACGCGGACCGCTATCCCGCCGACATCCCCATGGCCTCCGATTCAGATGATACAAACGCTCCCACCTATCTCAGCTTCCAGGCTGTAAGCAACACTACGCTGGGCGACCACCCCGCAAACTCCAAGATAGGCACACCGGCTACCTCCACAATCACCCGCGCAGGCGTGGTGGGCGATGATCCTACCAAATCTACTTACCCCGACGTCAATATCGTCTATTACGACCAGGCCACCAAGCACAATGTGCCAAAGGCGATTTGGGACTTCCTCAACCAGTCAGGCCCCGTATATAACTCGGCAACTGGGCAGACAGAGAGCGCTCGCCTTTCCGACCCCTGGTTCTACGCCACGGGCCTGCCTATCTCTGATCCTTACTGGGCACGTGTAAAGATAGCAGGCCAGCAACAGGATGTGCTGATTCAGGCCTTTGAGCGCCGCGTAGTCACCTACGTGCCGAATGGCGTTCCCGGCTTCAAGGTGCAGATGGGCAACATAGGACAGCACTACTATGATTGGCGGTACAAGAACGCGGGCCAGCCGCAGGGCACCCCTTTACCCGCGGCCTCCCCGACGACGGCAGCGCCTCCTACCCGCCCTGCTCAGCAACCCACCGCCACAACTCCTGCCGCCCCACCGCCCGGCAACAACTCGGATTGTTCCGGCATACCGGCTGGCAGGAACGCCACCGTCACACCTAACTGCGGCCCTGGCGGCACCGTCTTCAGGTCCACAGCACAGGGTTTCCAACCGGGTGAGAGCGTCGGTATCTATGTGACCGACCCAACACAGGCGGTGAACGGCGCACCTTTCCAGGAGGATGCTGATGGCTCAGGAAGAGTGGCGGGGGTCACACTGACGAGCAATCGCCAGTTCCCAGCAGGTATATGGGCTATCACCTTCGAAGGCACTGTCTCCCACGCGAAGGCGGTAGGCTACTTCAAGATAACGGCCGCTCCCGCCACAGCCACACCCGGCGGTGGCGGCGGCAATTCCAGCTGCACCAACGTGCCGCCGTCAGTCAATATGCGGATTCTGCCGAGCAATTGCGGGCCTGCCGGGACGCAGTTCGGCTTCTTCGGGCGCGGCTTCCAGCCCGGTGAGAAGGTGGGCGTATACCTGACCGACCCTAATGGGGCAGTCTTCGGCGCGCCTTTCCAGACGGACACAGATAGCGCCGGCAACGCCGAGCCGGTTGGCCTCACCACAGACAGCAGTTTCCAGCCTGGTATCTGGGCAATGACTATGGAGGGCACCACGTCGCACAACAGAGCAGTAGGTTACTTCAAGATAACCTCTCCCTGAGAGCGCACAGATACAAACACGCTTCATACCAAATTGGGGATTCGCGCCTTGTGAGCGTATATACCTTAGTCCTACAGCCGCAGTTATTCACAAGGCGTAGAGTTGAGCGAGACGACG
>JADMIH010000259.1 GCA_015478675.1 Chloroflexota bacterium | reverse complement strand
CACTCACCGGCACTCACCGGCACTCACCGGCACTCACCGGCACTCACCGGCACTCACCGGCCAATAATTGCTACGAACCCGCACGGTAACGTCTTGGCGTAATCTTGTCAATCGGATTCAGAAGAAGGCTCAAAATCAATATGAGAGCAGAAAAGGGAGACTCCAAATGGGCAGCAAGGATCATATCAGGTTCGTAGGGCGCGGCAAAACAAAGATCGCTATGGCTATCGCTCTGTTTGCGTTGCTATTGGCGAGTGTGGCTATTGGCGTGGGAGCCGGTAAGGTGAGCGCACAGAGCGCAGCGCCACACTTCACCCTCAATAGTGTGGTCGCCACCACAACAGGACTGAATCTAAGGGACCAGCCTTCAGCGAGCGGCAAGACTGTTGCTGTGTTGCCTCTAAATGCGCAGGCGATTGTGGCAGGCGGGCCATTCAATGATGGCTGGTATTGGCTCAACTACAAAGGTACAAAGGGGTACGCAAACGGCGTTTATCTGGTGGTGGTTGATGCAAGCTACAAGCCGATCCCGACAGCCACAGCCACAAGCGTAAGCACTGCTACCCCGGTGGCAACAAGCACCGCAACTGCCATCCCACCCACCAGCACACGCGTTGCCGCAGCTACGACAGCTACAGTGGCCACCAAGCCCCGCAGCACAGATGTTGCCGCCACGCCTGCGGCGGCGGTGACCCCGGACTACACAGCGCCTACCGCCCCCGGCGATTACACGGGGCTGTGGCTTGGTGAGCTAATTTATGGGGGCAACGTACGCACCGGGCCAGGCCTTGACCAGCCGGTTCTAAAGAGTTGGGGGGTAGGCAGGCGCGTGCTTCTATATCAGGCTGTGACCGATTCCAAGGGCGGCGTGTGGTATCGCGTGTCAGAGCCACCTGAAGGACCCATGTACGTACACTCCAGCTTGATACGTAAGATCGAGCCGGTGAAGTTCCAGGGCGCTCGCTACAAGGGTAAGTGGGTAGAAGTGAACCTGGCGCAGCAGATAACTACGGCGTACGTAGATGGCACGCCTGTGAAGGTAACACTTGCCTCCACAGGTACAGCTGCTAATCCTACAACACCAGGCGTCTGGAAGATTTATTGGCGGCTGCTTTCACAGGAGATGAAAAACGGCAACCTGGGGTCGCCTGACTATTACGACCTGAAGAATGTGCCTTATGTGCAGTACTTCCAGATGTCGGGAGAGGCGTTGCATGGCACCTACTGGCACGATGACTTTGGCCGCCCCCGCAGCCACGGCTGCGTGAACCTGAGCATTCCGATGGCGGGCTGGTTCTACGGCTGGGCCGGCATCGGCACAATCGTCTACGTGCACTAGACGAAGAGCGCGTCGCGGGGGAACCCCGCCGCATGTAGAGAACTTTCCTTCTTCAGCACAAATATACAACAGCAACCCCCAGATTGCCGTTGTATATTTGTGCTGCTCTTTATTCCCTTCACTCCCATGAGGAAAGGAATGAGAGCTTGATTACCCTGATTTTCAGTCGCAAAAAGGCTTGACCTCGTAATCTCCCGGTGGTATACTTTGGTTACACAGATAATACAGTCTTTCGGATAATATGCCATGCTAGACAATTTAGATAAGCGGTACAAAGAAATAATTGAGCTTGACACGGAGGCGCAGCAGATCTTCAGGAATAGCTGGCCGGAGGCGTGGTTGCAGATTAACCTGCCGCTCGGCTCCACGCGGGCGCTCCTCGCCATCGAGGAGCGTAACGCCTATACCCCTGGCAGGGTGGCTGATGCCCTTGGGGTGAGCCGTACCACTGTGACAGGACTGCTTGATAGATTGGAAGCGGAAGGTCTGCTTACGCGCTCGGTTGACCCAAGTGACCGCCGCTGCTTCAGGCTCGACTTAACAGCTAAAGGCCACGATCTTGTGCATCAGATTGACGGCTACAGGCGCGACAGGTTGCAGAGCGCCCTGGCCGCAATGGACAAAGGCGATATAGAGGCCCTTCACAAAGGCATGGCTGCGCTGGTAGTGGCTCTACGGGTACATATTGCGTAGTGCGTAAAAGGTGCTCTGTTCCAGGAGACAATGTGCGTGAGTACACAGACGACAGATAAAAATTACAAATGGATCGCCCTCTCGAACACGACATTGGGCGTGCTGATGGCCTCGATGAATAGCAGTATTGTGCTTATTTCTCTGCCTGCCATATTCAGGGGCCTGGGTGTCAACCCGTTGCAGCCTGCGGAGAGCGGCTATCTCCTCTGGATGCTGCTGGGGTATATGGTGATTACGGCCACCTTGCTGGTGACGCTGGGGCGGCTGTCAGATATGCTGGGGCGTGTGCGCCTCTATAACCTCGGCTTTGTGATCTTCACTATAGGCTCTATAATGCTCTTCCTGACCCCTTCTTCGGGAGACACAGGAGCGCTTGAGATGATATTCTCTCGCCTTGTACAGGGGGTGGGCGGAGGCTTCCTGATCGCCAACAGCGCGGCGATCCTCACCGACGCATTCCCCCTCAACGAGCGAGGCATGGCGCTTGGGCTGAACATGGTGGCTGTGCTCGCGGGCAGCCTCGTCGGCTTGATAGTGGGCGGGCTTATGTCCACCCTCTGGTGGCGTGCGGTCTTCCTGGTGAGCGTGCCCATAGGCATATTTGGCACCGTGTGGGCCTATCATAAGCTCGTCGAGCAAGTCACCACTCGCAAGGTAGGCAAGATTGATATTCTCGGCAATATATGCCTGGGCGGTGGGCTGACGATATTTCTGGCGGCGATGACCTATGGCATCATGCCTTATGGCTCATCAAGCACAGGCTGGGGCAATCCCTGGGTTATGGTGGGCATCATCGCGGGGCTGCTTCTGATTGCCCTCTTTGTGGTGGTGGAGAACCGCGTCAAAGAGCCTCTCTTCGACATGCACCTCTTCACCATCCGTTCATTTGCGATGGGTTGCGCGGCGCAATTGTTGAGCGCGCTCGCCTATGGAGGCTTCCAGTTCGCGCTTATTGTGTGGCTGCAAGGGATCTGGCTGCCGCTTCACGGCTACAACTACGAGGATACGCCGCTCTGGTCGGCTATCTACCTTATACCACTCCTGGTAGGCTTTATGATCTTCGGGGTAGCCAGCGGCTGGCTGTCGGACCGCATTGGCCCACGAGGGTTGAGCACAGGCGGCATGCTTGGGCTGACTATCGGTTTCATACTGCTGACCTTCTTCCCAGCCAACTTCTCCTACCCGCCTTTTGCGGTGGTGCTCTTTATCATCGGCGCGGCCTTCGGTATATTTACCTCTCCAAACACAGCAGCGATCATGAACGCGCTGCCCAGGCAGTACAGGGGCGTTGGATCGGGCATGCGCTCGACCTTCCAGGGTGTGGGCAGCCCTCTTAGTCTCACCCTCTTTTTCAGCATCATTGTGGCGGTGCTGGGGAGCCGGCTGCCCCTGGCTATCCAGAGTGGGCTTCAGCAGGGAGGTGTACCCCTAGCAGCAGCAGTACAGGCAAGCCATGTGCCGCCTACGGGCGCTCTCTTCGCGTCGTTCCTGGGCTACAACCCGATGCAAAGTCTGCTATCTCCTACCGTGATCGGCCAGCTTTCACCTGCTCAGCAAAGCAATGTCCTGGGCACTCATTTCTTCCCCAGCATCATCGGCGGGCCATTCACCGACGCGCTGCACATGGTCTTCTGGTTCGCGGCTGTGCTGGCGCTGCTGGCGGCGCTCTGCTCCTTCTTGCGTGGTCGGCGCTTCGTCTATGAAGAAAGCCAAACGCAGGTTGCGCCCGCGAGCGCCGAGGTGCAGATGATAGCAAGCGGCGCGGTAGCCGTGCCCGCAGCGGGCGGGTACGCGCCTGCGCTGAACAGGCAGGCCCGGCAGGAGGAATAGAGTAATGGAGAGGTGAAGCCCCTCATGCCAGGAGTATATCCTCTATGGGGTAGCATACTGTAAAAGGCTTTCCAGGATAGCTTATTCTCTGCTTGCGTTTTAGCACCTGGCATCTGGCTATCTGCTATGGCGGTACCCCTCCTGCTAAACGCGTAAGGCATCATAGTTAATAT
>JADMIH010000258.1 GCA_015478675.1 Chloroflexota bacterium | reverse complement strand
GTCTCAAAGTCCAAAGTCTCAAAAAGTATACAATTAAATCCTAGCAAGTCCCAGTGCTTTGACGCGTCGCATAATATGTCGCATAATGCCGTTGTCATAGCCTCTAAGGTTTTCTGAGACAGCAAGGTCACAAGGCACCAAGAGAGGCACAAGCGGCAAGCCACAGGGACAGTGAACAGATAACAGGAGAGACACAAGGGTAGATAACAGGAGTATAGGATGGCGCTGATAGGCTATGCTCGGGTTAGCTCGGTGGGGCAGAGTCTCGAGGTCCAACGAGATAAACTGAAGCACTGCGACAAGCTCTTTGAGGAGAAGCGCAGCGGCAGTGGTGCATCGGATAAACGTCCGCGCCTGGTAGCCTGCCTGGAGTACGCCCGCGAAGGTGATACACTTGTTATTACCCGCCTGGACCGCCTGGCTCGTTCAACGCTTCACCTATGCCAGATTGCTGAACAGCTCGCACGCAAGGGGGTTCAGTTGCAGGTGCTGGATCAGCAAATCGATACCAACGACGCCACTGGACGGCTACTATTTAATATGTTGGGAGCAATCAGCCAATTTGAGACGGAGATTCGTGCTGAACGTCAAATGGATGGCATCGCGAAGGCCAAAGCGAAGGGTGTGCCTTTTGGTAGGCACAAGAGCTTGACGGCACAGCAGATCGCTGATATGCAAACCAAACGGCAGCAGGGAACGACCATCCGAACCTTGATGAAAGAATATGGCGTCTCCAAAGCGACGATCTATCGCTACCTTCAGGACACCATGACCTCATGAACTCTGGAATGCACCGTTTTGGGGGGATATGCAAAAACCCCCATCCTGCGTGGCGGGGGGGCGACTACTATGGCATGGGAAAGTCGCCTGAGCGTGGCTTGGCGCTTGCGCGCATGGTGGGGATAATTACTTACCAGAGCGACGAGTCGATGCGCCGGAAATTCGCAAGGGGGCATACGGAAGAGGAGCCGTCAGCATATTATCGCCCTGGTAGCCGGTTCCAGGTGGAGAGCTATCTATATTACCAGGGGGTATCGCTGGTGAAGCGATTCGACGCCAATAGCTACCTGGTGCTATCGAGAGCGATGGACCTGCATGACGTTGGGCGCGGTCGCGGCGGGATTGACACAGCCCTGGCGTGCGTTCACCCGGAAACGC
This sequence comes from Chloroflexota bacterium, assembly GCA_015478675.1. Next base: position 2,891 of record JADMIH010000258.1, on the reverse strand, counting down.
GCACCCTCGTCATCGGCATCAGCAGCGACATCCTCTTTCCGACGCACCTTCAGCGCGAGACCGCTGATCGTTTGCGTGCGTTGGGGCGTATCGTGCAATACGAGGAGATAGAATCGCCGTGCGGGCACGACGCGTTTTTGATAGAGTATGATCAGCTGACCGAGGCGATCGTTCATTTTTTGGAGGGACCCCATGCCCTCTAACCCCGTATCCTCTAACCCCGTGCAGTCTAATACGGAGTCTCTGCCGATAATACAGCTGGGGCTGGGCAACGTCGGACGGCCTCTCCTGCGGCAGATAACGAGAGCGCAGCGTCGCTTTCCCTGGTTCAGAATAATTGGCGTTGCGGACCAGAGCGGATTGTGTCTCGTGCCGTCCGGTCTCACTCCTATAGAGTGCGAGCGTCTCCTCGCTGCTAAAGAGAGTAACATCCCGCTGAGCTCCTGGCGCCCGCGACCGGGCCCGCGACCGGGCCATAGCATCGACGGCGAATTCTTGCTCCCGACGGAGGCGTATGGCCCGGGGCTTGCCACGCAACTAGCCGCGCTGGGCATCAGGCGAGCGGTTGTGGTGGACCTGACAGGCACCCAGGACCTCTATCCGATGCACCTTGCCCTGCGCCGGGCGGGTCACCATATCGTGCTGGCGAACAAGTGGCCCCTGGCTGTGCCCTTTTCACAATATAGAGAGTTATGGCGCTCCGGCGATGGCTTTCTACTGCATGAGGCCACCGTGGGCGCGGCTCTACCCGTGATCCGCCCTCTTGAGAACCTGGTAGCGACGGGTGACGTGGTCTCTGAGATCACAGCTCTGATAAGCGGCACGATGGGGTACGTTACCAGCGCGATAGAGGGTGGCACCCCGTTCTCGGAGGCGCTCCGGCAGGCCCAGGCCAGGGGCTACACTGAACCCGATCCACGCCTCGACCTGGGTGGGGTCGACGCTCGGCGCAAAGCCCTTATTCTCGCCCGCAAGATTGGTCAGGAGATAGAGCTGGACGACGTCAGGGTGAGCAGCCTTGTGCCGCCTGAATTAGAAAAGGTGCCCCTGGAGGAGTTCTGGAGGCGCTTGCCGTCCGAAGACTCCGAGTATAAGCGTAAGGTAGCGGACGCTAAAGGTAACGGCCAGGCGCTGCGCTTTCTTGCGACCATAAGGCCCGGCAGCGCGCCGCAGGTTGGCCTGGTGCCAGTTGCGAAAGATAGTCTTTACGCCTCCACGCGAGGCACGGAGAGCCTTTTTGCATTCCACACCGCTCGTTATAGCGAGCAGCCGCTCGTGATACGAGGGCAGGGAGCTGGCGGCGACCTTACCGCGAGCGGCGTGCTGGCGGATATTCTCTCTATACGGGGCGAACAGCCGGGCGTTCTCTAGCTGGCCGGGGATTTACGAGCATAAGAATTCGGGCGGTTAGCAATAGAATGAGGGGAGCGAACAGAGGGTGCGCGCCAGCTTTTAGGAAAGGGAGAAAAATGATACCCTGTGGGTGCTACATCTCGGCCAAGGCCGAAATCCCAGAGGGTATCATTATGCAGAGCACCGCTTGTCTTGGAGGGCCAGGACCAAACCGCATCACTACTCGCCAGTATTGTGCAGGAGTTTGAGGGTCTTGTCAAACAGCTTTGGGTGTATGCCCAGCGTAATCCTGATGCAGATTTCAGTAGTCTTGAACAAAGAGCGCAACAACTGCGCTCAGAGTGCTTCGCCTCAGCTTTGGAGGCCGCAGCAGAGTTGCATCGCACCAGGGTAGAGGAGGAATGGCTGCTGGGCAAGGTCGATTGTGAGTGTGGGCAGCGCCCTCAGTACAAAGGCAAGCAGCGCCGCACCATTCAGACGTGGGTAGGGTCGGTCACACTGGAGAGGGGTTACTTCTACTGTAAGGAGTGCCGAACCGGACGCTACCCACTTGATGAGGCGCTGGGTATACCTGCCGGGGAGCACTTCTCGGAAGGAGTGCAACAAGGAGTATGCTTGGTGGGAGTGCAGATGCCCTTCGAAGGGGCCTCCCACGTGCTGCAAGTGCTCAGCGGCATCTGTGTATCTTCCAGAGAGACCGAGCGCATGACTGAACAGCGAGGCCTCGCATTGGAAAGGGAATTGCAAGCACAGGACCAACATCTGCTGCTGACGCCGGTAACGACCCTGACACAGACGGTGGGAGGCTGCGGCTGCGGCTGCGGCTCAGATGGAGAGATAGAAGGAGGCAAAGCTACTCGTCAGAGCTATATAGCCGAGTGCGGGTCAATGGAAGCCGCAGGAGCGCGATTGAGTGCGGAAGCATACAGACGAGGGGTTGGACACGAGGAGAAGGTGGTGTGCCTGGGGGATGGGGCACCATCTAATTGGACACAGTTCGATGAGCACTTCCCCAACAGAGTAGAGGTGTTGGACTGGTACCATGCTATGGAGCACATGTGGGCGGCAGGTAATGGCCTGTTTGGGCAAGGCACGCCACAAGCTGTGAAGTGGGTCAAGCGTTGGGAGAAGGCATTATGGGAAGGGCGGGTAGAAGGGGTGATTATGGCTTTGCATAGGGAGAGCAAGCGTGAAGGGGCTGAAGGAGAGGCCGCAAGGGAGCAGATACACTACTTCGAGACGAACCGAGAGAGGATGCGCTATTCGGACTACAGAGCATTGGGCTATCCAATAGGCTCAGGCACTGTCGAGAGTGCGTGCAAACGGCTGATTGGTGCGCGCATGAAGGGTGCAGGCATGTGTTGGGGCAAGCGTGGTGCGCAAGGGGTCCTGACATTAAGGGCCGAACTGCTAAGCGGCAGATGGGAGCAAAGCTGGCCCAATACTCGCATCACCAAAGTCGCCTAAACTTTGGCGCGCACCCACCAGCCCCGGCGGCATTGACATATCGGCGCAAGTGTGGTAGAGTGGGCAACAAT
>JADMIH010000257.1 GCA_015478675.1 Chloroflexota bacterium | reverse complement strand
TTCGTGAATGGCTGGAGAACCTTGCGCCACACTTTTAGGGGGCTTCCGCAAGTAAGTTGATAGCCCTTACACATTGCCTTGTGCATGGCAACTGTCTACTTATCTCCATACGGGCCCTTAGCTCGACGTTACATAATTTCACGGCCCATGTGTCGGCATGGGTGACCTCATAAAATCGGAGGCTATCCCCTAACCCCCTGTAGAACCCTGCCTCCGAAAGCACTCCCTGCAGGGCTTGTCCCGGCAGAATACCAGGTGACACATGGGCATGATCCCTAAGGCTTTAGCACCACCTTCACACAGTTGTCTTCCTTCTTGTTGAAGATGTCATAACCATGCGGAGCCTCATCGAGGGGCAGGGTATGAGTTATGATATCGTCGGCCCTTACCTTGCCATCCTGAATAAGCTGCAACAGATAGTCAATATAGTTATGCACGGGCGCTTGCCCACCCCATACTTGCACGCCTTTATCGAACATCTGGCCCCAGGGGAACTCGTAGTCGGTGGTGTAAACGCCCAACACCGTTACAACGCCGCCACGACGCACCGCGTCCACAGCTCGTTTGAACGCCACCAGGCTGCCGCCCTGGTGCTTTATGGCTATATCGACCACGCGCTCCAGGACACCCGCATCGGCTTCGGCTTCCATACCTACAGCATCTATGCAGACATCGGCTCCACGCCCATCGGTCAGCTCGCGCACCTTATCTACAGGGTCTATCTCGTCAACGTCGAAAGCCTCGGAGTTCGCCACCTTCTTCGCCATGTCAACGCGGTACTGCTGTCTGTCGAAGCCAATCACACGCTCCGCACCTGCTATCCATGCCAGCTTTTGCGCCATCAAGCCCACAGGCCCGCAGCCGAATACAGCTACCGTCTCGCCGCCTTTGAGTTGAGCCTTATCCACGCCCGTCCAACCTGTCGATAGGATGTCGGTCAAGAATAACACCTGCTCATCGGTGAGTCCTTCGGGAACCTTGCGCGGCCCGTAATCGGCGTAGGGCACACGCACCGCCTCAGCCTGGCCGCCGGCGTAGCCGCCATAGAGGTCGGTGTAGCCGAAGAGCGCGCCCCCTTTCTCTTTGAGCAAGCCACCTTGCGGCCCGTAGTTCGGGTTAGAGTTCTCGCATGCGGTCGGCAAGGCGTGTGTGCAGAAGTAGCACCGCCCACACGCAATCGGGAAGGGCACTACAACGCGGTCGCCTTTCTTTAGATTTGTAACCTCCTTGCCAACATCTTCCACGATTCCCATAAACTCATGGCCCATTGTCATAGGATGCAGCTGGGGTATCAACCCGTTGTACAGGTGGAGATCCGACCCACAGATTGCAGTTGAAGTCACCCGCACGATAGCGTCGCGAGGCTCCTCTACTCTTGGATCGTCCACGTTGTCTACGCGCATATCCTTAGGTTTGTGGTACCTTACCGCATTCATAGTGCCTCCTGCTTGTAGTAAAGAATATCGAAGCTAAAATAAGTGGGCTGTTTTCAATGTCTCTTGGTCAGGAACCGGCGAAACAGTATCCATCTTTTCTTGCAGCTTTCCTTTAGCCGTCAGCCTGAATACCATGACCTTATTTAGAGTGGAACTAAGCAAGATATCTGCCAACTCCAGCTCGTTTTGCAGGATACAGGCGGTAAGCTCTTCGTAAAGTGGGAGTTGGCACAACAGTCTCCCTCTCTGACGAGGCGCTGCCGGTCCCTTGCTCCATATTCCTACCCTGTGCTATCATTGGTAGGTATACTAGAATAGGGAGAGGTAAATATGCAATCAACAGAAGAGCAGCAGGCTCCATCGGTTTATATAGATGAGCTAGGTAAGCACGATGAGCAGACAGTTGTCGTGCACGGCTGGCTGATGCACCATCGCGACAAAAAGAAGCTGCAATTCCTCGTCTTGCGCGACGGCACGGGCACCGTGCAGGCTGTGGCCTTCCAGGACGACCTTTCGCCTGAGACCTGGGCGCAGTTCCGCGACCTCACGCAGGAATCGTCGCTGGTGATTACGGGTGTTGTGCGTAAGGATGAGCGCGCACCCGGCGGCTACGAGATCGGCATAAAGGACATGCAGGTCTTTCAGATCGCCGCGCCCGACTACCCTATCGCACCCAAGGAGCATGGTGTGGGCTTCCTGATGGAGCACCGCCATCTCTGGCTCAGGTCGAATAAGCAGAGGGCGGTGCTGCGTATACGCGCCGAGGTTATCAAGGCGGCCCGCGACTACCTGGACAACAACGGCTATGTGCTTGTAGATACTCCTATCCTCACTCCTGCCGCCTGCGAGGGCACATCTACCCTCTTCGAGACCGACTACTTCGGCACGCCTGCTTTCCTCGCACAGAGCGGCCAGTTGTACAACGAGGCTGACATCGCGGCCTTCGGCAAGGTCTACTGCTTTGGTCCCACCTTCCGCGCCGAAAAGAGCAAGACCCGCCGCCACCTGATGGAGTTCTGGATGGTCGAGCCGGAAGCGGCATGGATGGAGCTGCCGGGCCTGCTCGAACTGGAAGAGGGCTTTGTTAGCTATATAGTGCAGACGGTGCTTGAGAAGCGCGCCGCTGAGCTTGAGACGCTGGAGCGCGACACCTCCAAGCTGGCGAATGTGCTGGCGCCCTTCCCGCGCATAACCTACGACGAAGCGGTCCAGCTGCTCAACAAGAATGGGCTGGACGTGCAATGGGGCGACGACTTCGGCGGCGATGAGGAGACTGTGCTGGCATCGCAGTACGACCGACCGCTCTTTATCACTCACTATCCGGCGCAAGCCAAAGCCTTCTATATGCAGCCCGACCCTGAGCGTCCTGAAGTGGTGCTCTGCGCCGACCTGATAGCGCCCGAAGGCTACGGCGAAATCTGCGGAGGCTCGCAGCGCATCCACGACCTCGCTCTGTTGAGGCAGCGCATTGAGGAGCACCATCTACCGATGGAAGCTTTCGAGTGGTACCTTGACCTGCGCAAGTACGGCACCATGCCTCACTCAGGCTTCGGCATGGGCATCGAGCGGCTGGTGGGCTGGATATGCGGCGTGCCTCACCTCCGAGAAACTATTCCGTTCCCGAGGATGCTGGACAAGATTTATCCATAAGACCTGGCAGAACAATCAAGAGAAAGCGAGATGGCAGGGCTGCTATCTCGCTTTCTCTTCCCCTAAGCGTTGGACTGCTATAGATAGAGAGTTACTTGAAGGTGCGCGACGGCAGATCAAAGATGAAGGTTGTGCCGTTCTCGGATATGAGCGTGAACTGAAAGTTATTCACTTCCGTAATCTTCACGTTAGTGTAACATTGTTTGTTTCTGTAAATTAGGGGAGGTAAAGTAAGTTGTATATTCAGCTACTGGTCCCCTGTTGTTGAAGTTTAGTGTAATTTTCTTACCAAACATCATATCCTTGTACAGCACAGGGGTGGTAGCACTTCCACCAAAGTGAATAGGATCCCACTCAAGTGGTATAGCTTGTGTGTACTGCGATGTCCCACTGTTGTACATACTCACATTTGGTGAGCCATGCCGATCTTGGCCAGCCAGTACCTGCCCTGTGTACTGGTCACCAGCCTCTGTAGGGTTGTAAGGATACTGATTGTTATTCTCGTTATAGAACACCGCAGACTGTATTTGCCTTCCATCATCAATGATGTTGATGAACTGCATACCATTCCATGTCCATGTCCAGGGCGAGCTACCAGCAACTGCGTTCGATTGAATTGTTCCGCCGCCAGCAGTCAAAGAGAGCAAAGACTCTGAGGCCTTGCCATAGCGTGGGTAGCTCCAAAATGGGAACGCTTCAATACGATTATAGCCCTGGCCGCTAAAATAGGAGCTTTCATTCGGCCTCCCAGTAGCGTGATCGCCCGTGCTATCAACATATCTGCAGATCTGGGCAAGGCCAGGAGTGGCAGTATCAGTTGCCCACGGATAACCAATGAGGGCTTCGGTAGCATAACCTCCTTCTCCTGGAGTGCCGGACTCCATGTGATCCCGTTTTAACGAACTATATAAGCGGTAGAAGGGCGCAGTTCCTGCATTATTGAGTGCCGGGAGATAGAAGATGACACCATCAGAAGGATAC
>JADMIH010000256.1 GCA_015478675.1 Chloroflexota bacterium | reverse complement strand
TAGGGGGTGGGCCTTGCCCTTGTACAATGCTAGTGCCCTGCTTTGCTCTACCCCAACTCTGAACATTTACCATTTGTGCTAAATGTTCACGCCTCACTGTTGCGGCCCCCTTATCAATTGTGCTATTATTGGCTGAGAGAGCATGGCTTTGAGTCTTTAGAGCCTTATTTGTGAAAAGAGAGAGCTTTTGGAAGCCCGGCAGCCCCATTGGAAACTTTACCCGCCCTTGTCGCCTGATAAGGTGCAGCGGGTACAGGCGCAACTCGCACATCTCCAGCTAACACCTTTGATGGTGCAAATCCTGGCGAATAGAGACGTGATCGAGGCCGATAACATAGAAGCTTTCGTTCACCCCCCCGACATAGCTTCTCACCCCGATCCTCTCCTTCTGACAGGCATGCGAGCCGCCGTTGACCGCATCTGCCAGGCCATAGACAAGCGCCAGAAGGTGGTGGTCTATGGTGATTTTGACGCCGACGGGGTCACATCTACTGCTCTCTTGACCATAGCGCTCAGACACTTCAATCTCGACGTAGAACCGTATGTGCCCAACAGGGTAACCGAGGGGTATGGCCTCAATGCCGGCGCGGTTCGCGAGATCGCCTCAAAAGGCGCGAAGCTCCTCATCACAGTAGACTGTGGTATATCGGGCCGCTCCGAGGTGGCCGAGGCTCAGAAAGCCGGGCTGGACGTCATCGTCACCGACCACCACCACCTGCCCGTCGACCTGCCGGAGGCAATCGCCTGCATCAACCCCAAGCAAGCCGTTGACGGCTGCGAATGCTATCAGGACCTTGCGGGCGTAGGAGTGGCTTACCAGTTGGTGAGGGCGCTGGTGAAGCGCTGCGGCAAGCCGAAGAGCCTTATAAATAGGGACCTGCTGGCTCTCGTGGCTATCGGCACCGTAGCCGATATTGTCCCCCTCAAAGGCGCTAACCGCACCCTCGTGCAGCAAGGGCTGGCAGCCATCCCTCACCACTCGTTGCCCGGCATCAGCACGATGCTAGAGTATGCCCATATCAAGATGGACTGCATAGATACAGAGCGTATCGGCTTTGTCATAGGGCCGCGCCTCAACGCCGCAGGGCGTATAGATGATGCCCGCACTGCTTATCGTCTCCTGATGACCGAGGATTTGCGCGAAGCGCGTGAGCTTGCCCAAAAGCTTGAAGCCCAGAATCGCCGCCGCCAGGCCCTGATGAACTCTATCGTAGAGCAGGCAAAAGAGCGCGCCCGGCAGATGGGCGACGGCCTGAAGCTAATCCTCCTCTCCGATCCGAACTGGCCCGCCGGGGTAGTCGGGCTCGTGGCGAGCAGACTGGTAGAGGAGTTTGGGCGGCCTGTGCTTATCCTTGAGGAAGGCGAGGGCGAAAGCCGCGGCTCGGCACGCAGCACGCCTCACCTGAATATGATAGAAACCCTTACCGAGGTGCAGGACCTGCTTGTGCGCTTTGGCGGGCACAGCGCTGCCGCAGGCTTTACCGTCAAGACCGCAAACATCGCCGAACTGAACCGCCGCCTTTGTGAGATCGCCGGTGAGCGCTTGCAAGAGGTGCATCTACAATCTATCCATAACGCCGACGCCGAGCTAACGATGCGGGAAGTGACCGATAGCACCCTCGACAGCATCAACCGCCTGGCTCCATTCGGCTCAGGCAACCCTTCGCCCCTCTTTATGGCTCAGGGTGTACGCGTCCTCTCGGTTTGCCCAATGGGTGATAGCGCCCACCTCAAACTGCTCCTCGCCGATCAAACCAATATCTCTCGCTCGCCAGTGGAGGCAATCGCCTTCCGCACAGCGTACATGGCGGAGGCGATCAAGCGCAGCCCAAGATTAGACATTCTTTTCTATATCGAGCGGCGCGAGTGGAAAGGCGACGTGCATCTACAGCTAAGGTTGCGTGACCTTCGCCTCTCTGAACTCTGCTGACTCCCTTTCCACGTAAATGTTCAGAGTAGGGGTGCAGGGGCTATGCCCCTGACCGGGTATTAGGGGTGTCCCCTGATACTCACCAGGAAGCAAGCCCCCTCTCCCATGAAGGGAGAGGGGGCTGGGGGTGAGGGTCCTTTCCCTACCCCATCTCTGAACATTTACCTCCCCTAGCACAATATACCCGCCTGGTGCAAAGACTGTATAATTGGCTATGGGCATATTGATCCCCGCAGCCCTGGCGCTTCTTGCTCTGGCAATACCTATAATTGTCTTCTATATGCTGCGCTTGCGACGCGAAGAGTTCTCCGTCTCGTCATCGCTGCTGTGGCGGCGTGCTTTGCAAGACCGCACAGCCAACGCGCCCTGGCAACGTCTGCGGCGCAACTTGCTCCTCCTGCTACAACTCCTACTGCTCCTACTGCTGGTCTTCAGTCTGGCGCGCCCTTTTCTCTTCACTGATGCGATAGCCGCAGGCAACATAGTGGTTGTGCTGGACGGATCGGCTTCCATGCAGGCTGCGGATGAAGCAGGCGCTGCGCGCAGGTTCGACAGAGCCAGGCAAGAAGTGGGCGCTTTAATAGATGGCCTGCAAGGCAACGAACGGATGTCGCTTATCTTTGCCGGACCTTCAGCCGAGGTGCTCGTGCAGTCATCGGGTGATAAGGCCGCCCTGCACGCCGCCCTCAACGGCCTTACCCCTTCCAACGGCATAGCCGACATCGTTCCTGCCGTTACTCTGGCCGCCGCTTCCGCCCGGCAGCTTGGCGATGCGACCACCGTGCTGATCTCAGACGGGGCGTTCGGGCAGACAAGCGCGTTGCCGCAGGTGCCCGGCAAGGCCCACTATCTGAGTGTCGGTAAATCATCTCGCAATATCGGCATAACAGCCCTCTCCCTGCGCGATGCTCCTGCCGGCCCCCAACTCTTTGCGGCCATCCTCAATAGCGGCAAAGAGCCTGCAAGCGCGCTCTTCTCCATAGATATAGACGGTAAGCTGCGCGACTCTCAGCAAGTAGACCTCGCAGCCGGAGAGGAAAAGACGATCACCTTACAAGACTTACCCCTCGACATGCAAACGGCGCATGCCAGACTATCAGCCACCGACAAGGCGGCCAACGCCCTCGCCACTGACGACGAAGCCTGGGTACTGCGCCCAAAGCCCCCGCCTTCCAGCGTACTCCTCGTCTCGGAGAACAATAGCTTCCTCGAAAAGTCGCTCAGCCTCATTCCCGATGCCAGATTGTTCAAAGCTGCCCCTGCCCAGTACGCCCCTTCCAGCAATTTCGGGCTGACAGTCTTCGACGCCTATATGCCTCCTCAGCTTCCAAAAGGCAATTTGCTAATCTTTGCGCCCCCCAGCACCACACTGACGCCTGTGTCAGGCACAATACCATACCCGGTGGTCGGGCCGGTAGATGTGAACGACCCTCTTATGCGCTTCGTAGACCTTTCCGGAACCCACATTGCTCTTGCCCAGCGCATAATTACCCCTTCGTGGGCGCGTGTGCTGGCGCGTACCACAGCTGGCGACCCTCTCATCCTGGCGGGGGAGACGAACGGCAGGCGGGTTGCAGTGGTGGCTTTCGATTTGCACCAGTCTGACCTGCCGCTACAAGTCGCCTTCCCTATTCTTATATCTAATCTCGTCGAGTGGCTGCAACCGTCTACGATAGTAGACGCGCCGCCTACCCTGCGCGCAGGCGACGCTATCAACATTCGCGCTCTGCCCGAAGCTGATGAAATAATAGTAACCTCGCCCGGTGGCGCGGGCACGCAAACGAGCCTGCGGCCCGCAGCCCAGGTCTCCTTCGCTGCTACAGATGCGCTTGGGGTCTACAGCGTGCAGCAGAAGTCGAAAGGCAAAACGGTAGGGCCGCCCGCAGAGTTCGCGGTGAACCTTTTCAGCCGCGAGGAGTCTGATATTACGCCTTACCCGGAGCTAACTTTCGCTGGCACAAACGATTCGCCCGCTACGGCTTCCGCCAGGCGTCCGTTGGAGATATGGCCCTGGGTGCTGCTTGCTTCGTTGCTCCTCCTGAGCATAGAGTGGTGGTTTTACAACAGAGCGGGTGTGCCACGTCGCCGCTGGCGCCGCGTGGCGCGATAGATGCAGATGTTTCAGTGGTCAGTGATCGGCAGTCAGTCGC
>JADMIH010000015.1 GCA_015478675.1 Chloroflexota bacterium | reverse complement strand
CGGGGTCAGCAAAGCGTTTTATCGCTTCCCAGGCAATTGCGCCTATAGCTACCAGCAAGAAGACGGCGTTGACGAGCGCGGCAAGAATGGAAGAGCGACGCATCCCATATGTGCGCCGCTCAGTCGATTGACGCTTTACGAGTACGCTTGCCCCCCATGCTATCAGCAGGCCAAGCACATCGCTCAGGTTGTGGCCGGCATCAGCGACGAGCGCGAGGGAGTTAGCTAGAAAGCCGAATCCCCCTTCTATGACAACGAAAGCAGTGTTGAGCAGGATACCGATAGCGAAAGCGCGCCCAAAGCTCGCCGGGGCGTGGCTGTGCCCCTGCCCGCCGCTGTGATCATGAGACATAACGCTTGCTTACCTCCTGTAGCTTTCCTTTACCGGTTGCCGACATAGCATGCACTTGCATGAGAACTAGCTCCTACTTTCCAGAAGCTCGAGTACCTGGCCTATTTCGTCAGGCTCTCGTCTCCCGTCCCTGATGTGGCTAAGGCACACTGCAAGAAGCACCCGAATGTGGTCATCGTCAAGGCTGTAAAAAACCATTTTACCCTGGCGGCGGCTCTTCACCAGCCGCAGCTCCCTCAGCACTCGCAGGTGTTGCGACACGCTCGATTCCGAGATGCCGACAATAGCCGCGAGGTCGCAGGTACATAGCTCCTGCCACAGCAGGCTGTAGACCACTTTGGCCCTGCTGGTATCCGCCAGAGCATGGAAGGTAGCCGCTAACCCCTCATACGTGCCTCCGTCGAGCATCAACCTACGGCCTTGAGCCACCCTTTGCCCGTCGGCAGCAGTCACAAGACAGCTCTCCTCCGCGGCAGTAATCATCGCAACCTTCGCGCCTGCGGCGTCGGTCGCCTCCACAGACACGCCTTTTCCGGCGCCGGCACCTGATTCCTTCATCGACCTGGTCATTATTAGGCGCTCCTCCAAATACGATTTAACGTCCGCTAAATTGTACCAAAAGTGTTCAAACCAGTCAAGCGTAGGAGACTGTGTATGGGTGTTCAGAGTAAGGATAGAACCAAGTTCAAGGGGTAGCTGTGCGCCCGTGTGCCCTGACCCACCCTCACCCCATGCCCCTCTCCCACAAGGGGAGAGGGGGCTTTACTCCTGGTGAGTGCACAGGGGAGGGTGGACACCCCGGTGGCCCCTATTCTGAACGGTTACAAAGCTGTACAACAGGGCGATTGCATCCAAATAGAGGGTGGGGTGGGGCACAAAATCCGCGCATTCAGGTCAGGGTAATGATGACACGAACCGCAAAGAGCGCAAAGAAGGGCGAAGTGGTGGCGCTGAGCGCTATGTGCTTTCAACAGTACAGGGAAGGCAAAATACAGACAGCTACCCTGTGGAACTATGATGAACAGCAGCCCACCTAACTCTCTACTTCTGCTTGGCCTGCGTTTCGACCTGGGCGTAACAATCTCGCGGAGTTGCCGAGAATGCCAAGATCAGGGAGCGACTGGGCAGCAGCGGCCAGGATAGGGGGCAAGAAGCCGAGCGCTGCGAGCGTAAGCCCTACTATGTTGTAGAGCGCAGTGAAGGCGATGTTCCCCTTGACCACGCGCATGGTGCGCAGAGAGATGCGGAATAGTTCGGGCACGAGCATCCAGTCCTCATGCAGCAATACCACGTGCCCGGCCTCCATCGCTATGTCGCTGCCCGCAGCCCCCATAGCGACGCCCACGTTAGCTTGCGCGAGAGCAGGGGCATCGTTTATGCCATCCCCCACCATTACAACTATATGTCCCTTGCTTTGGTACTCCTTCACAATCTTTATCTTGTCTTCAGGCAGCAAGCTGGCGCGGTAGCTAATGCCGCCCACGCGCTCGGCAACGGCGGCGGCGGTTTGCTCGTTATCTCCCGTGAGCAACTCTATCTGCCTGAAGCCCATCTGCCGTAATTCAGCCATAGCAGCCGGTACTTCAGGGCGCAGGGTGTCGGAGGCCGCAAGGATCGCCGCAGGCTTGCCGTCATAGCCAACGAAAAGGAGCGTCTTGCCCTCTTCCTGGAGAGTGCGGGCCTGGGGCAATTGAGAGGCTCCCGCAACAAACGCAGCATTGCCTACCGCCACTGTCTGCCCGTTTACCTGGGCCTGCACACCGGAGCCGGGTATAGCTCTGAAATCTTGTGGCTCAACCATCGGGAGACCGCTCTTCTTCGCGGCCAGACGCACAGCCTCAGCCAGGGGGTGCTCGGAGTAGCGTTCAACTGAGGCCGCAAGCGCCAGGATGTCGTGGTGAGCAAGACCGTTCAAGGGCACCACATCGGTGATCTGGGGCTGGCCCAGCGTCAGTGTGCCGGTCTTATCAATGAGAAGCACATCGGCGCGAGCCAGTGTCTCGATGTACTTACCCCCCTTTATGAGTAGGCCCCGCTTGGCGGCGGCTCCCACCGACGCGAGCATGGCGACCGGAGTGGCGAGCGCCAGCGAGCAGGAGCACGCCACAACCAGCACGGCGGCAGTGGATAGAGGATTGCGGCTGACAAGAAAGGTGAGGGCCGCTATCCCAGCAACAACCGGCAGGAAGTAGCCTGAGAACTTATCGGCGAGGCGCTGCACGTCGGCACGTTGGCCTTCTGCGTCCTCCACCATCTTGATAGCCTTGCCAAAGGTGGTGTCGGCCCCCACGCGCATGGTGCGCACGCGCACGCTACCTAGTTGAGCCAATGTGGCCGCAAAGACGCGAGAGCCTGGTCCGACCTCCAACGGCATAGACTCCCCTGTTATGGATGCCTGGTTTACTGTAGCCTGCCCTGAAATCACTTCGCCGTCCACCGGGATCTGCTCGCCAGGGCGCACCACCACCACGTCGCCCACCTCGACATCTCCGATCGGCATCTCAACTTCAGCCCCCTCCCGCTCTACCCTCGCCGTCTGCGGTGCCAACGATATGAGCTCCTTGACTGCCCGCCGTGCACGTTCTGTCGTGAGGCTCTCAGCGTATTCACCTACCCTCATGAAAAAGACCACGATTGCGGCGGTTACCCACTGCCCGACGGCCAGTGCCGCTACCACACCAATGGTCATCAGAGTGTGGGAGATGACCTGCCTCCGCATGGCCGCCCGGACGACGTTGAGAAAGACCGGATAACCCGCTATAAGTACGAGCGCAACGCCTACCGGCAGCGGAACCCACATTGTGACCTGCTCAAAGAGGCCCAGCCACTGGCCCACTACGACGATCAGCAGAACCACGCCGAACAGCAGGCCGAAGAGCGTGAGAAGCTGGCGCGTGAAGGCCTGTGCTGGGGACGCACTTGTAGGGTCGTCCTGTCCGCCCTTCTGCCCAGCGACCTTGTAGCCTGCGCCTTCGACCGCTTTGCGTATTGCCGCCATGTCTGCTCTGTCAGGGTCCAGCTTTATGACTGCTTTCTCCGAAGCCAGAAAAACGCTGGCCGACTCCACACCCGCTATCCCTTGTAGAGCTTGCTGGACGTGTTGAGTGCACTCCGCGCAGTCCATCCCCGCAACGGACACTTCAATCGTTTGCAAGGTCGCCATGCTATTTCTCTCCTTCTGATCGTTCTGAGCCGTACCGGGCGCACTCATATACCCCTCTTGCCACTTCTGTGAGTAACTCTCCTGAGAGACGGAGTAGCTCGCCGACCCTCGGATCGCTCAGCCTGTAGCTGACGCTACGCCCTTGCTGTTCAGACGATACCAGGCCGCAGTCGCGCAAGCAGCTGAGGTGATTGGAGACGTTTGACTGGCTGAGAGCTGTGATCTGCACGATCTGTCCTACAGTGAGCGGCCCATCACGTAGAGCTTCAAGAATGGATAGCCGCGACGTATCGGAAAAACCGCGAAACAACTTGGCCTTGAGCCCGGTGACCGACTTACCTGCTACTAGCATAGATTATGAAACCTCCAACTCTCCAGTTACATCATTACATCAGCATGGGATGATATAATAAGCTAAAAACTGTTCAGTGTCAAGCCCTTACCCCATCTCTCAAGAGCCATTCTATTTAGCTGAATAACGGCAGCTTGAGAGATTCAGGACGAGGGGACGTGTGTCTGCCCCCACGCCCAGTGACGCTGGGATTAGCGGCTCGCCGCTCGCCGAGATGAGCAGCGTGGTGAAGCCCCTGGGGAGCTCCCACTCCAGGTCGAAGGGCTGCGCACTGGGGCCGACGCTCCTTTGGGCGAGCACCTTTCCGGATGCGCTAATCTCTACCTGCCGGGTTAGTGAAAAGCTTGCCAGGGAGAAGCTCACTTGCACCTTCCTGTCCACCCCACTCCATAAGTAGATGCGCGCATAGTTGCCCCCTGCCCACCTGTAGTTGTTTTGCTCTATGGCTCCCCAGTCTTCGCTGTCCTCTACTGCTCCAAAAAGAGATGCAGGCGCTTGCCCCCCACCGTTGTCGTACACTTCGAGGCCGGTGCTCTGATATACAAGCCTGGCGGCGAATAGCTCCTGTGCCAGCTCGATCCGGGGGTCACTTCCCTTCAGCCTGTCGAGATGCAGCGCCAAATAGCGTACTCCCGCGAGGCGCATGATGTCCAGATAAGTTGATCTATCGGGTGCAGGCGAACAGAGCGCGCTCGCCGCCACATTTACGAGGGGCGTGCCTGGTACTCGGTTGAGGCCCAGATCGGTGAAGGGCGGCACGCCACGCGACAGCGGATAGACAGGCTGCCGTGAGAGGTAGCCCCCCGCCAGGGGCAATCCTGAAACGATCTGCGACTCAAGCGGTCGAGCGTCCCACCTGTCGAATGGCACCTCAAGGACGGCGCCTGTGCCGCTCTTCGCAACCTGGCGGTACCAGGGGTCTACTGCCTGCGCTGCCGTGCGAAATGGAGCCGGGAAGAACTCCAACACAATCAGCAACATGGTTGACATAACCAGCGCACGCCGCCGGCGGCTTCGGCTTTCGGTGAGCGCCTGCACGCCAAGCGATGCGCAGACGGACAATCCGAGGAAGGCAATCGAGCTGAAACGGGCAGGCGCTCGGAAGATAGCGCTTGCGGGCAGGGTATAGAAGATAGAGGCGGGCAAGGGAAGCCCTGTGTTGTTCCCCCCAACGAGTAAGCGGGGGCCAAGAGACATTAGGAAGCCGATAAGCGCCAGCGCGACCCAGAAGAGGGCGGTGCGCCGTGTGCGCCGCGCCACCGCGCCGACTATTCCTAGCAGCAGAGCCACATAGCCTGGAAAGACAATCTTTTCTATCAGAGTGCCTTTGAGTGGGCGCAGGGCGTCTGATGCGCTCTTGCCCCACAAAGGGCTGAATGGGCTAGGGATTGCATAAGCGAGCAAATCTGCCGAGTAGTTTTCGATGTCGGCGGCGCTGCTATCTCCCTGGCCCGGAGCATCAGGCCCACTGTTCTGGCGAGCCTGTAAAAAGAGCATTGGGCTAACTATGGCGATGCCCACAGAGATAGCAAGTGCGGTTCTGCCCAGGGGCTGCCACCAGGGCTGCGCGCTGCGCATCCACAGCGTCCACATCGTCCAGCAAATGCCAAGTAGCGCCATCACGAGCAGGGCTTCGACGAGTGTGTAGGGGTGGCTCAACTCGGAGGCGGCGACGCATGCAGCCGCCCAGAGCGCCCATACTAAGCCCGCCCTGCCGTTAGTGGAAAGGCTCCGGTAGAGGCACCAGACGCCCAGTACAAAGAACTGAAGCGCGGCCACGTCGAGGTGGCTCAACAGCTGCGCGAACTGGTGGGGCGCAAAGCCGAAGATCAAGCCTCCTGCGAAAGCCGCAGCCCTATCGCCCGTAATGTCACGGCACAGGAGATAGCTCCCAAAGGCGGTGAACACAATCGCCATCAAGGTGGCTACATTGAAGGCTGCCAGCACGTTGAAGAGCCACTGAACAGGCAGTACAAGAACTATCAATATGGGATTAAGTGAGTGGAGATAGTTGGTGGCTCCTGTGGGGGCGTAGAGCGTCGAGAAGTGGTAGGGTGCGGAGCCTGTGTTGATCGCGCGGTTCAGCCACCACATCTCCCAGGTGTCTTGCCAACCATCCTTGCCATCGCCCAGTATCGCGCTCGTCATGGTGCTCGCCATAGGCCATGTGAAGATTAGCGCAAGCACCGTGTATACGCCTAAGACAAACACGTCCTGACGGCTCTTTTCCCCTCGGGGCGACCACCCCCTCAATCCGGCTGCCTCTGTCGGCTGGCAGAACCCGGCCAGTCGCTGCCCGTTCTAATTGTAGAAGACATAAAAGGATAATATAGCGACTGTATGGCCGCGTCAACCGTTTACCTTTGTAACCGGGGTCTATTCTCTTTAGACATCATGCTCTAGCGTCTTTGCGCTTTCGTGCCATTGTTGCCTGATGTGACTGGCCCGCGTCCATATCCCAGCCTTAATTTAGATACGCTAGCTCTGATTTGCGGACCGAGTGTTGGGTTACGAGATGTTTACAAAGGGTTAAAAAATGTGTTATACTTACCGACAGCGTCCAGTCGGCGCGGTTGCCCTCCCCTCTGATCGTGCTTGCTTATCAGAGCCGTTGCTTGATTGTATTGCTGGAAGTCTCGACTGAAACGCGAGCTGAATTGTGCAGGTGTCGCCGATGGATATAGATTTCCAGCTGATCGCTGAGCGGCTCCGGTTAAACAACTCGAACATTGATGACCTTGACGACGACTCAGACGACTCGGCGGATGATATTCTGGCGCAGCTAGAGGAGGTCAATTTGGAACCTCTACTTACTACCCCAAGCGAGGCTGCTCACGCGGATACGCAGCTTGTGCTCGCTATTCAGCGCGGCGATATGGCCGCTTTTGAGGCTCTTTTCTTCAAGTATCAGGGCCAGATTTATCGTACGGGCCTTGCCATTACACGCGATCCGGGCGCTGCCGAAGAGGTGCTCCAGGACTGTTTTTATAAGACCTACCTCAACATTATGAACATTACAGGCGATGGCTCTCTTGCGCCCTGGCTGCACCGTGTGGCCGTTAACTTGAGCTGCAACGCCCTCAAAAAGCGTCGTGTCCATCTGGAACCGATTGATGACGTAGCGGAAGGCTTCATCACCTCGGACCCTCATCACTCGCCTGAAGTGCTCGCTGAGCGCGTTGAGTTACAGGTCACGATGCGTACTGCTATCAATTCGCTTTCTCTGAAACACCGTATAGTGGTCACGCTGCACTATTTACAGGACTTTTCGCTTCCAGAGATTGCGTATATACTTGATTTGCCGGTGGGGACTGTGAAATCGAGGCTGCACCATGCTCGCAAGGCGCTACGTGTGCATCTTGAAGGGCAGAATGCGGCGTCACCGGAGGCGCGCTATGATCCGGCGTATTAAAGCGCTCGCTGCTGCTCTGCCAGGCGAAATCGCTGACGAGCTACGCTTCAACCTCAAGCCCGGAGCCGTTGACGACCAGGATGCGAATGACGACGCCTCCCTTGAGGTGCTGTTGAAGCATGCTATCGCTGCTGAGGCCGCCGAGCCTGACGCCGCCAGGATTTGGCACCAGTTGCGGAGGCGGATGTCTGGCCCATATGGAAGGCTCGCGGTGGAAGGCCCCGTACAAGCTAGCGCGAGCACGACCGGGGATGATGAGGAAGCGCCATTTGTAGTGGCCGGGCACGCCAAGCCTTACCAGCCTGAGCCACCAAAAAGCTCCGCCTCTTTGCGCAGCTCATTCCTTCGGGACGTGCTGCATACAGCGGAGGCGGCCTCCGCCCCCCGCTAGCCTTAGCCAGGCCCCTTGTATGGGACGGCTGCCGTGCCGCCCCTTTTTGATTCTTCGCACGCCACATCTTCTGTGTTGCTGTCAGCCCGGTAAAATCGAGCGGGAAAGAGTAACTCTGCCGTTACGCTAAACGTATACAAAGTAACGTATACAGCAAGATGCAGAGAGATGTAATAACCGTCTGCTGTCTTGTATAGTGCTAACTTGTTATAATTGGTGTGCGACATAGCGCTGCCCGTAACCTGTACATAAGATTTCGACCGGAATCATTTGAGGAGATCATGCAAGATAGTATAAAGCGTCAGGGTGATGGTCATTTTGACGATAGTTCCACTGTTCGGATTGTAGATGTTCGCGGGTTGGCCGCGCGTCTTGCGGAGAACGTTGAGAGCGTGATTGTGGGCAAGCACCAGGAGGTGCAATCCACTTTGATCGCCCTCCTCTGCCAGGGCCATGTGCTGGTAGAGGATGTGCCTGGTGTAGGCAAGACGGTGCTGGCGAAGGCAATTGCCCGCTCGGTCGGCTGCACATTCAGGCGTATCCAGTTTACTCCTGACCTGCTGCCCAGCGATGTAACAGGCGTCTCGATTTACAATCAGAAGAATGGCGAGTTTGAGTTTCGCGCGGGCCCCGTGATGGCTCAGATCGTTCTTGCTGACGAGATCAACCGCGCCACCCCTAAAACACAGTCGGCCCTCCTCGAAACAATGGAGGAAAGGCAAGTCACGGTGGATGGCGTTACATACCCTTTGCCTCGCCCTTTCATCGTTCTTGCCACGCAGAATCCAATCGAGTACGAAGGCACTTTCCCTTTGCCTGAAGCGCAGCTAGATCGCTTCCTCATGCGTATTTCGCTTGGCTACCCGAACCGTGCTGAAGAGATAGAAGTGCTTAGCCGCCAGCAGCAAACTCACCCGTTGCAGCAGCTTGAGCAGGTCATCGACTCGGGCCAACTTCTCGAGGCACAGAGCGCAGTGAGGAACGTACATGTGGACGGGTTGATAAAAGAGTACATCGTCTCGGTGGTGGGCGCTACACGCCGCCACGAAGAGATTTACCTGGGCGCAAGCCCCCGCGGCTCGCTTTCGCTGCAAATCGCTTCACAAGCGCGTGCGGCAATCGCTGGTAGAGACTACGTGATCCCTGATGATGTAAAAGCTCTCGCTGAAGCGACGCTGGCGCATAGATTGATCCTCAACCCATCTGCCCGCGTACGCAATACAGATACGCGCTCGGTAATAGGCGAAATCTTGCGCAACACCCCTGTGCCCGGCACCCAGCCCATCGCCACGCGTGGGCGGTAGCGGTCATAGGCCAGCCGCCACTGAGCGCTAATAGGATCCTTCGCTATGTCCGACAATTCTAATGCCTTCTGGCTGGCTGTAGGGACAGTGGTGGTTTACGTTGCTGCGCTGACCATTGGCCTGCGGCTGCTTTATTACCTGGCGTATGTGCTCGCTGCTGTGCTGATTTGCGCCTATATCTGGTCTCAGATCAGCAAGCGTGGCCTGACTTTGAGCCGTGAGGTAACGCCGTCGCAGACGCAGGTAGGGCAGATCATCCAGGAGACTGTCGAGATACGTAACCTGTCGCGGCTACGTAAGCTGTGGCTGGAGGTGCGCGATCAATCTACCTTGCCGGGGCACCGAGTCGGCGCTGTCGTGTCGCTCAAGGGCCATACCCAGAAGCGCTGGCGTGTTCGCACGCGGTGTATTCATCGAGGCCTCTATCGCCTGGGGCCAACAACCGTAGTGACCGGAGACCCTTTTGGGCTTTTTCAGTCGAGTCGCCTCTTCAACGACAGAGCCGAGCTGCTGGTATTTCCGCCCACTGTGCCGTTGGCCTCTTTCGGACTCCCCTCGACAGATTTGCCTGGGGGCAATCAAACAGCGGGGCGCAGCTATCACTCCACTCCCAACGCCGCCGGCATCCGCGAGTACTTTCCCGGCGACCCGATGAACCGTATCCACTGGCCGGTGAGCGCCCGCGCCCAGAAGCTGATGGTGAAAGAGTTTGAGCTTGACCCTACCGCCGATATTTGGCTGATCCTGGACCTGCAAGATGCTGTACATGTAGCCTATGAGCCTGAAGAGGCAGAGTTAGAAGCTGTTGACGTGGGGCGCGTGCCAAAGGCCTTGCAGAGAAAGCCGATAAGTGGCGAAACTCGGGGAGATAATTCGCCTCTGCCCCTCGACCCAACCACAGAAGAATACAGCGTATCAGTGGTGGCTTCACTGGCTGCTTATTTCATCTCGGAGGGGAGGTCGGTGGGCATGGTGGCGTGGGGACAGCATAAAGTAACTATACCGGCGGACAGAGGTGGCCGCCAGCTTGTAAAGATTCTGCGCGCGCTGGCTGTGCTTCGCGCTGAAGGCGATACTCCTGTTGGGGAACTTATCGCCGCTGAGTCCCGTTTATTCAACAGGCAAGATACTCTCGTGGTCGTAACACCGTCGCTGGACGAGGCTTGGCTCGCGTCGTTGCAAAGCCAGCTTCGCAAGGGTCTGCGCGCCGCCGCCGTTGTCATCGAAGGAGAGACATTCGGGGGCGAAGGGAACGCGCTGATGATGGTGAGCGCACTTACCGGGATGGGCGTGCCTAACTATCTTGTGAAGCGCGAGGACAGCATAGACGCTGCCCTCGGCCAGCAGTATAGCCCGGCGGCGGTGCGTAATCTCCGCTGAAAGCGCGCTTTTACACGTTGCTTGCTCCCTAAGATCAGTGGGATTGTATGACATTCGACGCATATCTTCTGGTTTAGAGCAAACCGATGCGGTATAATTTGTGTATAAGATAATGTAGGTTCATTCCCTCTACCGGCACAATAATAACTTCCCTCACGTAGTGATCGGCTGCCCGTGACCAATGGACGGTTGCCCGCCGTCCGCTGCGTAAGGTGAGTAGATAACTGTTAGAAGGCGCATATGCTTCGTTTATTCCGATTACAAGAGGGCTGGCTCACCGTTGGTTTGCTAGCTCTGATGCTCTTTAGCGTAACTTTGTCAATCCAGCAGGCCCAGTGGTCTGACGGCCTCTCTATTCTCACGCCGATTACTTTGATAGGGCTGGCGACAGGTATAGTCCTCGCCAAGGTGCGTGGCGTGCCTCGCTTCCTCCTTGATCTGATCGGCCTAGAGATAGGCTTGATAACAGTGCTGCTGGCGGTCGCCAGTGTGATGCAAGACCCCCGATTGGTTACAGTACAGGACCATGTGCAGGACTTGCTGGCGCGCACTGCCACCTGGCTCGGCGTGGCGCTCCGCAACGACATGAGCGACGATCTCGTAGTTTTCATACTATCGCTGGCGGTCGTCTGCTGGGTGCTTGCCTATAGCAGCGCCTACTTCGTCTTCAAGTCTCGGCAACTCTGGTGGGCACTCATACCCAACGGCATTGCCCTGCTAATCAACCTTTCTTATTCAATAATCAACCTCAACGGCTATATAATCGTCTTCATGTTCAGCGCCCTTTTGCTGATGATCCGCTTCAACTTGCTTATCAAAGAGGAGCGGTGGCAGCGCGAGAGGGTTAACTACTCGCCGGGACTTACCTGGGCATTCCTGTGGGCTGGAAGCGCCATCTCAATAGTGCTTGCTTCCGCCATGTGGTTCGTACCGGCTACCGCTGTGAACGGCACCCTCAACAACATGTGGGAGCGGGTGAACAAGCCCTGGGTAGATTTGCAAGACAGTATGAGCAGGCTCTGGGCGCGTGTGGATGGCAACCAGTCAGTAGGAGGATATTCCTCCTTCAAGGACAGCTTCACGATGGGAGGTTCGCTCAACCTATCTAACACCCCGGCAATGATCGTTAAGTCGAGCCAGCCTCTATACTGGCGTGCAAACACCTACGACCAGTACAACGGCCAGGGTTGGGATAATACAGCTAAAAGCACCTTTCACGTATCCAACTTGAACCCCATGCTTGCGCTTGAAGCGAACCAGCAGCTTATTTCAGCGGACACCGCGCGCAAAGAAGTCAGCTACACGGTGCAGCTTCTTAGCCCTAAAGAGGACAATGTATTCGCATCGCTGCGCCCCCTTCGCCTTGATATCGCCACCAGGCTCGAAGTGTCCTGGCGAACACTCAACGAGCAGTACTCGATTGACCAGATCTGCCCCCAGGAGGGGGGTTGTACCACAGAGTCTGTGCCCCTTGAGCTACGACTGCTTGTGGGACAGCTACACCAGGCAGAGGAAGAGCTGAGAGCGAGCGCCGGAGCTATCACGCCCGCAGCAAGCCCAGCGGAGACCCTCTATTCTACTTCCAAAGGCGCTGACATACGACAACAGGTAGACGACCTGTCGAAGCGTGGCGTCAACGTCGTGCTTCGTGGTGCCTCAGCGCCCAACTATGATGTTACATTACTTGCTACAGGCGAAGTGCCTGTCTACGATGACATCACGGCGATACGCGCCACCAGCCCGCTGCCCAGAAACTCGCAGTACTCAGCTGTATCGCTAGTCTCTAATGCCACACCGGACCAGTTACGCGCTGCCGGAACTGCATACGAAACATGGGTCACCGACCGGTACCTGTCGCGCCCTGCTACCTTGCCACAACGCGTCCAGGACCTTGCTCAGAGTATTGTAGACAGCGCGAACGCTACCAATCCTTACGATGAGGGAAAGGCAATCGAGAGCTATCTGCGCACAACCTATGCCTACAACACTAACATCGGCCAGCCCCCGTCGGGCGTGGACCTCCTTGACTGGTTCCTCTTCACCAAAAAAGAGGGTTACTGCGAGTATTACGCAGGAGCGATGACGATGATGATGCGTAGCCTCGGCATACCGACTCGCCTCGCCAGCGGCTATGCCCCGGGTAGCTACGACGCAAAAACAGGCGCGTACATAGTCAGAGAGTCATCGGCGCACGCCTGGCCCGAAGTCTACTTTCCCGGATACGGCTGGATTCAGTTTGAGCCGACGCCTTCTCAGGCCGTCATAACAACAGAAGTACAGGGCACACCGGCCCCTGCGGTTCCTACCCCTGATCTGACGCCTGCCGCCACACCAAGCCCCAACACGCCTCGTGATCAGGGCTTGTCGGGGGCTATCAAGCCGGCTAACAATGGCGGTTCTGGCCCATTGAGTGGAGTTCCCTTTGGCATTATCGGCAGCCTTGTGGCCCTTGCCGCCATTCTCGTGGCTCTCACCCTATGGGCACCGGTTCCCTGGCGTAAAAGGCGCTCTGCCGCTGCGGCAGGCTTTTACTATGGCAAGATGCTCTGGTGGGCGCGTCTCCTGAGGATAAGCCCCGCCGTGTATCAGACGCCTTACGAGTTCAGCGAATCCCTTGCGCGAGAGGTGCCCGGCACTTCGCTCTTTACACGCACTATCGCGCGAGCCTATGTGCGCGAACGTTTTGGCCGTGGAATGCTACAGCCTGATGAAAAAACTTCAGCTTATCGGGCCTGGGCATCGCTACGAGGCAGGCTGCTGCGAACAATGCCTGCCCGCCAATTCGGGAGGGTACGGTTCCGCTCCCGCCGCAGGCGGAATTATGAGCTATGAGTTACGGACAGCTGATGCGTCGTTCCCTGATGGCGAAGTAATTGGTCAACGGTAGTTCCTCCGGTAAGGTGCGTACGCAGCCCGCTACCGTAGTTAAGCGACGGCGGCCCGCGGCTCGTCTAAGCCCCACGCCCGCCGCTCCGCAGAAAGATGATCTGCCAGTTACGGGTTGTGCTAATATAACTCGCAGTTCACCATCTGCGGCTCGTCCTTTCGCGAAGCGGTGGGGCGTGGGGCGTGTCGTACGCTGGGCGCTTGGAGTGGCGCTGCTTCTTGTCCTTGCCTATGCCGGCTGGGTTGGCTATTCGTTCGCGCAGATGCAGTCGCGTATCTTCGTGGCGCTGCCTCCGACCCCCACCCCGCGTGCTGTTCAGGTGGCTACAGCCGGTGCGAATGGCACATCAGTTGCGGGGGCCGTGCCGTCTCCGACTACTAACCCTTTGCGTTACTTGCCGAAAGGCCGGACCAACATCCTGGTGATGGGCACCGACAAGCGGCCCAACGACCCTGAGCACTACGCGCGCAGCGATACAATGCTTCTGGTGAACATTGACACGATCTCGTCAACCGTTCGTGTGATGAGTATACCTCGTGACCTGATAGTAGACATCCCCGGTTACGGCAAGAACAAGGTCAACGCCGCCTATCTCTTTGGCGAGTACTACCAGGAGCCTGGTGGTGGGCAAGCGCTGGCGGTGCGCACAGTCAGCCAGTTCTTCAATGTGCCTATTGATTATTATGCCACCATCAACTTCCAGGGTTTCCAAAAGGTGGTGGACACGGTGGGGGGTATTGACATAAATGTCCCCTACTCGATTGACGATTACCAGTATCCCAGCGACGAGGAGGGAGACCTTTACGGGGTAATATACGTCCATTTCGATGCGGGAATGCAGCATATGGACGGCAAACAGGCGTTGCGTTACGCGCGCACTCGCCACGCTGACAACGACTTTATGCGCAGCAAGCGCCAGCTACAGATAATCACCGCACTGCGCCAGAAAGCAACATCGCTCAACCTGCTTCCTTCTCTACCATCTCTGATGGACCAGTTCGGCGGCATGGTGGAGACGAACCTTCCCTTCGACCAGCAGTTGGCATATGGACAGCTTCTTTACGGCATACAGCCTTCTGCTATCATCACATCTTCGATAGATAGCGCCATGATCACAGCCGCTACTTTGCCTGACGGCTCGGAGGGGCTGAAGCTGGATTGGAATGTCGCAGAGCCTATGCTAAATAGCTTCTTTGGCGCAGCCAAAGCAGTTGTTTCTCCCCTGGAATCGTCCACCGCAGGCGATAGCGGCTCGCCCTCTCAGGGAAGCGGGTCAAGTAGCGGTAGCAGCAGCGCCAAGCCTGCCGTGCAATCCTCCCCAACGTCACTCTCTAAAGCACGCTCTACACCCACAAAAAGGGCTGCGCCCACCACAACTTCAACGCCCTGAACCTTATGGCAATATTCATGCATCTTTTCTTGACGACGTGCCTGCCTGATGGTAATATCAGGGAGAGTGCGAAAACTCTCACAGCCTTGTGTTGCAACTCACCCTTCACCTTCAGGAATCACAAGCTACGAATCGCTAATCATCGTCACCCTTAGCTCGTAACTCGTAACTTGTGATTTCGCCCAAGTTATGGCGCGATCTATTACAAAGGCCTCTGCTAAAACTCTCAGCCGCGCTGTGCCTCACCCCGCCGGGCCTCACGCTGCTGATGAGATTCGCAAGCGTCCTGGCCGCGATCCTATAGAGGTAATCTGGTCGCTCTTTTGCTCGGTGCGCTTCGCTGTCGTCCTTAACCTCGCGCTCGCCCTGGCATCTATGATTGGCACAGTAGTGCCCCAGATGCAGCCAGGCATACAGAGCTTCGACGTTGAGTTGAGCCAGTTCCTCAGCGGCGCAAAAGGCAGATATGGTGATTTCTCGGGTCTGCTTTACTGGGCAGGCTTCTACGACCTCTATAACTCGCTATGGTTCAGGCTGCTTGTGGTGACGGTGGTCTTCAGCATCGTGATGTGTACCCTCAACCGATGGCAGCCGATAATGCGCCTGGTCCGCAATCCTGCGGTGCGAGCGAGCGATAGCTTCATCACTGGGCTTACCGAGAAGGCGCACTTTAGAGGTGTACCCACTGACATGCAAGGCGCAGAAGCTGCGCTGCGGTCGGCCCTTCGCAAGAGCCGCTATCGTCTGCTGACAGATGTCGCAGCCGACGGCGCTACCATCTTCATCTATGCAGACCGAGACCGCTGGTCCAAGCTAGTCACCTTCGTGAGCCACGCAGCCCTTGTGCTGCTGATCCTCACCGCGGCAGGGTTGGCCCAGGCGGGCTGGCGTGAGCAATCTGTACCCTTTTACCCCGGCAAGGCAGTCAATGTCGGGCATGGCACTGACTTCACCGTGCGCAACAACAACTTCTGGATTGATTACTATCCTGATGGCACTACAATCAAGGAGTACAAAGAGAACCTATCTGTGATCGAGGGCGGTCAAGAAGTGCTGACCAGGACAATCACCGTCAATGAGCCACTGCGTTACAAGGGCGTGAGCTTCTTTCTGGTAAGCTACCAGCCTGTGCTATACGCTACCGTGACAGACAGCATCGGGACGCAACTCCCTCTACGCCGTATAGGTGCGAGCGGCCTGATCACCGACACGACCTCTACCGCTCAGGCGCTCCTCGATTTTCAGTTCACCAGCAGCGACAACCTGCCCATGGACCTGGTCCAACTGCCGCTCAAAGACCATACTCTTACCCTTCAGCTAACTTATTACCAGGATGTCACGCGGGCGGCCAAAGAGAACCCACCTGTCTACCTGCTCGGATACCTCGACGAGAACTTTGATAAGCCGATCTACGACGCCTTCATTCCAAAGGTCGGGCCGCTTCAACTGCCGGGGTACGAGCAGTATAACTTCACCTTCACTAAAGACACAGCTGCGGTAATGGAGATAGCCAAAGACCCTGGGCTTGAGGTTGTTGGCTTGTGGTTCGTGATTATGACTGCGGGTTTCACAATCTCGCTCTACACTACTTTTACTCGCTGTTGGGCAAAAATCACTCTGGACGAGGAGAATCCAGGCGCGGTGAATGTCGTGGTAGGTGGTCTGGCAGAAAAGAACAAGGTAAGCTTCGAGCGAGACTTCGAGAAAACGGCGATAAGGATACGAGACGCGCTCGGCAAAGCTGTTGTCGCAGGCGGCGCGACTTCAACGAGCAATGTGCATAACGAGGTAGAGGCTGCCACGTAGAGTGGCGAGGCGTGAAACGCACCGCGTATTGCGTTATAAACGTGGAGAGATAATCCCTTTGCTGAGAGTGGCGGGGGCCTTTA
Organism: Chloroflexota bacterium; assembly: GCA_015478675.1. The sequence continues at coordinate 27,516 of JADMIH010000015.1, read as the reverse complement.
CGCTAGATCGGGAGTAAAACTGTGGGTTTTGCGTCAGCTAGTCTGGGTTTCAACGAACCAACGCTAACATCGCTGGCATACATCTGCTATTTGCTGGCGTTTCTCTGCTACTCAACGCACCTGCTTACGAAGGGAAGCAGCGTTGTGGCAGTAAGTCGCCGCGGGAGCAGGCTGGCGGGGGCAGGGGCGGGCGGTGGCGAGGTTGATGTGGCGATCTCTGATGACGCCGAGCGGCCTCCATTTTCTACATCTATTCTCTTTGGGAGAGCGGGCGCGGGGTTGCTCTTTCTGGCGTGGGCGTCGCTCACAGCCGCGATCATTCTGCGCTGGATAGAGATCGGGCATTATCCCACCGTTACTCTCTACGAAATCACCACGATGCTCGTCTGGGGCACAACCACGATCTCCCTCATCCTCTTTGAGGGAGCATTGAGAACGCACGCGCCGGGTGCATTTGTGGCGCTGCTGCTATTCTGCTTGCAGTCGTACGCCCTCTGGTTCATTCCAGCCGACCTGAAGCGCCCTGTCCCTCTCGTGCCCGCGTTACGCTCGTACTGGTTTGTGATCCATGTTTCGATAGCTATCATCTCATACAGCGCCTTTGCTACGGCTGCCGGGGCCGGCTTAACCCTCCTCGGCAAGCAATATCTCAAAGGCAGGGTCTCCTCTGCCCTGCCCTCTTCTGCTGCAATCGAGGAGTTTATGTTCCGTGCCGTGGCTGTAGGCTTTCCATTTATGACCCTTGTGCTGATAACGGGGGCGATCTGGGCTAATGAAGCATGGACAAAAGCTTGGAGTTGGGACCCTAAGGAAGTGTGGGCGCTGGTAACGTGGCTCACCTACGCTGCCTACTTGCATGTGCGTGTGCAGCGCGGGGTGCGTGGCGTTACGATGGCCTGGCTTTCGCTTGGCGGTTTCGTGGTGGTGCTCATCACCTTCCTGGGGGTCAATTACCTTGTTGAGTGGTTCGGCGGCACCTCAATGCACACCTATGCCGTTGATAACAACAATGGCGCGCCTCCCGGCATCGGAGTGGCCGGGGTAGCTGTGATCCTCTTCCTTTGCGCCATGCTGGGCCTGGCTTTATTCAGCTGGCTGCGAATAAAGTTCCCCCGCTCCAAATCGCCCAGGAAAGCCAGGCGCTAGGGATTGGGGTTCACAGATAGATCAGCTCGCGAGGAGCTACGTCCGCATTTCTGGGCGGGCGTGCTTCTACTTGTTACAGGCCATATTCTGATTTTCGCCCGTACGCCCGCGGGCGGCTTCGTGCGGCCATTCTCCGATTACTGGTTCGCGGCAGTATGGTTCGGCTATATCTTCGCGCTGGATGCGCTGCTTTACAGGCGCGACGGGCGCTCGTTGTTTGTCAGCAAGCGCCGCGTCTTTCTCGCCATGCTTCCCCTCTCGGCGGCGATGTGGTGGGGCTTTGAATGGGTGAACGGCTTTGTGCAGAACTGGCACTATCTCCGCCCCTACGATATCCCCGACTGGTACGCCAATCTTATTTCATACCTTTTTTTCAGCACAGTTATACCTGCTCTCTGGGAAACTGCTGACTGGGTAGGGGGCTGGCGTTTGGTTCGTGATATGCGCCGGGGCAAAGCCTTTCAGGTAAGCAAGCCTGCGCTGGTGGGGCTCATCTGCCTGGGCGTGGCTTTCTTTATACTGCCTGTGGTTGCCCCCAGCTATTTCTTTCCTTTGATCTGGGGCTTCCTCGCCCTCATTCTGGACGCGATCAACTGCTGGCGGGGGATGCCGTCTATACTTGCCTACTTATCAAAAGGCGATTGGCGCGTGCCTATCTCCTTCTACATAGGCGGCCAGATATGCGGGTTGCTCTGGGAGTTCTGGAACTACTGGGCGTTCCCCAAGTGGTATTACACTGTGCCTTACGTCGGCTTCCTCAAGGTTTTTGAGATGCCCTTGCTGGGGTATCTCGGTTATGGGCCGTTCGCCTGGGAGGTATTCGCCCTTTTCTGGTTTGTGGTTGGTTTGGTGCCGAACCGGCGTGGCGGGACGGTGAAGGTTTACGGTGCCAGCCCTGACGTTCAGCCAGGGCGATAAGGGGCACATAAAAAGGCTTACCAGTGACGGTAAGCCTTTCTTACTCCCGGTTGTCTTTGGCCCGGCGCGGGATTCAGGGCCTGGCAATATCCTCGGCAGCTACGCGGCGACGTGCCACTTCAGCTTGGTCTTTCGACGTATATCTTTCAGCGCATGACTGTTGCGGTAGATCGTGATAATCGTATCGTCATTCGACATGATCAGCACCACACCCTGTAACATCGGCAGGCGAGGCTCGACGCGGCGAAAACGCTCTACATCTCGTTTGCGAACGAAGTAGAAGAGGACACCTGTGCGGTGCTCGAGGACACCGTACCGGCGAACTAGCTCCAGATCGTCCGCAGATAAGTTGCTTTGCGCACTCCTTCGTTTCGCGTGCCTGCTTAGTTTCGCGCAAGTTGATAAGGTCATTGCCAGCTCCTTTCGCTCGCGAGGTGTGCACTCCTCGTTCGCCTCCCGCCCCGGTAATGGCATTGGAGCAACCGGACTGGCGCAAATATATCGCGGCGAGAGCGCGCTGTCAATTTGTGGAAAGAGTGTGGAAAGGGACTCGTGGGGCGTGAGACGTGCAGCGTAATGAGTATTGCCTATTGCGTAAGTTGAGGATAAAGATAATATGTCCTTAATCCCTCACGTTTCACCTTTCACCCTTCTTTGCAATATCAGCAGCTTGCGATACGTTTGTGCCACGTACAAGCTCATTGCGAATGAGAGCGCAAGGCCGAGCGGTCCATCTTTATATCCGCTGTAGTCAATGTAGCGGCGCTTGAACTCTCGAAGTGGCTGACCAATCAGACTGCGTAGTCGCGCCTCTCTCCCCGCGTTAAAGAGGGCGCGAGCCTCTAAAGCCGAATAAGCCCTCTGCTTCGCCAGAAACTGCGCCCAGTTATCGTAGTTGAAATGGATCAAGGGCGCGTGGAGTGTGCCAATGGGACCCTCTACTTCGGGCAGCTCGTGTACCTGGCGGGCTTGGTCGTAGCGACAGTGTGCTCGCTGTAAGAGCCTGATCTGGTAGTCAGGGTACCAGCCTGTGTGCCTCACTTCATGCTTGAAGAAGAAGTTGCGCCTCGGTACTCTGTAGGCTGCGCAACCTGGTTGGGCCAGCACAGCTGCTATCTCTGTGGCAAGGCGTGATGTGCACCGCTCATCAGCGTCTATAAATAGGACCCATCCGGTGCGCGCCTGGTCGAGGGCATAGTTGCGCTGCGCTGAGAAGTTGACAAACTCATGCGTCACCACCTTCTCGGCTACTCTTCTAGCAGCGCTGGCAGTTTCCTCATCGGCTTCGGCATCGAGCACGATCAGGGTTCGAGCGTTTGTTGCCGCGATGAGAGGCGCAAGGCTGCGAAAGCAGGGCACAAGGTGGGCGGCTTCGTGCCACGCGAGAGCTATGATGGTAAGTGCCTGGTTGCTCATCTATGGAATACCAGCCTCAGCACGGCTCGTGCGCGGCGGTTGCTCCTCCTGGCTTCTATGGGTGGAATACGCGCGCGCCTCGTTGCGAGCCATGTGAATGCCAGATCGCGTAACTGGGCAGTTGTCAGCAACGCTGAGAGAGCAAGCCGCGCCGGGAGTGAGTAGTACCTCTTGTAGATGTAGAGGCGCGAACGCCACAATTCTACGAACATCCTATCGGGCGCTTGCCGCGTACTTTGCCCCCCGATGTGAATCACCTGTGCGGCGGGCACTTGCCAGCACTGCCAGCCCGCGCGCGCGTAGCGTATCGCAAGGTCTATCTCTTCCGCATACATAAATAGCTCTTCGCTGAAGCCCCCCAGGGCTTTATACGCGCCTCGGTTCAGGAGCATACACGCGCCGAGTGGATGGTTGATCTTGAACGGCTTGCTTGCTACTTGTTCTTGCTGATACCTACCATTTAGCCACGAGTGGGCTATCCTTGCGCGTACACGGCCCGGCACGATCCCTGGTAAAGGAAAGAGGTCCAGAGCGGCCATTGCCAGCGTTGGGAAGCGAAAGGCGGCTTGTTGGGTTGTGCCGTCGGCGTTGAGCAGCCTGGGCGCAACTATGCCCGCGTGGGGGTGGCCGTTCGCGAAGCAGGCAAGCGTTTCCAGGCAGCCGGACTGCGGAATGGTGTCAGGATTCAAGACCAGCAGATGTTTGCCTCTAGCCGCCCGCAGGCCAGCGTTACTGGCGCGGCCATATCCGAGGTTCGCGCGCATCTCTATAAGCCTCACGCCTGGAAAGCTGCGGGCGACCTGCGCGCTCGCATCACGTGAGGCGTTATCTACTACGATAACTTCGACCTGTAGCTCACCGCTAACAGCAGGTGAGAACAGGGCCTGCAGGCACCGGCCAAGCATCTCACCTACATTCCAACTGACAACCACCACTGTGAGGTCAGGACTGCGCTCTTCTTCTTGAAGCGGAGCCGCGCTTGTGTTAGACTGAATCACAAGCTTAGTTTAGCATGGAGCTAATAGCGCATCAAGCAAGTAACCGCCTGCGGGGTACATTAGCCGCTACAGGCACGGCTTCTCGGCGCGCTATGCTGACCTCCTGTGAAAGGAACATACTCCCTACGCATGAATGTCGTTACTCATGAAGAATATTGGAAAACGCTCGTCAAGAAGGCCTCGCGCACTCAGCGGATAGGGATGATTTGCATACTTGTATCGTTCCTGATCTCACTCGTCGGTAGCTTTACCTCCGCGTACTTTCTTGTCTATCTTGCATACCCTTTTCTGATCATAGGTCTGCCATTCTGGGCTATGGGCCGCAATAACCAGAAGCGGATGGCGAACACCCCGCGTGCTGACCACCAACTGAACGCCGAGTTGAAGGGCCTCAACAATAAATACAGCTTTCACCACTTTGCCAGGCAGGGCGAACAGGTTATAGAGCACATGCTTATCACGCCCTCTGGTGTGGTCGTTATACAGACGAGTGATGCGATAGGGCCTGTAAGCTGCACAGGCTCGGAAAAAGGTGACCGCTGGAAGAGCCAGAGCAACCTCATAGACAAGTTCACAGGTGTAAAGCCCTCCATTGGCAATCCGAGTGCGAGCCTGAGCGCATCCATCCAGGCAGTACAGCAGCTACTCAGCGCGAGTGGTAAGCCTGCTGTGCCTGTCAAAGGTCTGATCGTCTTTACGCGCAACCCTGAGCTTGAGCTTCAGAGCTGCTCCTTCCCGGCGATACCGTTAAACGAAACTAGGGAAACGGTCAAGGAGTTGCAGTACGACATGGACGCTGCCCGCGAATCCGGCCTTGATATAAGCGCCATCCTCACCAGCGAAGACCGCCGCAAGCTCAACATAGCGCTCGGACCTCAGCCTTCTGCCGTTGCGCCAAAGGCAGCCCCTGCGCGGCGCTAGCCTTTGCCGATTATGATACCTTCTCCTCCACATAATTTACAGGCAGAGCCGTCCGGCTGGCCGGTCATCGGCCATGAGCGCGCTATTCACATGCTAAGTAGCTCCTTGCGCTCTAATCGGCTCTCTCACGCCTTTCTTTTCACGGGGCCGGAGGGGATCGGCAAGAGAACGCTGGCGATGGCCTTTGCTATGACCCTCAATTGCCAGTCTGAACCGCCCGCCGGGCAAATCTGGCCTTCAGCGCCCTGCGGTCTTTGCTCGTCTTGCAGCCGTATTGCTCGCGGCACCCACCCCGATATTGTCGAGGTCAACCTGGAGAGCCAGGCGCGTGCTATTAGTGAGAGCGGCAAGGGTAAGGGAGTGCCTGCTAAAGAGCTAAAGATTGACATAATACGCGAGATGCAGCAAAACGTCGGCCTCAGCCCACACTCAGGCAGGTGGAAGGTGTACATCATCGGGGATGCGGATTGGATGAACGAAGAGGCATCGAACGCCTTACTCAAGACCCTGGAAGAGCCACCGGGCCATAGCATCCTGATATTGCTGGCCGATGATGAAGGCTCGGTGCTGCCGACCATTTCCTCGCGCTGCATGCAAGTACCGCTCAGAGATCTGCCGAAATCTCTGTTAGCATCGAGACTTACGGCAGATTGGGGAGTTGAAGATGAGCAGGCGGTGACGTTGGCTGCTTTGTCGGGGGGGCGGCTAGGCTACGCTGTGCGGCTGCACTCGGAACGAGACGCGTTTGCCAGGCGGCGGGGAGCGCTGGAGGAGATTGCGCTTTTGTCCAGCGCGCCGATTGTTGACAGGATCAATACCGCGACCCGTTATGCCAAGCTTTTTACAGATGCACGTTCTGACCTGTATGCCATCCTCGACACATGGGAGAGCTGGTGGCGCGATGTGATGGTCGTGAAAGCCGCCGCACCCGAGCTTGCGATGAGCATAGATCAGCTGACAACGCTGCAATCACTCGCGGGCAAAGTGACGCTCAAACAAGCTTCGGAGGCTGTCGCCCTGATCCAGCGGACACGCCAGCAGCTACTGGAGAATGTCAACCCCCGCCTTGCCCTGGAGTCACTGGCGCTGAACCTTCCCTGAGCTTACTCTTTCTCAGCTTTCAGCCTGGAGAGGAAGCGTTCGATGCGCGTCAGCGCTTCCTCTATATTGGGGAGCGATGTGGCATAGGAAGCGCGCACGTGGCCTGCGCCCGACGCGCCGAAGGCTGAGCCTGGCACCACCGCCACTTTCTCCTCCGCCAGCAAGCGCTCGCAGAATGCTTCATCTGAGAGGCCGGTGGATTCTATTGATGGGAAGGCGTAGAAAGCGCCCCGAGGCTCAAAGCAGTGCAGCCCCAGCCTGTTGAAGCCGTCCACTATCACGCGCCGGCGGCGATCATACTCTTCGCGCATAGCCTCCACATAAGGCTCTCCCGACTTTAACGCCTCGATCGCAGCTTCCTGTCCCGTCGTGGGGGCCGACATGATCATGTACTGGTGGATTTTCCTCATCGTAGCGAGTATGGCAGGCGGCGCTGCCGCATAGCCGATGCGCCACCCGGTCATCGCGTAGGACTTGGAGAAACCACCGAGCAAAATAGTGCGCTCCTTCATACCTGGGAGCGACGCGAAGCAAGTGTGCTCGATGCCGTAGACCAGACGGTCGTATATTTCGTCAGAAATAACCACAAGGCTGTGCGCTGCTGCCCATTCAGCGATCTCCGCAAGTCTGGAACGCTCCAGGACCGCTCCTGTAGGGTTGTTGGGGTATCCGAGCAGTAACGCCTTGCTGTGGCGCGTACGAGCCTTCTCAAGGTCATCTACTGTGACTTGAAAGCTCTGCGTGACATAGGTGGGCGCCGCCACCGGCTTGCCGCCCGCGAAGATAACCGACGGCTGGTAGGCCACGAAGCAAGGCTCAGGTACAATCACCTCGTCGCCAGGCTCCATGACTGCCATGAGCGCAAGCCCCAATGCCTCACTTACGCCAACAGTCACCAGCAGTTCATTTTCTGCGCTGTAGCTGACGTTGTACAGCTTCTCTATCTGGTGCGCCAACAACTGGCGCAGCTCAAGGATGCCTGAGTTAGAAGTGTAGCTTGTGTGGCCCGCCTCAAGCGACTTTACACCTGCTCGCACAATAGGCTCAGGCGTCACAAAGTCAGGCTCGCCGATGCCCAGGGAGATAACGTCCTTCATGGTGGCGACAATATCAAAGAACTTGCGTATGCCGGATGGCGGCACCGCCTTTATCCGTTCAGAGACGAACTCCTCGCCTGTTGCGTGCGCTGCTGAAGCTGCTGTGTCAGTAGCCATTGTCTCTGCTCCTTATTGTGCTGTCGCTCCTTCTCTGTATTGCGAAGGCGATCACATGCGAGTTTATCGTGAGGATTGAGTGATTAGAAAGCTGTTTCACAATACTGCTTTTAGCGGGATGCGCCACTCGCTTCCCACCTTCTTGCCCGATATTTTGCCCTGGCCCAGGAGCCTGCGTACTTCTTTGGGCTTGTATCCCAACAGTTTGGAGGCTTGTGACACAGAGAGTAGAGGCCTGTACAGATCTATAACCTCTGTTTCGGGAAAGGTCGCCAGCACCGAGTCGAGCGTATTATACCTCTCTGCTGCGTTGGCGATGGCGATAGGATCGCGCACCGCCAACGCTTCGTAGCGCTCGCGGTCCAGCATCAAGCGAATATCCGCTGCGCTCATATGGTTGGTATGTACGCTCAACTGGGGCAACCCTCTCACTGCGCCTACCTAAGACCTGCGGCGCTGGATCTCACTCAATTATATCATCCTCTACACTCGCAATCCAGCAGACTGTTTCCTGCAAGAGTTCAGAATAAGGGTGTGGCAATCTTCAAGGGGTAGCGTTCACCTACCTTCACCCCCAACGCACCCTCACCCCTATTCTGAACAGTTACTGTTTCCTCATTCGAGCTTTATAAGGGTGCGAATGATGCCCGCGCGGTCGCTTCTGACTTCTATTTCGGCTTCGAGGCCAGGTGAGGCTCGCACTATCCATTCCAGCCGCGCCTCATTATCCGTCAGATTTGAGGAGCCGTAGAAGCCCCGCCAAATCTTGTTGCTACGCCCTTCCAGCTGATCTACCTCCTGCTCGCGCTTGCCTCCTCTCAGTACTGCACCGGGTGGTAGAGTGAGGCGCACGGAGATAGGGCGCACGATTTTACGCTCATGGGCGCGTTTGCTTGTGTAGCTCGGCAGAAAGCCTTTGTTAGCCACTATTGCTGTTATTTTGTAAATGCCTTCTGCTTCCTTTTCGACCTGTCTACTGCGAAACTCCAGGCAAGGTGACATGAGGGCATGTGCCAGGGTAAAGCTGCTGTGCTGCTCACAGATTCCGGGGAGGTAATGGGCAGGGGCGTTAGTCCAGTAGTTTTTCAGATCCCAGCCGCCTATCTCCAGCGCGCCCAGCTGCGGGTGTGTGAAAGGCCGCCAGGGTGTGAAGCCTTTGCCTTCCAGTTCCTCGTCGTTCCAGCGCATCAGCTTGAGGTCATCCTCCTCCGGGTGATGTCTCGCCCAATCTATATGTTTCAGGGGGTCTAACTCGATGCCTGCCGCCTTTATCGGATCCCATAGCTCGGTGGTAAAGCCGAACCAGCCGTAGAAATCGAAGAGGTAATCGTCCTGTGCGCCGTGCATCGGCTCCTTGGGGTCGTATGCGAAGCCGTGGTAGACTGAAACACAGGGATAGCCTGTCAACTCGGTGCCTCGCTCGCCTATCATCTTGAATATATCGAGGTCGTGGGTGGCGAAGTGGTCATCGGGGTGGGTCGAGTAGGGGCGTAAGATGAGGCCGGCATAGGTGTGGTAGGTTAGAAAGCCGTTGATGTTACGGTGGGCGGCCCAGAACTCGGCCTGAGTGCGGGTTTCAGGCTCAGAGAATGGGTAGTCGCCTGCACCTCGCTGCTGGCCTTCCGGTGCCCAGTCATAAGGGAAGTTGCGGTTCAGGTCTAGCCCTTCGCGTGGCGGAGCCATCTTTATCTGGTGCCCGTCCCAATCGTTGATAACTCCCTCCGTAATGAGGTGATAGTATTTACCGCCTCTTTCGTCCGGCTCTCGCCGCAGCATCACGCGGGAGTCTTGCTCCGACATTTTCCAGTTACCGTTCGGATTCTCTATACGCATCTGGAGTATCTTGCCATCGCCGTCCACATCCTCGGGGTACAGTCCCTCACGATCCTCTGTGTAGGGGTACCGTCTCGTAGAGGAGCGTAAGGCGTGGGGCGAGGTGAGGTACTTCTCTGCGCCGTCTACGGAAATGCGGGGCAGTATGTATATGACGTAGTCGTCCAGCAGAGCGGTAATACGAGGGTCCTTGCCGTATTCGGAGGCATAGCGATAGATAGTGTATAGGGCAACAACTGAGCCTGTGACTTCCCCTGCGTGTATATTTGCGTCTATCCAGTAGGCGGGCTTCTCAATATCTGCTCCGGTAGCCTTGTTTGTAACTGTAGCAAGGAGGATGTCGCGGCCTTCGTGTGAGCGCCCAACTGTGGATATAGAAACCAGGTCGGGAAATTCACCGGCCGTCGCTTCGAGGAACGTCTTGAGCTTGGCATACGGATAGAAGTGTGAAAAATCAATCTGTGGCATAAGATGCTGTTTCCTTTCTGTGGGGATTGTGCAAGCCTATTATAAGAGGATAATTGCAGCGTCCAAAGAGCTCACCTTACGCAGGTTGGCGCAAAGCAACTCTATTGCGTGATCTCTGTTCAACGAAAGCGCAGGCACTGCCCAGTGTCATTCTGAGCGTAGCGGAGAATCTAGAACAGCTGACATAGTACGAAGCATAGCTCTTTACATTCTTCACTCCGTTCAGGATGACAACATCGGGACGGCACATCGCAAGCTGGCTTTGACAAAGCCCTGGTTGTCCGACGCTCATTGCCGGTATTGCTGAGCCGTGATATTATGTTATACATTATTTGAGCCATTGGGCAGCGGCTGTGGTGGCAGATGTTCAGTCTGTGCTGCGGTATGTCTACTGATCCCCATGATGCGGTACGTGACCAAGATGCACAAGTAGAGCATCTCTTCGGCGCGGTACATTGTGCTACTTTGGCCCGCAGACCGTCCATTGTCCTACACTGCAACAAAAAGCCAACGGTAAGAGAAGGATGATCTTGAAAGAGATGGCTGCCCTGAAGATCGGCGTGCTGACATTCCACCGCTGTATTAACTACGGCTCATACTGGCAGGCTCGCTGCCTGGTGGGGGCGTTGCGAGAGTACGGGCATGATGCCGTTCTCCTTGACCACTACTCTCGCCGGGTTAACCTAGCCGAATGGAAGTGCGCTCTCCGCCCGGTTCTACCCACACCTGCGCCTGAGTCCGATTATCGCCTATACAGTCGCAAAACACGCAACTTCTTTCGCGCCTTTGCCGCGCTCCCCTCTTCCCCACCTTTCGCCCTGGAGAACCCCACCGAGATGGAGAGCTACGATCTGGTCGTAGTCGGCAGTGACGAGGTTTGGAACTTGAGGCACCCATGGTATAGTGGGTATAGTGGTTGCTCTCTCTTCTTTGGAGATCGCCTCCGGGCGGCGCGCCTGATTTCTTATGCGGCCAGCTTTGGCAGTTATCCGGCATCAGCAGGGCTGGAACCGTTCTGGGCAGATTTGCTACGCAACTTTGAGCTGATTTCTGTGCGCGATGAGAACTCGCAGAGCATCATTAGAAGTGCGCTGGGCCGCGAGCCTGATCTGGTGCTCGATCCTTGCCTCCAGTTTCTTCCGGTGCCTCAAGGAGCGGAGCCGGAGATGCGAGAGCCATACATAGCCGTCTATGGACACAACTTCAGTGGGTGGTTCAGCAGAGAGGTGCAGCGATGGGCCAGGTCACAAGGTTACAGGTTGGTGAGTATAGGCTACCGCAACGATTGGGCCGACGAACAGTGGATTACCGCCGGCCCCGATGACTTCGCGCACTTCATGGCCCGCGCGGAGGCGGTTGCTACCAACTTCTTCCACGGCTGCATCTTTGCCCTCCGCAATGAAAAGCCTTTTGTTTGCGAGAACTCCTCCTACCGGTCCATCAAGGTTCGCGACCTCATGGCGACAGTTGGGGGTGAGCAACACCTCTTCTCGGAGGGCGCATCTCCTTCTATCTATAATGCTCGCTTGAGCGAGCCGCTGGGAACCACAATCCTCCAGAGAATTAATTGCCTGCGCCAGAGATCGAAGGCGTACCTTGATAAAGCGCTGGCCTGATGCTATGACAACACCCACTTCCAGGATGATCATCCCCCTCAGCCCCCGCGACATCGTGCGCTCCGGGCTGTGCATCGGCTGTGGTAGTTGTGTGGCTCAGGCGGCGGAACCAGGCTCGCAGATGAAGTTGAACCTGTACGGCCAGCTACAGCCCGCAGCTTCGGCGGCGTGGCTGCGTGGTCGTTCCGAGAGTTTTGCGCGGACATGCCCTTTTTCACCCGCCGCAACGAACGAAACGCAGTTGGCGGCGGCGCTCTATCCCGATGCCGAGCAGAGCGACTTGCTCATAGGTCGCTTTCGGACAGCCTACGTTGGCTACGTGGCTGAGGAGCCATTTCGCGAAGATGGTAGTTCAGGCGGTATGGTTACCTGGGCGGCGACAGAGTTGCTGCGCAAAGGGCTGGTTGACGGCGTGGCTCACGTGGTGGCGAGCAATAATCCCCGGAGCGACGGCAAATTCTTTCGTTATCGGATATCCCGCACCGAAGAAGAAGTGCGCGCCGGGGCAAAGTCTCGCTACTATCCTGTTGAGCTGTCAGAAGTGATCAGAACTATTCGCGCGGTTGCAGGTCGCTACGCTGTGGTGGGCATCCCATGCTTCATCAAGGCCGTTCACCTCTTGCGGCAGGAAGACCCGGTGATCCATGAGCGCGTTGCCTTCACCCTCGGTTTGTTCTGCGGCCACATGAAAAGCGCTCGCCTGATAGAGAGCTTTGCCTGGCAGATGGGTGTATCAGTTGGAGATATTCAGCGTGTCGATTACCGCCTGAAAGACCCCAGCCGCCCCGCAAGCTGGTACACGGCCCATTTTACTTTGCGCGATGGCCGCACTGTGCAGCAGGAGTGGTCTCGTCTTGCGGAGGGCGATTGGGGGTCGGGCTTCTTCCAGCACTCGGCGTGCAACTTCTGTGATGATGTTGTGGCTGAGACGGCAGATATCTCCTTTGGAGACGCCTGGGTTGAGCCGTATTCCTCCGACGGGCGAGGCACAAACGTGGTTATAGTTCGCTCGCCGGTGCTGGCGACGCTGGTGGCGCGCGCTATCAGCGAAGGCCGCCTTACGTTGAGGCCCGTTGACGAAAAGTTTGTGGAGCAGACCCAGGCTGCCGGCTTCCGTCAGCGCCGTGAGGGCCTTGCATACAGGCTTACCTGGCATCGCTTCGGGGTGCAACCCCTCAAGCGTGTCAGACCGGATGCCAAGACGCTCTCCTTCCGGCGCAAGCTGATCTACCGGATGAGGAGCACGATCAGCGCCTGGAGCCACAGGTTGTTCCTGGTGGCTCGGATAACGGGCAGGCAGGACCTCTACGTGCGCTGGGCCAACGGCGCGGTGACGCTCTACCACGGCCTGGCCTACTCGCGCGGCAAGATCGGCGCAATAGTAGAACGGTTAGGGCTGCATTCCTGACAGGCGGAGTTATCCCTCATTCCCCCTGTGCGCCGCTCCAGCGATCTGCCTTAGCGAGGGAGCGGTTCCCGGCCAGAGCGACAGCAAGGCCGCCTGTGGGTGCATCAACGAAGCGCACCGACTGGACGCCACAACTCAGGCGCGTGTCAACTCCTCAAGAAGCTCTTCTGCTGCTCTGAGAGTGGCGTTAACCTCCTCTTTGCCGTGCTGTGTGGAGACGAATGCCGATTCGAACTGTGATGGGGCCAGATATATGCCACGCGATAGCATACCGTGAAAGAAGCTCGCATACAGACCGGCGTTGGCTTTTCTGGCTTCTATGTAGTTAGTGACAGGCTCTTCGGTGAAGAAGAAACCCCACATGCTGCCTGCTGACGTTGCGCGCAGAGGAACGCCGAGCCGCTGCGCCGCAGAGCCGAAGCCGCCAGCCAGCGAGTTTGCGCTTTGTGCCAGCTGCTCGTATACACCTGGTCGAGTTAACTGGCGCAGTGTGGCTATCCCTGCCGACATTGCGAGCGGATTGCCTGAGAGGGTCCCCGCCTGGTACATCGCCCCTGCTGGGGCAACGTGCCCCATGATCTCCGCGCTGCCTCCGTAAGCAGCCACAGGTAAGCCGCCGCCTATGACTTTGCCGAGGCAGGTCAGGTCGGGCGTGACGCCGAAGAGCGCCTGCGCTCCTCCATGCGCTACCCTGAAACCCGTCATTACTTCGTCGAAGATCAGCAAGGCTCTGTGCTCAAAGGTAAGCTGTCGCAATCCTTCTAAAAAGCCAGGATCAGGAAGCACCAACCCCATATTACCCGCCACCGGCTCCACTATAACGGCAGCCACGCTGCCGCTGTGCGCTTCAAGCGCTTCTCGCACCGCTTCGAGATCGTTGTATGGGGCGCTGAGAGTGTCGGCGGTCGTGCCTGGTGTGACCCCTGGGCTGTTGGGCAGGCCGAGCGTAGCCACACCTGAGCCTGCCTGCACCAGCAGAGAGTCTACGTGGCCGTGGTAGCACCCCGCAAACTTGACCACTTTGCGCTTGCCTGTGTATGCACGCGCCAGCCGCAGCGCGCTCATTGTAGCCTCTGTGCCCGATGAGACAAAGCGCACCATCTCGATGGAAGAGACTGCCTCCACGATGAGAGTGGCTAACTCGTTTTCAAGCTCGGTGGGCGCACCGAACGATGTGCCTTTGCTCGCTTGCTCGGTGATAGCCTGCACGACAGCAGGGTCGGCGTGCCCCAGGATGAGCGGCCCCCAGGAGAGAACATAGTCTATGTAGCGGTTGCCGTCCACATCGTAGAGGTAAGGCCCTTCACCCCGCTCAATAAAGGGTGGCACGCCACCGACCGCACGAAAGGCGCGCACAGGGCTGTTGACGCCGCCCGGCATCAACCTTTGCGCTTTCGCAAATAGGAGCGTGGAGCGCTCGGTTCGCGCCTCTGTCATATAGCTAGGTTCCTTCTTTGAGCCAGCGTGCGGCTTCTTTGGCATAGTAGGTGATGATCATGTCTGCACCTGCACGCTTGATCGCTACCAGGCTCTCGATAGCCGCCCGCCGCTCGTCTATCCAGCCGTTCATCCCCGCAGCCTTGAGCATGGCGTACTCTCCACTCACCTGGTACGCTGCCAGCGGCAGGTCGTAGCGGTCGCGCACTTCGCGGATTATATCAAGGTAGGGAGTGGCCGGTTTCACCATCAGCATGTCGGCTCCCTCCTCTACATCCAGGGCAACCTCGCGCATAGCCTCGCGCCTGTTGGCCGGGTCCATCTGATAAGCGCGGCGGTCGCCAAATTGCGGAGCCGACTCTGCCGCCTCCCGAAACGGACCGTAGAAGGCCGAGGCGAACTTGGCGGCGTAGGCGAGCACAGGCACCTGGTCGTGCCCCGCTACGTCAAGCCTTGCGCGGATGGCAGCTACCTGCCCGTCCATCATGGCGCTGGGGGCGACGATATCTGCTCCCGCGTCAGCGAACGACACCGCCGAGCGGGCAAGGAGGGGCAGTGTGTCATCGTTGATCACCTCACCTGCCTGGGAGAGCACCCCGCAGTGTCCATGGTCCGTATATTCGCAGAGGCAGACGTCAGCGATGACTATTGTACCGGGTGATTGCCTCTTGATAGCTTCTATCGCGCGCTGCACAGGGCCGTGCCCGCTCCACGACAGGCTGCCCGTAGCGTCCTTCTCGTCAGGAATGCCGAAGAGCAAGACCGCAGGTATGCCGAGCGAGATGATCTCCTCAAGCTCAGGCGCAAGCATATCTACCGAGCGCTGTGCCTGCCCAGGCATCGAGCTAATTGTGTTGACCGCGCCCTCGCCCTCTACCACAAAAAGGGGGTAGATGAAATCGTCCGCCGACAGCGTAGTCTCGCGCACCATCCTCCTGAGAGAGGCGCTGCGCCTCAATCTGCGAGGTCTGCTTGTGAGTGCGGATGCCTCGCCTGCTATATCTCTCTTTTCGCCCAGCATGTGCTACCTCCTGGCGCGTCTGCGAATAGCTGAACCAGGGCTTCCACCAGTCCATTTGCAGTGTATTCTTCGGCTACAGCCGTAACGTTCAACCCGCACTCTGCCGCTGTAGCTGCCGTTATAGGGCCGATGCATACCACCGCCGCGCTGTTCATCAGATTTGCGGCTTCTTGCTCACCGGCGCCTGCCTGGGTCAGGCTGCTGATCGTATATCGCACGGTGGAAGAGCTTGTGAAGGTGACTGCATCTACGGAGGCTGACCTGAGAAGGTCGAGAAGGGCGGCGGCTCCTTCGCCGTGCACAGTCTTGTAAGCGGCCACTTCATCTACCAGTGCGCCGCGCTCCCGCAGCCCCTGCGCCAGCGCGTGACGGGCGATATCGGCTCGCGGGAGGAGCAGACGGCAGCCGCCCACGTCCCCAATCTGCTCGATTATCGCCTCCGCCACGTAGCTGTCGGGCATGAAAGTGGGTGCGAGGCCCAACTCCTCAAGCCGTGCACGAGTGGCTGGCCCTATTGCCGCCACTTTGCGCGTGGCTAGCACAGCAGCGTCTTTGCCAAGCTCCGCCATGCGCGAAGCGACCGCTCGCACTCCGTTGACGCTTGTGAAGATAACCCAGTCGTAGCTCGCAAGCTCTTCAATTGCCGCGTCAAGCCGCGCAAAGTCCCGCAAAGGCGCTATCCTGATAGCCGGGCACTCCACCGGCAGCGCGCCGAGGCCGCGTAGCTGCTCAACGAGGCTCGCGGATTGCTCCCTGGCTCGTGTCACTACGATCCTCTTGCCTTTAAGAGGCAGGCGCGACTTAGCTGTACCTTGCGCCTCGCTCACCCGATTTCCGCCTCAGCCGCATCTATCAACTCCTGCCCTCCATTTGTCAGCAACTCGCCAGCCAGGGCCGCGCCCAGCGTCTCAGCTTCTGCGAGTGGGCCTGTTAGCTCACCTCTGACGATGCGCCCGTCAGGTGCCCCTAGCATGCCGCGCAGGCGTAAGCTCTCGCCATTCAGCGTTGCGTACGCGCCCACAGGGAGGGAGCAGCCGCCCCCTACAGAGGCGAGGAAGGCTCTCTCTGCGCATACAGCGACTGTTGTCTGCGGATCGCTGAGGCTGCTTATCAGCTCCACCATATAAGTGTCGCCGGCGCGCACTTCTACGGCGAGAACTCCCTGGGCCACAGCAGGAAGCATTATGTCAGGATCGAGCCACTCCGTGATAGCGTCGAGCAGGCCTAGACGCTCGAGGCCCGCCGCTGCCAGCAAGATAGCATCGTACTCGCCTCCGCGCAGCTTTCGGAGGCGTGTGTCAACGTTGCCTCTGATGTCAAGCAGCTGTAAGTCGGGGCGCAAGGCTGTGAGCTGGCAGGCGCGGCGCGGGCTGCTCGTGCCGATGCGTGCGCCGGACGGTAGGTCGCTAAGGGTCGCGCCCTCCTGCGACACCAGCACATCGCGCGGGTCGGCGCGTGGCAGGAAGGCGGCCAGCGCCATATCGGGCGGCAAAGTGGAAGAGAGGTCTTTGGCGCTGTGTACCGCCAGCGCTATCTCCCCTGCGCGCAAAGCGGCCTCTATCTGGGTGACAAAGAGTCCGTTGCCACCTATCTGGCTCAGAGGACGGTCCTGCACGGCATCTCCTCTGGTGGTGATCTCCTTGAAGTTTATCTCGATCTCTGGGCGCAGCACGAGAAGGGCGGCGCGCACTATCTCAGCTTGCATGAGCGCAAGCTTGCTGGCACGTGTGCCCAGAGTTAATGTGTGGGTGCCTGTGGTTATTGTACTCGCCACGTCCCCCTTGTTCATCGCCTTGTAGCGCTCATCGTATCGACGAAGTTGACCGGCTCGCCCGTTAGCGAAGGATAGCACCAGCAGGGCGTGGGCGCTTCCAGATTCTCCTTCACCACCGAGGCGAGCACATCTATGAAGTCGGGCCGGGCGTTGGGAAGCTGGGTGCGGTGCAGAGTGATGCCAAGCTCGTTCGCCTTGCTTTTAGCCTCGATGTCTATGTCGAAAAGGATCTCAAGGTGGTCGGAGACGAAGCCTATAGGTACCTGAAGCAGGTACTGTTTTCCTTCTGTGCGCAGAGTTTCCAGGAAATCTACTATGTCGGGGCCGAGCCACGGCTCGCCCGTGTTGCCCGCGCTCTGGAAGGCGAAACGCCAGTCGCGCACGCCCACTTCAGCCGCGACAGCCGCGCTGCTTTCCAGCAGTTGCCGCTCGTAGGGATCATTCCATTCTCTGATGCGCACGGGGAGGCTGTGCGCGCTGAAAACAACTGTTACCTCGTCGCGCACCTCCTCGGGGAACTGCTCCAAACCTTCACGCACCAAGCCGACCATCATCTTGCGGAAGAGCGGATTGTGGTGCCAGCACTTGATGAAGGGTATATCAAAGGGCTGTCCAAGCTTTTCCTGCGCTTCATCTACCGCTTTGCGATAGCCGCCGAGACTGATGCGCGAGCAGTGGGGTGCGAGGGCGAAAGCCACTACGCGACCCACACCGTCATGGGCCATCGTTTGCATGATGTCGCCTATGTAGGGGTGCCAGTGCTTCATACCCGCGTAGACGTTGAGGTTGCCCCCGTCGCTACGCAGCTTCTCCTGTAGTTTCGAGGCGACCTCGTTGGTTATCTCCAGTAGCTGAGTTTTGCCGCCCACCGCTCTATACCGCTCGCGCAGATGCTCAACAGCCTGGGGTGAAGGTACGCGCCCGCCGCGAATGTGGGTGAAGTATGGCTCTACCTGTTCCGAGGTCTCCGGTGTGCCGTAAGCCATCAACAGCACACCTACTGGCTTATCTGTCTCTAACATTGATTGCTCCTTTCTGGGTGCGGTCTGCTCAGTGCTGAGGACTGGGGACGGAGTGACGAGGGGTTAGGGATGAGGGATTAGTAACCTTAGCATACTCAGCCCTCAGCACTCGTTGCTCGCCCCTTGCTCGTGCACGAAATCCACCAGCCGAACCAGGTTGTCAAGAGGAGTGTCGGGCATAACGCCGTGCCCCAGGTTGAAGATGTGCCCTGGCCTGCCCGCGGCGCGGTGCAGCACATCGAGCGCCTGCTCCTCCATCACTTCGGCAGGCCCGAGGAGGGTGCATGGGTCGAGATTGCCCTGTATGCCGAGGTGATAGCCTATGCGCTGCCAGGCTACATCCAGGGGTATGCGCCAATCCACGCCAATAGTGGTCGCGCCATCGTCTTTCATCTGATCGAGGAGGGTGGCGGTGCCTGTGCCGAAGTGGATGAAAGGCACGCCCCGCTCGTGTAGCGAAGAAATGATGCGACGCGAGTATGGCTCCACGTAAGCGGCGTAGTCCCCGGGACTGAGAGCGCCGACCCAGCTGTCGAACAGCTGTAGAGCGTCCACGCCTGCATCTACCTGGGCGTGCAAGTAGCTCAGCATGATGGCTGTAAGCCGCTCCATCAAGCTGTGCCAGAGGTCCGGCGCGCCGTACATCATCGCTTTGGTTTTGCCGAACTCTCTGGAAGGTTTGCCTTCCACGAGGTAGGCTGCCAGGGTGAAAGGCGCGCCGGAGAAGCCTATGAGCGGCGTTTTGTCGCCGAGCTCTTCTTTGGCCGCGCGCACAGCCTCCAGCACAAAGGGCACGTCTTCTTCCGGCTCGATAGGGCGTAGCACGCCAAGCCCTGATGCCCCTCGTACGGGGTCGGCAATGACAGGCCCCACGCCATCCACCAGTTGTAGGTCAACGCCGATGCCGATGAGGGGGAGCATAATATCAGCGAACATAACAGCGGCGTCCACCCCAAGCCTGCGCACCGGCTGCAAAGTAACCTCGGCGCACAGCTCCGGCCTGCGGCATATCTCGATAAGGTTATACTGCTCGCGTATCTTGCGGTACTCGGGCAGCACGCGCCCAGCTTGCCGCATGAACCAGACGGGCGTGGTGTCTGCGCGTTCGAGGCGGCACGCCTTCATAAACCGGGCCTGCTCAGTAGACATATCCCGTTAGCTCCATTTCACAAAGCGAGGCGGCAGAAAATCACTAGCCAAGAAGCGCCAGCGCTTCCGGTAGAGGGCGGTGGATGCAGGTGAAGACCGGCTGGTCTTTGAGCGTGTAGCGCCGCGCTTCGGTCGAGCGCAAGGCGATAAGCAGCCCCTGGTACTCGTAAAGATCATCTGTTTCGTATGCGACTACGAACTCCTGGTCGTCGAGCCCTGTGGTATAAAGAAGCACCTGGCGCACTTTGGCGTACTCGTGGCCCACCCGCATATGCTCGTTCATCATCCCCTGGCGCGCTTCCCGGCTCATAAGGTACCATTCTGTGGTTTTGCTGAAGGGATAGACAGTGAGATAGCGCATCCGCTCTTCTTCGTCAACCGCTTGCTCTTGCGTGGTGCGCCGCTTGGTGTAACTGGAAGGGCGCGTCATGCCGAAAAGGGAATGGGAGATTTGTAAGTATCTGCCCAGCCCTGTTTGCAGCATCTGAGCCAGCATCTCCTGCAAGGTGTCAAGAGAATCAGCGATACGCCAGAGCATAAGGTCAGCATCTGCTTTCAGACCGAGTGTGCTGTAGGAAAATGTCTGCACTCCTGCTGATTGCTCGACGATCTGTGCAAACTCTTTCTTGCCACGGGTGCGAACCTCCTCTGGAAGCCTGCGCCACTCGGGGTCAGCTTTCAAGAAAAGGTAATGGATAAAACGCGGCGCTTCAAGCTCATTAGCTGATTGCTCGATCACTTCACTCGGCATCTTTGTCCGTTCCTTCCGAATATGTCTCTTCTTTCGTGTAGAAAAGGCGGGCCAACTGCGACTTGCCCACTGCTTCTATGTCGTATTCAGGCTCCACTTGCTCTGCGGCCTGCGCCTTCAACCATTCTATCGGGCCGTGCAGCAGCTTGCCTGTAATGCGGGCGGCAAGGGCCTCCACTATCTGTCGCTCACGCGGGGTGAGGTCCGGCAATTTGGCTAACGCCCAGCGCAGCTCCATCTCAGTGACCTTGCTCGCCTGCTCGTGCAGCCGCCGTATCGTGGGGAAAGTGGTGCGTGTTTTCAGCCACTGCGTAAAGCTCACCACCTCGGCTTCTATTATCGCCTCGATTTGCGGCAAGGCGCCTTGCCTTTCCACGAGAGTGGAGCGCACGACTGCTTGTAAATCGTCTATGTTGTTTATATGAACGCCTGGTATAGATTCAGCTGAGGGGTCTATGTCTCTGGGTACAGCCAGATCAATCAGGTAAAGAGGCTCGTCAGGGCGGGCGCGCATCGCCTCCTCTATCTGGCGGCGCTCAAGGATCGTGTGGGGCGCAGATGTCGAGGTAATGACTATATTCGCGGCGGCAAGGCAGCGCGGAAGCTCGTCCCACGTGGCGACCTCTGCTTGATAGCGCTCCGCCAGCGCCTGCGCTTTCTCGATGTGGCGGTGGGCTACCACGGTGGCGCTCAGTCCATGCTCGTACAGGCATCGTGCCACCCCTTCACCCACCTCCCCTGTGCCTATCACCAACACCCGCCGAGCGCCCAGCTGCGACCCGAATATCTGCCTTGCCAGCACCACCGCAGCATAGCTCACCGAGGCTGGATGGCGGCTTATGGAGGTCTCGCTGTGCGCACGTTTACCTACGGTGACCGCGCGGTGGAAAAGCTGCGAGAGGATAGCCCCTGCAACTTCCGCCTGATGCGCGCTTTGCCAGGCACGTTGCACCTGCCCCAGTATTTGCACCTCCCCAAGCACGAGCGAGTCCACACCCGCAGCTACCCTGAAGAGATGCCGCGCCGCCTCAGCGCCATCGTAACGGTAGGTGCAAGGCTCTACCTCGGCTATGCGCGGGCCAAACATCTCGGACAGCAACGTTTGTATCGCGCCGCGCTCACTTGTGGTGAGATAAATCTCAAAGCGGTTGCACGTTGAGAGGATCACACAACCTTGTCTCTCTTGTCCAGCAGCGCCCAGAGCTGAGTAGAGCCTGTCGTCCGGCAGGGAAAGCTGCTCACGGAGGTGCACAGGCGCAGTGTCATGGCTGATGCCTGTAACGGATAAGTTGAGAGGATTGGCGTTTGCAGATGCTATGTGAACCACCCGGCGAGTTAATTTTCGCTCTGGTAAAGGAGCGTCAAGGTAAATATAGCGGTTGCTCGGTGAGCAGGTCAAGGAAGATGATCTTCGGGTAGGATTTATTAATGCTATCTTCATCGAGACTGTGGGCGCTGTTGCACGTCAGCGCCGCCGGCGCCCTGTAAGAAGCAAGCGCCGCGCCACCGCTTTTGGTCGTGTTGGTCTTATACGGTACAATCCCAGCGGATCTCTGCCTGGTTATGTTATACTTCTATGCTCGCGCTCGCAGGGGTATAACAAATCGGCAAAAGCGACTGAAGGGTGTGAGGCCAAAAGCGTCGGGCCAACCTGAGGGGAACGGCTACATTGGCGATCATAGGCAAGGTAACGGCAAGGTATCTACTATTTGGCACCGCCTTTTGTGCGCTGCTGCTCCTGCCGGCTTGCGAGGAGACCGCGCCTGCCTCAGCGCCGCCCACAACCGTTAACAGCGCCGCTAGCAGCGTAACTATTACTCCTGCCACGCTCACTTTCAGCACCTACACCTCCATAACCGGAACCTGGTCAATGGATTACCCGCAGTACTGGAGCGTCACCAAAAACGCCGATGGCGCATCGTTCTCGCCTCCGGGTGATACCTTGACGCGTGTTGCCGCAGCGTACAGGCCGGTGACCTCTACAGTGGATGTGGCTGCCTTGCCTCAGCAGATCGGCAAGGAGTTGCAGCAGAGTTATGGCCCTTCTTACAAAGAAGTCAACCGCCAAACACATGGCAATGCCGCGCAGGTTAGCTTTACGGCAGTTGTCGCCGGCATTGCTCTTGATGGTAACACCTTCGCCGAGCAGCGCGGACGCGGCCTCTATCTCTTCACTTTTCTCGGCAAGACGGGAGACAGCACTTATAACGATCTCTTTTCGCTGATCTTCAACAGCATCAAGCTACCAGACGAATCGGGCGGTAGCAGCGGCCTGGGCGCGATCGCAACTGCCGCTCCAGGTGCAGCCACCCCTACCACTGATTCCAGGATGAGCACGCCCGGCACGAGCAGCCCGCAGCCGGGTGCAAGCACAACGCCGTAGATGCGAAAGCACGCACAGTCACTGTAGCTCGCCTCTTGCTTTTAGCAGGTCGGGAAGGCGCGGCGTTATACAAGCCGGATGTAGCGAGCGGCTAGCACGATAGTTTTCTAAGTACTGCTGAGCGGTCTGCTCTTCACCTCTTACCTCTCAGCTCATGTCGGAATCCTCCTTTGCTCCAGCCGCATGCGTTGTTACCTCACCAAATTCCGAGAACATGCCCAGAATGTGGAGCGCAGACGCTGAACCACAGCGTTCAGAATAACTCATGACCCATAAGGCCACCGACCGCAAATGAAAATGGTCGGATGCAAGCGGTTTGGGGGCGTCAATACAGCTATTTTCAGAAGAATAGAGGTGAGGGTACACAGTTACCTCTTGGACTTTGTTCTACCCTAAATCTAAGTATTTTTACTTGTGCGAGTAAGTGTTCAGACTTGAGGTGGAGGTGGCTAGCCCCCTCTCCCCTTGTGGGAGAGGGGCATGGGGTGAGGGCGGGTGGCGGTGCACAGATACATCTTGAACTTTGTTCTACCCCAACTCTGAACTCTTACTTGTGCGAGTAAATGTTCAGAGTTGGGGTGCAGGGGCATAGCCGCCGATACTCAGCAGGAATAAAGCCCCCTCTCCCTTCATGGGAGAGGGGCATGGGGTGAGGGTAGGTATGCCCGCACAGCTACTCCTTCAAGATTGCTATACCCCAACTCTGAACTCTTACTTGTGCAAGGCGATTGCATCTAAATTGGATTCGACCAGGTATGGCCCAAACTACCTTACCCACAGCAAACAGTACACCCACAGTAGGCTCTGATATTGGCTCTCGGGCCCGTTGCAGCGGTATCCTGGGGCATCTTGAGACTGGCTTTTCGGCCTTAAGACATCTCTTGGAGACCGTGCAGCCCTCAGCATCTGACTACTCGGCCCAAAACCAATTTAGATGCAATCGCCCTGCTTACTTGTGCGAAAAGTATTGACAACTGTATGTGGTTATGCTAGCATACGGGACGGCAGGATTTCGGTGTCTCTTATATATCCCGCCCGACTTGTTAGCTGTGCCTGCCTGTGACACACAAGGGAGTTGTATTCCTAATTACACGACGGGCGCGACCCGTGGAAAGGAAAGACAAATGTCATACGATCCACCATCCCCGCAGCCGGGCGCAAACATGCCCCCCGAAGGTGGAGGGCACGAAGAGCCAGCGATGCCTGCCTCCGGCGATTATACCCAGCCTACCGACTCAGGAGGCTACACCCAACCGACGGGTGGGCCAGGCGGCTACATGCCCCCCCCACCACCGCAAGGCGGCTATACCCAACCGATAGGCGGCTCACAGCCAGGCGGTTATACCCCTCCTCCTCCCGCGAGTGGTTATACGCCTCCTCCGGGCGGTGGTTATACCCCACCGCAAGGTGGAGGCTACACACCACCTCCGGGCGGCGGCTACAATGTGCCACCTCCACCACCAGGCGGGGGTATGGGTGGCATGAACATACCCGGTATGGGGGGTGTGAACCAGGCTTCTCTCCAGAATCTGCTACAGAAATATATCACCGTAGTGACCAAACCGAGCGCTGCCAATTACGAAGCGGAGATTCCGCAAGCTAATTGGACCAACACGCTCATAGGCGTGGCTGCTGTGGCGATTGTTTCATTCATAATCCGCTTGCTCTTCGCGGGCGCTAGCGCTGCTATGTTAGCCCCACTCAGAAGCCAGCTGTCAAGTAACGGTTCCACCTTTGACCCCACTATCTTTGCAGGGGGCTTGGGCGCCGGTGGCGCGGTGCTCGGGTTGTTCTTCACCTTCGTCTTCTTTTTTCTGGGCGCGCTGGTGCTCTACATTTCAGCCAAGATATTTGGCGGTCAGGGTACCAACTTTATGACGCATGCGTATCTGCTGTCGCTCAGTTACACACCCCTGCGCATTGTCTCCACCATCGTTTCCATCATCCCTATCATTGGCTCCCTGGTCTCTATTGTCCTTTTCCTGTACCAGATCTACCAGGCGGGCCTCTCGATGCAAGCATCACAGAGAATGGCTCCAGGTAAAGCGCAGCTAGCCGCCTTCGTGCCGTTGCTCATCGGTATCGTGCTGGGCTGTCTGGTGCTAGTTCTCTGTGTTGGCCTCTTTGCAGCCGCGCTGAATGGCAGCAGTAGATGATCGCATTAAAGTCGGAGCACCCTGCTTCGCCACAACTTCTAAAGCGCCTTTTTCTATCCGCTTTACGGTGAACAGGTAGTTAAAAAACAAAGAGGACATCCAACCCACTGTTGGATGTCCTCTTTGTTTTTTAGCACGTAACCAAGCGCTACATCTTAGCCACACCTAACTCCCCCGCTTCGAGAGGACATTATAGAGCAGCAGGATGGCGGCCACCACCAGCAGCAGGTGCCACGAGGCATAGATTCCCCAACCCAGTGCAAACCCTGCCAGGTAGAGGAGGAGCAGGGCCGCCATGATGCCCCACGAAAGACGTTGGCCCCTCAATTAGCTTTTGTGCGCGTCTGCTATCAGGCGGCGCGCCTGCTCGTGATCAGGTTGTAGGCGATCACAATGATCGCGATCACCAGCAATATGTGGATCAGCCCACCTGCAATATTGAATACTAACCCCAATACCCACAGAATTATCAATATCACAGCGATTGTCCACAGGATACCTACAAGCCCTGCCATTTCCCCCTCCTTCACTACCGGACCGCCGCTATAGTTACTTGCATTATCTAACGAGAATAGGCAGGCCGCGTTATGCACTCTCCCCCTCTTATCCCCACAGTTTAAAACTGCTTGCAAATTGGTCCGATTTTGGTGTCCTAAATCCGTCTCGAAAGGGGATTACATATATACAGGCTCTTTTCTTCGGACCCTGCGTTTTAACCGCCGGGTCGGGTTTGCGGCAGAGTATGTAGAGCTATAGAGAGAAGATAGGAGGAGAATGTGGCCGAGTGGAGACAGAGGGATGAGAGGGCATCGAGCGCAAAGACGTTGCAGGGCGAGCTTGAGGCGCTGCGGGCGGCGCTACGTCAGGCGCGAGAAGAGATGGAGGGGCTGCGGAGAATGGGCGCGGAAGAAGGCGAGGTAGCAAAGCTCGGCTCGGTGGTGGCGCGCATCTGCGACTCCATTACGAGGGCGTTACTCGCCCAGCAAAGGCTGGAAGGGCAAGGTGAAGTGTCGGCCCGGGTGCGTGCCGAGTGGGACCGTGTGCTGCGGGCTATGGGGCTGGGCGAGCTGTGAATTAGTAATTACGATTGATACATAACCATATTTTCAGCCACGAAATGCCTCACGATTCTGCTGGGTACTTCGTCTTCTCAGGCGTAAGGGAGGATCGGTTATGCATCAATCGTGAGTTATGGATTGGATTGTGGGTCATTCATTGTTGGAGGAAGAGAGGTTGTGATGGAGTGGATCAGGGACGATGCAGAGAAGAGAGGCGGCGCTGTGGACGAGCGCCCGAAGTCGGTTTACGAGATG
The DNA here is from genome assembly GCA_015478675.1 of Chloroflexota bacterium. The sequence continues at coordinate 1,471 of JADMIH010000015.1, read as the reverse complement.
ATGACACGGCAGATGCTTGTCGAGTTGAAGGAGGATGTGAGCGAAGTAAAAGGCAGGGTGAATACCCTGCTGTGGCTGGTGATAGGCGCTATGCTCGTCGAGCTGTTGATGCGCCTGGTGAAGTAAGCGCACAAAGGGGTGGAGAGTATGCTTGGGGTGAAGTTGGAGTGGATCAGCGACGATGTAGCTGCCTTTTCGCGGGTGGCGTATCCGCAGTGGGAGTTGCGCGGCTACCAGCGTCGGGTGGCGGCTGCGCTCGCACGCTCAATAACGAGGCGAGAGGGGCGGCAGTTCGCTGTGGTCTTTGCCCGGCAGTCGGGCAAGGACGAGATGCTGGCGCAGCTGGAAGCCTTTTTGATCTGCCGTTACAGGCTGCGAGGCGGCTCTATCGTGGTGGCTAACCCCACATACAACCCGCAGGGGTTGATCGCCCGGCGGCGTCTGCTCGACAGGCTTCGCGTGCCTCTCCTCGAGCCTGTGCAGAGCGACGGCCACCTGGTGCGGGTGGGAAAGGCAAGCTGCTCTTTCCTCTCGGCAGCGCCGTTGGCCCAGGCTCGCGGCGAAACGGCCACTCTGATGCTCGCCTGCAACGAGGCCCAGGAGGTCGCGCCCGGCAGGTGGGACGCGGTTTTCGACCCGATGGGCGCGGCATCACACGCCACACAGGTTTTTTCAGGCACAGTGTGGAGCTCGCGCACCCTGCTGGCGCGGCAAATGGCCTATCTCGGCGAGCAGGAGCGTAAAGACGGGGTGAAGCGCGTTTTCAAGGTAGGTTGGGAGGAAGTAGCCCACTATCTGCCGGAATATGGGCAGCAGGTGCGCTCGCGCATCGCCCAGTTCGGGCGCGACCACCCTTTTATACGCACAGAATACTACCTGGAGGAGCTGGATGCTGAGGGGAGGCTCTTTGGCCCTGCACGACGGGCGCAGATGCGGGGCGACCACCCGCGGCAGAGGTCGGCCACCCCTGGGCGCAGTTACGCTATGCTGCTGGATGTGGCGGGGGCAGAGGAGGATGGCGTTGGAGAAGTGCCTTCTGCATCTTCCTCCTCTGCTCGCCCCAACAGCCGCCGAGATGCTACCGCCCTCACTGTGGTGGAGGTTGACCTGTCGGGGCTGGACGACCCGCAGGTGATGAGGCCGCGCTACAGGGTGGTGGACCGCAGGCTCTGGGTGGGCACGCCCCACCCGCAGCTTTACGCCGCTCTGCTCGATCTGGCGCGCAACCTCTGGCAGGCGCGGCACGTGGTGGTAGACGCTACAGGTGTGGGCGCGGGGCTGGCGGGTTTTCTCTCCCAGGCGATGCCGGGGCGCGTGGTCCCCTTTGTCTTCAGCAGCCAGAGCAAGTCGCAGCTTGGGTGGGATTTTCTGGGACTGATCGAGAGCGGGCGTTATAAGGAGTACAGCGAGGACGGGGAGCGCGACACCGGCCTTTTCTGGGCGCAGGCAGAGGCGTGCGGCTCGCAGGTGA
>JADMIH010000255.1 GCA_015478675.1 Chloroflexota bacterium | reverse complement strand
TGCTCCTCTACTGAATGGGGAAGTGTTCCATTGTGATTCACTCCATAATTGGGCTGAGTGGTGATCTCACCGGTTTCTTTCCCAGACACATGAAAGCTGGTAAAATCTCATCTCTTCCCATATAATGATGTGCTAGAAAGACGCGATCTGCGTCTTGACGAGCGAGAAGGGAAGGCCAAGACCATTCGCAGAAAGCAGTGCTCATGACGCAACACCAGAAGGTATCTCCCAATAATCTTCCCCGCCCATTGAACAGGTTCATTGGTCGGGAGCAGGAGATGCTTGAGATCAAAGGGCTTCTCGCTACTACCCAGTTGCTGACACTCGCGGGGGCTGGTGGCTGCGGCAAGACGCGTCTGGCTCTTCAGCTCGGAAGAGATGCGTCCTCGACTGCGGCATTCACAGACGGCGTGTGGTGGGTCGAGCTGGCTGACTTGACCGACCCGCAGCTGCTGCCGCAGCAAATCGCCTCCGCACTCGGCATTGTTGAGCAAGTAGGCCGACCACTCATCGACACGCTCTTGGATTTCCTTCAGCCGAAAGAACTGCTGCTGATGCTAGACAACTGTGAACACCTGGTGACGGCGTGCGCCCACCTGGTCGAGCGGCTGCTCTCTCCTTGCCCCATGCTATGCATTCTAGCGACCAGCCGCGAAGCCCTCAATATTCCTGGTGAACTGGTGTGGCTCGTACCTTCCTTGCCTCTGCCTCGGTCGTCTTCGCTTCCATCGCTTGAGGAACTGGTACAATACGGGGCCGTCCAACTCTTCATCGAACGCGCCACCGCCGTCCTTCCCTCCTTCACGCTCACTTCGGAGAATACGCGCACCGTGCTTCAGATCTGCCGCCGTCTCGACGGCATCCCACTGGCAACCGAACTTGCCGCGGCACGGGTGAACGTCCTCTCCGTTGAGCAGATTGCGGTACGGCTCGATGACGCCTATCACCTCTTAACGGGAGGTCGCCGCACCGCCTTGCCCCGCCATCAGACCCTGCGTGCTACTATGGACTGGTCGTACTCCCTGCTTTCGGAGCAGGAGTGCATCCTGTTTCGACGCCTCTCTATCTTTGCTGGCGGCTTCACCCTGGAAGCAGCAGAGGTGATCTGCTCCGACGAGGCGATCACAGCGGGCGAGGTCCTGGATGTCCTCGCCCGTCTGGTAGACAAATCGCTGGTTGTCGTCGAAGAACGCGAGGGGGAGAGACGCTATCGCTTGCTAGAAACGATCCGGCAGTATAGCCAGGAGCGGCTGTGGGAGGCTGGGGAGGTGGCGCGCTTGCAAGAGCGGCAGTGGACCTGGTACACCGGATTGGTAGAACAGGCAGGACTGGATCTGATCGGTCCTCAGCAGGTCGCCTGGTTCAACCGCTTCGAGCGAGAACACGACAACCTACGGGCGGCGTTACGAAACTTGCTCGAACGCGGAGAGGCAGAGATCGCCGTCCACACCTGTGCGGGAGCACTCTGGCATTTCTGGCTCTATCGCGGCTACCTGACGGAGGGACGAACCATCCTGGAGCGCATCCTGTCGCAGTACCCTAAGCAAACAACCGCACGTGCATGGCTACTGCTGAATGCAGGCGTCTTGGCGTGCTACCAGGAGGACTTGACAGGCGCAACAACCTTGCTGGAGGAGAGCCTTGTCCTCTCTCGTACGCTTGCCGATCAGCAGCTCATTGCCTATATCCTGAATGCGCTGGGAGAAATACGATACAGTCGAGGTGACTACAAGCAGGCCACCATGATCTATGAAGAGTCTCTTCAGCTCCTGCGAGCGCTGGGTGATACGGGTGTTTTGCCTCTGGCTCTCGCAGGATTGGGTCAAATCCTGCGAGCTCTAGGGGAGTACGAGCGAGCCATAGCGATGTGCGAGGAAAGCCTGTTGATCGCACGTGTGCTGGGTTCTCCCGATAGAATTGCCGGTTCGCTCTCCGATCTCGCGCTTGCTGTGTTGGAACAGGGGAACGACGAGCGGGCAAGAACCCTCTGCGAAGAGAGCCTGGCAACCTGGCAGCAACTTGGCAATAAAAGCGGGTGCGCCCGTACCCTTTCTATCTTGGGGCGGTTAGCACTGCAACAGGATGATGTGGAGCAAGCGACACGCTGCTATCACGAAAGCCTCCTGCTGAGACAAGAGGCGGCGGAGAAAGAAGGAGTTGCTGCCGCCTTCGAGGGATTAGCCAGGGTAGCTACTCTTCAGGGAAACATCAGGAGGGCTGTGCATCTCTTTGCGGCGGCAGAGGCTCTACGTAGGACGATGGGTACTCCCTTACCGCCAATCGAACGTGCCCTCTATGAACGCGCCGTAGCCTCTGCACGCGCTGAACTAGACGAGACCGCTTTCGCACAAGCATGGGCAGAAGGGCAGCTTATGACGCTTTCGCAAGCGATGGCAACAGCCCTTGAGGTGCGAGAGCAATATACTCTACCGCAAGCGCCTCCCACAGTACCCGCTTCCCCTACCCTCTCCCAGGCAGGCACATCCAGAACGAGTCACTTCGGCCTTACTGTCCGCGAGTCCCAGGTCTTGCAACTGGTATCGCTCGGATTAACAGACGCACAGATTGCCGAACAGCTCGTCATCAGCCCTCGCACCGCCGAAGCCCATGTGCGTTCGCTCCTCAGCAAGCTCGGTGTCAGTTCGCGCACCGCCGCAACCCGTTTTGCCATCGCCCATCAACTTGTTCCCCTTCCGTAGGGACCACATCAACCTTGACTACGTACTTCTACCTACACGCAGAGACTTCTCCACCTCTACACAATAGGTACTGATTATAGGGATTCTCCTGATGTCCAGTCCTCTCTCCGCCGGTATACTCTCATCAGTAGCACAACGCATCGTCGTTATTCGCTCGGAGCTTCACATGGGTAGGAGACGCCTACCAGGCAAAAGTAAAAACAAAGGAGCATATTTCCATGTCAACAGAAAACAACAAAGCCCTTACTCACCAGTTTTTAGACGACCTCTTCAACAAGAGGAATCTGGCTATCATCGATGCTCTCTGCGTCACCAATGTCGTCAATCATGGGCTTGGTCCCGATGCAGCAGACATTGAAGGAACCAAACGCTCCGCAGCCATGTTCCTGGCAGCCTTTCCTGACCTGCACTTCACCTTTGAGGACTTCATCGCTGAAGGCGACCAGGTAGTGGTACGATGGACATCGACCGGGACGCAAAAAGGTGAACTGATGGGCATTCCTCCAAGCGGCAAACAGTTCTCAACAACGGGGCTTGAAATATACCGCTTCGAGGGGGGCAAGATTGTTGAGCATTGGCAAGAAACTAACATGTTAGGGTTGCTGCAACAACTTGGAGCAATTCCTTCACCCGCGTAAACCGGTTAGTCAGCTTCGTATCCCTCTCAGTATGGTAGCACTCTAGAAAGGCTCTATGCTAATGTCAGCCGAAGAAAACAAAACCACCCAACGACGCTTCTTTGAAGAGGTTATCAACCAGAAGCGCCTGGTCGTCATCGATGAGATCTACGCTGCCAGTTTTGTGAGCCACTCGATGGCTCCTGGACTGCCTCCTGATCGTGAAGGTGTCAAAGTGTTTGTAAGCGCCTTCCACGCTGCTTTCCCTGATGGCCATATCAGCATCGACCAGATGATCGCCGAGGGAGATTTCGTTGCCGTTCGCACGACCTTTCGTGGGACACACACGGGAGAGCTTATGGGTATTCCTCCCACGGACAGGCACGTCGTGGTACCCGGCTTGGATATGATCCGGTATGTGAATGGTAAGATGGCGGAACAGTGGGGCGGTCCTGACCAGATGAGCCTGATGCAACAACTCGGCGTTGTCCCTTCCAGGGGATAGATCGGGGGGCTTTGTCGCCCTTTCGCTATGCAAAGACAGCTGAAATTACCCGTTCGGTGTCCCCTCACAAGTTGCGGCATTTCCTGTTCACCTGGCTCAAAAAGCAGGGGATCGACGTTGCCCTGATCCAACCCTACTCTGGACACGAGAGTTGGCAGTCTCTGGAAATCTATTCCAAACTGTCGCTGGCCGATGCGCAGCAAAAGTACGATCAGGCCATGGGACGCGTCCCCATTCAGTAAAAGAGCAGGAGTGTTATGCACTTCTGCT
>JADMIH010000254.1 GCA_015478675.1 Chloroflexota bacterium | reverse complement strand
GGAAGCGTCACGCTGGAAGCGGCACGGGATGCTGGGCACTCCAGTGGATGACTGGATTTTGGCAATGCTTTAGGCTCACGATCGTTCCCCTTTCTGGCCCGGCCCCAGTTCCCAAAGAAAAAAGGAATTGCGGCATTCCGCAAGTATCCACGTCTTTTCTGAATTTCTTGTAAGTGGAAGCCCGCATCTCGCGCTGGTCCGGCTGCAGCTACAGCCTGCTGGGCCGGACGTACGTCGCCAAGCAGATGCTGGCATTTAGGTCACCTACCATGCCACCTTCGTGCCAGTGCGCCACTGGAGCTGCTGGAGCGGCTCTGCAGAGGCTTCCACACTTTCGTCGCGGCGAACAGGCAGATGATAGTCAGCAGGAGCAGCAGCAGCAGCAGCAGCAGGCCATTCATTCTGGCGACTTCTGGCTGCACAGGATTTCAGCCTGGCTTGCATCACATGACCCCGCCTCGCTCTCAGCGCGACACACGGCGGCCCTCGCCGCAATGAGCCGCCAGCGCTCGCCCCCCCCTGCGCAGCCTCAACGTCAACGGCCTCCGGGACAGAGACAAGCGGCGCTGCCTCTTCAACCTTCTGGAGCGTGACAAGTGGGACGTCGTCTCTCCAGGAGACCCACCACAGTTCGTCAGGGGAGGGGGCAGCTTGGGTAGGAGGGGCCCAACGGGCTCCGCTGCAATTGGAGCGGGCCCGCGTTCTGGTGCCATTACACCTCCCAGTCCTGCGGCGTAGCGGTCCTCTTCAGGGCCACAGCCCGCACATCAGACATCACAGCACGCAGCAGCAGCGCATCAGGCCGCACGCTCCTTGTGGACTTCACATTCAGCGGCCAGCCATTTACGGTCGCATACATTTACTCGCCCGCAGCGGCCGCGGAGCGGCCGCACTACTACACGCAGGAGCTGCTTACCAGCTTGCCAGCGGACAGGCAGCTTCTGGTGGGTGGGGACTTCAACTGCATCGCTGGCCAGCTAGACATGCTGGACCCTACCGGGCAGCCCGGCCAGCGGACGCAGGAATACTGGACCGGCCTGCGGTGTGTCGAGACGGATCACCGGATCTACGATGTCTGGCGGGACCTCCATCCATGCAGGCGTGCCTTCACCCACCTCAGGCCAGTCAGCAGCGCGGCTTGATCGGTCAGGTGGTGGGCTCCGCAGGAGACCACCTGGGAGTCAGCCTGAGCCTCACCTCACCAGCCAGCACACTATACGGCTCCGCAGCCTGGAGGCTGCCTCTCCACCTTCTGGATGATCAGCCGTTCTGCGAGCGCATTGCAGCGGAGATCCCAGCATACCTTGCCGCACACCCACTCGGAGATGCAGTCACTCGGGGCAGCCGCTGGGTGGACCTCAAGCGGCAGGTGAAGGACATCGCCTTGCAGCGCTCCTGGGCCATAGCAGCCGAGCGCCGGGCAGCTCAGCGGGCTCTGGAGTCGGACAGCCAGGCAGCGCTCGCAGCCTACGAGCGGACACCCACCGCGGAGACAGGTGCAGGACGCCCACCACCTGCTGCAGGCCCTCCACACCGATGCAGCGAAGGGTGCGGCGCTGCAAGCAGGGATCGTTAGGCAGTTTTGAGTTCTATGGGTTCCAAAGCCTTCTTCGACTGCTGGCTGCACAGGAGCGCCGCTTGGCTGGTAGCGCAGGAGCCCGCCTCGCTCTCACCGCGCCTCCAGCAAATCTGACAGCTGGCCAGATGCCTACTCTTCTCCAGTTTCCCAACAGAGACGCTGCAGGCCCCAGCGCGTGCGGCAGTGCGTGCACGCTTACCAGAAGCTGCAGCCTCATCGCCGCATCCGGTCAGACGAGGTCAGCCACGACGCGGTCCTCAGCGAGCCGCTCTTCTTCAACAGGCAGCTCACAGACGCCGGCGGGCAGCCTCTTGCCTGGGAGGACTGGGCCATGCTAGGCTTCGTCAGGGTCAGTCACCTTCGCGACCTGTTGAGCGGCCCGGAGCACCAGCCGGAGCGCCATCCGCCATCGCCTGCCGACTCTTCTCGCCGCTCTGCCAGCGTCATGGAGACAGCTCAACCAATCCCAGCCAGCAGCGGCCCTGTGGCTGGCGTGTCCTGATCCGGTAGAGCGCCGGGTCTGGTCGCGCACAGCTGCAGGGCGCTACCAGCTCAGTCAGCAGCACAGGCGCCCTCGTGCCAGCAGACGACGGAGCACAGGCTGGTCAGCACTCGTTGCCCCCTGCGACCGCGCAGCCGGCGTTGGTGCAGCACTGGGACATCACTAGACCCTGGCATCCGCGCACCGTGAAGCGTCAGCAGCCTGGAGCACAGGAGCAAGAGGAGGACGCTCTGGTGCCCCCGACCGCAGCACCCCCTCGACCCGCTGCGGCCGGCCATATGGGCCGACACCACGGACGATCTCCGCAGCGGCCTGAGGGCACTTGAGGCGCGCTGGCAGTCCAGAGCAGCGGCAGCGGGCACAAGGATAGGGGTCCTGAGAAAGCGACCCCGGGGGTAGCCCGACCCCTCCTCCTACGCAGCATGGATGCGCCCGTCGCGGCAGCTCCGTGGCGGGATCGCCAGGTTCTTGCACTGGAGCCTGCCTTCGAGCCAGCACAGTCCCAGGGCCCACCTTCAGACACGGTGGACGCCGCCGCGCCCGCTGCAAGGCAGGCCGCACCTTGGGCGCATGCGTGGCAAAGCACTCCCGCAGGAGGATAGTGCGACACCTAAAGCGAAGCGCAATCATGAAGGCAAACCGCTGACAGGCAAGACCTAGCAATGCCAGTAGCTTTGAATCCTGCCTTCAGATACAGGCGTTTGGCTTGCCCCGTGGGTCCTTCAACGCCACTCATGGGGTGTTGCAATGCTCTGTGGTGCTTGGGGCCTACTCCTGACTAGGCGTCAGGAGTGCATGCACCTTGGCGTCTGATGCAAAGTTTGCCATTCGTTCAATGTCCCTTAATGCATAAGTCAATCCGATACCGATCGAATCCACCAGTGACAACATAGGATTCCGGGGCAGCGCACAATTGCCCGGTGCAGTGCAAAATTGCTGGCTGTTGACGGCCATTTGCAGTCGCTTGGTATTATCTCTCATCTCCTCTACATTCAGATCGCCAAATTCGGAGAGGAGACGGTTCAGGACCGCGTTGATGTCGTCCACGACGTATCGCAGAGGAAAGCAATCTGTTGGAGTGGCCGTCTGTGTGTCGGGAGCCGGAAGGAAACGCACAATCGGAACTGCGGCGGCCTGCTAGCTGCAGTGGCACCCAGGCGTGCGCGATCGCCTCCGGGTGCGCGGCCGGCCTGTACCTCGAGCTGCCGCAGCTTGTCCTGTGCTCCTTTGATGTGATAAAAGGAATACGTATTGCAGGAAGCCTTCAGCAGCTGCGCCAGACCGCCATTGCTTTTACAGCGCCGCATCAAACTCCTATATACGGGGAAGGGGCAGGCAAGGATAGTCTTCAGCCAGCTAGAGGCCCATCTCGCTGCTGAATATTGACTACCAGCAGGCAGCACGGCCAACCGGATCGGCCGGCGCTCACACAGGTTGTGGATGCCACCCGCGCAGGCCTCCCCAATCACGACAACTTGCTGGCCCACCTAGAATAGATCAGCTACCTGGACGCCACCGAGCAGCCAGGAGACCTCTTGTTCCTGGACTTCGAGAAGGCCTTCGACCGTCCTTAGCGCCTTTAAAGCGGTGAATGGCGGCCGTCGGCTATGGGCCGGATTTAGGCCGGAGCGCTGGGTGAACATATTGAGGTCCATTATGACAGCACGCGTCGCTAGAATGGCTAGCACACAGATGCCTCCCAGTAAAAGTCTTCCTAGGGCAGCCCGCTGTCACCAATGCTCTATTTAGTTGCGGCGCAGCCAATGGCCGTTCATGCCAGGTTTGTTGCGCAGCAGCAAGTTTTCTAGCCCATCAAGCTTCCTGGGCAGCGAGCATTAGTAAGCTGACGACACGACTGTGCATGCGAGAGCCCCAGCGACACGCGGGGCATGCTGGACTCTCGCATGGGCCTCCTTGCGCAAGTATGGGTGCCAGGTCGCAGCGCAGCAAGAGCCGGACGTTGGGCCTTGGCTGCTTTAGCCACTTGACCGGGGCCCGATCCGGTCACAGGAGTCACCTTCGCGTGACCAGCTCAGCCATACAGTCCATGATCCATTTCATACGATTTCT
>JADMIH010000253.1 GCA_015478675.1 Chloroflexota bacterium | reverse complement strand
CTGACCGCGCAGCCGGAGACCAAGGAGGTATGGCCTGAGAGAGTGAGGCGTTCAGCCCCGGAGGCAGCATCCCACACCTTGAGTGTGCCGTCGTAGGAGGCAGAGACGATGATGCTTCCATCGAGACTTACCGCACAGCCAGAAACTGAGTTGATATGGCCTCTGAGGGTACGTACTTCGGCTCCGGTGGCTCTATCCCACACCTTGAGGGTGTTGTCCCAGGAGGCAGAGACGATAAAGCGACCGTTAGGGCTGATTGCGCAGGCATCGACGTGGGCGGTATGGCCTGTGAGAGTGAGGCGTTTTGTCCCGGTGACAGCATCCCACACCTTGAGCGTTTTGTCAGCGGAGGCGGAGACAATCACGCGGCCATCTCTACTTACCGCACAGCCATTGACCTCGCTGCTATGGCCTGTAAGAGTGAGGCGTTCAGCCCCGGTGACAGCATCCCACACCTTGAGCGTTTTGTCAGCGGAGGCAGAGACTATCATACGACCATCTCCACTCATCGCGCAGTCAAAAACCCTACCAGTATGGCCTGTGAGAGTGAGGCGTTCAGCCCCAGAGATGGTATCCCACACTTTGAGCGTGCCATCAAAAGAGGCAGAGACAATCACGCGGCCATCGCCACTTACCGCGCAACCGTTGACCTTGTCAGTATGCCCAGAGAGAGTGAGGCGTTCAGCCCCGGAGGCTGTGTCCCATACCTTGAGGGTGTGGTCATCTGAGGCAGAGACGATAAAGCGGCCATCGCTACTCACTGTGCAGCCTTGCACCCAATCGGTATGGCCTCTGAGGGTACATCGTAACGCGGAAGACGCACGGTTTAGCAAGGGATGCCAATTCGTCAGAAACGGGCGCGGCAGCTCGAGTTCCAGCGCACGCCGTTGGTCCACTGTGGCCAGTTCCTCAGTGAGATAGCTCAAGAGGATACTGCCCATCTCGGCATATGTATGAGCCTGGTACAGCAGATGACGGATGCGCACGATAGTTCGAGACAGATTGGTTACAGGAGGAAAGGCCGCCTGAGCAGGAGGCCAGGTGCTGGCCTGGAAGAGATCGGCTTCGAGCGCGGATACACCCACATACAGCGCTTTACGGGCCAAATAGCCCAGATCCGCCAGCGTCGTCTGGAGCGCTTCGTCGTGCCCTGCCTGGCAGAGGTGGAGGATCAGATGCTGCCAGAGATATGCCTCGCTTCGGGGCAGATCTGCCCAGCGTGCCAAGCCGAGCACCCGCTGGTACGCATCCAACAAGCGGGCATGCAACGCAGGCAGATCTACCCCTGCGCGCTGGATCAGGTAGTTGCGCAGCACATCATGTAGGCGAACTGCACCTTGTTTCGGGTTCCAGGGGAGCAACAGCGAGAGGTCAACCAAGCGGAGGCAGAGATCCTCGGCTTCCCAGGTGTGCAGACCTCCCGTTCCTTGCCAGTAGGCTTGGAGCGTAGTGAGAGGGATGTCCATGTCTTCGGGGAACACCGCCAGTTCCTGGTAGCGTTGACGTGCCTGGTAGTGTGGAGGTGCCCATTTTTCCAACTGGCGCAGGTTGACCTCCAGGCAAGCATCCGCCGTGCGTTGTCGTTCGATCCGGTCTCCCAGGTGAAAGGCTGCCATTCCCCGATCGTTGTAGGCTTGCTCGACCAGCGCGAGGGCCTGCTCCGGCGTTTTTTTGAGACGTTTCACCTGGTTGGTGAGCATGCCCCTGGCAAGGCTCACGAGCAACGGCCAGCAGCCTAACTGCTGAACCACTACTCGTTCGAGGACAGGCCGTCCGAGCGTGTGGTGCCAATCTTCTATCAACCCCTGGCACAGCAAGGTCATGGCCTCTTCTGGCTCCATCGCATCGACCCAGACCCGTTTGGCGTCTTCGGGAAGCATCTGGTCATTGCGTGTCGTGACCAAGCGCCCACAGTGTGGTCCTCCCTGGAGCAGTTCCTCCAGGGCTTCCGTTTGCCACACATCATCAATCACCAGCAAATAGGAGCGCTCTTTCAACACGTTTTTCCAGCGCTTTCGTGCTTCTTCCAGAGTTAGAGCTTCTCTCACTGATGGTTCCAGAACATGAAGCATCTCATTGAGGACCATGAGTGGTTCAGGTGAGTGCTCTCCCAAATCCCTCCAGAGGATGCCATCAGGAAACGCCTCCCGAATCTCCGGATCATGGCAGAGTGCCAGAGCCAGCGTCGTTTTGCCAAAACCACCTGCACCACGCAAGGCGGTGGTGATGGCGGTGGTCTGGCTGCCCCCGTGGGTGAGCAGACGATGCTTGATCTCGTCAAAAACCGCCGGACGAGGGACATACCCATTGGGCAAATCGCGGACTTGAAACAGTTTGGGGGGAGCAGGCGACGGAATGGGCGGCCATCCAGGCACCAGGAGAACGAGATCAGCCCCGATCGAGGTGTACGCTTCATCTGGCAATGGCCAACTGGCGACGGGTTGCTCATTGTGCGGCACAATGGCGAGATCTTTACAGGCGCTCAGTTGCCAGTTTACAGCGCGTACCAGGATGGGCACGACCGGAACCTGGCGGGACGCTTGCTCCTGGAGCGCGAGGTGCATCGTTTGATAACAGCGTTCGTCGGCGAAAAAATCTGAGCTCAGCAGGAAGAGGATGAGGTCAGCACGCTTCACATGGTCGCGCAGGGTGACGGAAAGCTCTTCTCCAGGGCGCACCTCCAGCCAGCGCACGTGCCCCCCTCGCTCCCAGAGATTCAGGCTCTTTTTGAGCTGGAGGTAAAAGGATTCATCGGCCTGGGAGTAGAGACACACGATGTCTCTGAGCTTTGGCTCCTTGGGAGTGTTTGTGTCCAAGCTCTCCATAGTGTGTTCCTTCCCTGCTTCAAGATCGATATATGATGAAGTATACGGCACAAGGGGTGCGAGAGCAAGCAGCAAAGGCGTGAGAGAACAGAGCTGCCAGCCGCACACACCGTTCTCTGCCCATGTGGCAAGCTGTCAGCAGACAGACAACCCCAAGTATGCCTCATGGGAAAGGAGAAAGACATGAAGCACCCTCAACAGATCACCCCAGTAGGAGTGAAAACCACCGTTGGAGACGTTTGGAAGTGGGGGCAGGAACTCGAACGCCTGCACGCTCGCATTGCTCCGCATTTTGCCCGACCAGAACCCCATCTTCGTGCGCTCGCCTATCTGAAAGGCATTGTGAGTTCCATCAAGCGCAAAAACGGCTGGCAACTGGCCGAACATGCAGGAGAAGCTCGACCCGATGGGATGCAACGCTTGCTCAACAGCGCGGTCTGGGATGCCGATCTGGTGCGTGACGATCTGCGCGCCTACGTGCTGGAGCGCCTGGGCGACCCGCAGGCCGTCCTGGTGATTGACGAAACGAGTTTTCGGAAGCGCGGAAAAATGTCGGCAGGGGTCGGCAAGCAGCATTGTGGAACGACGGGCCACCTGGAAAATTGTCAGGTAGGCGTGTTTCTGTCCTACGTCAGCCACCTCGGCCACACATTGGTGGATCGAGAACTCTATCTGCCCCTGCGCTGGATCAAGGATCGCAAGCGGCGCCAGGAGGCAGGCATTCCAGAGCAGGTTGGCTTTCAAACCAAATGCGAACAAGCCCGACAGATGATCCAACGCCTCTGGAGAGCAAAGATTCCCTTTGCCTGGGTTGTCGCTGATACCGTCTACGGCGGGAACCTGGACCTGCGAACCTTTCTGGAAGCGCATCACTACTCCTACGTGCTGGCGGTGGCCTGTACGGAAAAAGTGGGGATCCAGACGGCTTCAGGTTGCAAAGAGATGACCGTGGCCCAGGCCGAGGCTCTCTCGTTTCACGCCGACGATTGGCAGCGACTCGCGATGAGCCAGGGCACCAAGGGTCCCCGGCTCTTTGATTGGGTGGTGATGCCGATGCTGCATCGGTGGGCAGATGACGGACGACACTTTTTGCTCATCCGTCGCCCTCTGGATGATCCACAAGACAAAACGTATTACTTCGTTTTTGCCCCATTGGGGACCACCCTTGCCGAAATGGTCAAAGCGATCGGGCAAAGGTGGCATATCGAAGAGGATTTCGAGACAGGGAAAGAAATGGGCCTGGCTGATTACGAAGTCCGAGGCTTCACGGCTTGGTATCGGCATTATTCGGAATAGACCTTACTTCCCATTTGAACCCTTCAAAGAAACTGATCTG
>JADMIH010000014.1 GCA_015478675.1 Chloroflexota bacterium | reverse complement strand
AGGCATAAGCCTGCTCTGTTTGCGACAGCAGTGGGTCTACGCTCAAGAACTGCTGGGTGGCCGGATCGTAGTACCTGGCCCTCAGGTACAGGAAGCCGGTCTCACTGTCTGTGTACTGCCCTGAGTACTTGAATGGATTAGCTACTGTGCCTGCTGATGCAGTGGTGTTCCCATAGGCATCATACGTGTATGTGTTCGATACAGCACCACTGCTGTTGGTGATAGCTCTTATACTGCCCAGTTGGTCTGCATGGTAGTAGTAAGGTGTTGTACCTTGTACCGCCTCTACCAGCATGCCACCTGGTCCATAGATATATGAGGAGGTGTTGTCTTGCAGTAAGTCTTGCCCCGCACCCCACACATAAGAGTTACTGCTCAGTCCTGTGCTCTTGCTCACCCTTACTCCATCACCATTGTAGCGGTAGTTGGTCGGGTTTGCTGCTGCTCCTGATGACGTGAGCCTCTCTGCTGCATCATACCTGTATGTGGTGGTTGCACCGCTCACCTTGTTGTATAGCTGTGTGCGCTCTCCATCTGAGTTGAAGGTGAACCTCAGGTCTTTGGTAGTGGTGGTACCCTGCTTCTCCAACAAGCTCTTTAGCTCATTAGCAGCATCATAGGTGCGTGTAGAGGTGGTATTGACACCGCTCAGGGCTACGAAAGATGTGGTCCTGGTAATCTCAGTAGCCGCGTCAAGCTGCCATGTGGAGGTGCTACCCTGTAGAGGGTTTGAGCCAACCTTGTCAGAGGTGAGATGATACTGCTGGTCATACTGGTAGCTGTGTGGTGTTGCGGCTCCCAGGCTCCCCGGCTCTACAGAGGACTGGATTACTCCTACTGCGTCATGCGTGTAGGTCATCGAGAGGAAGGGAGATGATGCACCCAGCTTATCTGTCATAGAGATAACTTCGCTCGCAGCATCTCTACCCACCTGCATAGTGACACCGTTAGGGTAGCCCACAGAGGTGAGCGCTCCATCATCGTTGTAGCCGAACTGTGTGGTGTGTGACGAGGGTGGGGAGAGCCAGTCTTGCACTGAAGTAAGGCGGTTGGCATCATCATACCCTCTGGTGACTATACCTGTGCCTGTGGTGCCGGGGTATACAAGAGAGGTTAGCCTCCCTCCTATGTCATAGTTGTATCCCACACTCTTGCCGTTCCCATCCTGTGCTGAGGTCAACCTGTTCAGCGAGTCGTAGGAGTAGAGAGAAGTGCCGATGCCATCGGTCATCACAGAGCGCATGCCGAGTGAGTTGTAGGAGTACTGCACGTTAGGCGTAACCCCACCATCATGGTAGGTGATACTCCGTAGCTGGTAAGCAGGGTCATACCCCAAAGTAGTGGTCAGCCCTGCGGCATCTGTGATTACAGTGGTGTTGCCCACCAGGTCGTATGCAGCTTTCGAGGAGCGGTTGAGTGCATCTACAGTGGTAACTATCCTGTTCAGGTCATCGTAGTGGTAGAGGGTGCTCTGCCTAAGAGCATTGGTCTGAGTGATAACCCGGCCCAGCGCATCATAGCCGTAGTCAGAATGGGTACCATCGGGCTGTGTTACCCTGGTCACCTCGTTATCCAGGTTGTAAGTGTACGAGGTGGTGCGGTGGTTAGCGTCTGTTGAGGAGAGGAGGTTGCCATCATTGTCGTAGAGGTTAGTAGTGGTGTAGCCTCTCGTGTCAGTAATTACGAGGGGCTGGCCGTAGCTGTTGTAGGCAGCGGAAGCAGAGTGGCTCATAGGGTCAGTCACTGAGGTGAGCCAGCCTATAGAGTTGTGGTTGTACTGCACAGTCTTACTAAGAGGATTGGTAGCGCTCTGCAAATAGCCGTAGCTGTCGTATGTCATACTCGAAGTGTGCAGGTTAGGGTCGGTTACCCCAGTAACATCTCCAGGGTGCAGAGGGTCACCATAGCTGAGAGAGGTAGTGGCAAGCTGGTTAGCCTGGGTGAGAGGTCGTGAGGTGCTGAGCAGATTACCATGTGCATCATAAGAGAAGGTGGTAGTGATGCCACTTGTGTCTGTGATTATGGTGGGGTCGTTGGTGGAGTTATAGGCAAGCAGCGTGGTACGCTGTAAAGCATCAGTGGTCGAGATTACATTGCCTGCTGTATCCCATCTCATGTGGCTTACGTTGCCATTGGGGTCCTGTACTGAGGAGAGCCGAGTTGTTCCTGGCTGGTAGGTATAAGTCGTCACGGCTGGTTGGGCTGCTGACGGATTCTGCACAATCTGCGTTAGCACGTTGTACATGTAGTAGTGCGTAGTCACGAGGCCCAGAGGGTTAGTTATGGTGGTGGAGGTACTTCCATTGCCAAGATCAGAATAGCCGAACTGTGTAAGCCTGCTCAGCGGATCGGTCTGCTGCAACACACGGCTGTTGGCATCATAGGTGTTTGTGACGGAGCCGCCGTTAGGGTCAGTCATGGTTTGCAAAAGGTGTGTGCCAGAATAATAGGCGAACGTACTCTGGTGTCCTGCTACGTCAGTGACAATATGCAGGTCATCAGAACCTGTGTAATACTGAAAGGAAACAGCCTGTCCTCCGGTGTCGTCTGTGACGCTGGTGAGCAAAGTGGTTCTCGTCGGATCATAGTGGAAAGTCAATGTACGGCCAGTGGGCAGGGTAGGATCGGTCACCGTTTGTAGCCGCCCACTTGCATCGTAAGATAGGGTAGTTGTGTAGTTGTTGCGGTCCACGATCTGCGACAGCTTGAGCACTGATGGTGTGCCTACAGGCTGGAAGTAGTAATGTGTCTGCCCGTGTATGGGAGTGAAGTTGTATGTGCCACCACTGTTGGTAAGTGTAGCCTCGACCCTGTTGGGTGGAGTAAGGTCTGGCCCGAATGGCACAATGCTGCCATTCCCCTCATGCACAAGGTAATCGTTGTTACTTGGATCCTGGTCTATATACCAGTTGTAGGAGTGATTCCACCCATAGCCGAGTGGGCCGCTCTGACTGGACGTTGCTGAGTTGTATGTACGGTTGAAGAGAAGAGGCAAACTACGCCCAGGGACAGATAGGTCTGTGAAAGAGTGGAAGAAGTCGCCGGTGGCCGTATTTACCGGATCACCCCCACAGCCACAAGGGTCTGTGCCCTCAACTCCGGTCCCACCACCGTTATATTCATAATCCTGAGGTGTGCTGGGAGGGTCATCAGCATAGCCCTCAGTGCTGTACATCACCCATCTGCCTCTGTCGTAGTTACCATTATCACATGCAAGGTAATATGAGCTTGACGACACAGGGGTAAAGTTTAGGTCGTTCCAACCCGGCCCCACGCTAAATACTCCTAATAGCATGCCGTACTGAGACGTTCGGACGCTTATTGTATTACAAAGCTGCGGGTCTGCTGGACCCTGATCTATTCTAATCCTATTTATGCTAACGGCCCGTTCAATGGTGACTTGCCACCAACGGCGGCCGATATTAGCATCTGAAAAGAAAGTGCTTGGGTCTCCATCGTTAGCTGCGCCGCCAGGATAGCAACCATATCCTGGCACACACCATTCGCTACTGTCAGTGGGCCGATTTAGGAACCAGTCGCCGGGAGAGGGCGGAATGGGTGTTGGGCTAATCATGGGAGTAGCAGGCCTCTTAGCGCCGCCTGTGTCTGGCGATTGATACTGACTGTTCTGCAAAGCTTGCGGTTGTTGAGCTTTGATCTTTTCTGTCGCTTGTATGGCCTGTCCATTCTGGTAGGACACATAAGATGAAGCTGCACCATGCGCCGAGGCAAGCTGAGATAGCTGAGTGAGCGGAGCCAGAAAACTCTGAGTGAGTAGGACAAAGATCACAGCTAGAGTAGCAGATGGGGACCATATGCGGGAGAAGGGCATGTGAAGACCACCTTTCCTCATACAAGGAGTTAGTGAACGAGTAAGAGTAGCAGACGAAGAAAGCTTCAGTAGATGGACCCAACGAACCAGGGGCGCACATAGCTAAAGCGCACGCGCTCTATACGAGAGCAGATAAGAAACCATGAACGGGTGCCCGGGGTATTCGTCTCGGATATTCATCTATCGGAAGAAACAGAATGATCCGCCACCACTAGTACAGCTTGGCCTAAAAGAACCAGCGGTTTCTCAGGCAGCAACGTGTTCGTGCCAGGTTCTATGGTCATGACAGGTTCTATAATGTAGGCTTATTGAGCCAAGCTGTACTAGTACCTTCGTCAGGTGCAGGATAGCCCAAAGTAATGCGTGAGTCAATAGTACTAAAGTACCTTTGACAAAATGTACAATTTTAGGCATCAGACTACGTTACTGAGCCACACCTTGAATAGCTAACCCTTCTCCTGCACAAGCTCAACGATCTTTTTACGGCCCTCGTACTTTGCCGCACCAAGAGTTGAATGATTGAATCTCGGAGCGCTCTTCACATGGAGCAGCAACGTATCTTGCCTCCGTCTTCACCAATTTACGACCTCTCCCTTCGTCCTACTTTAGCTTACTGTATCAGGCTGGTTGCCAATTTCTGCCAGTAACCTTTGTCGCTTCCCTGCTCGGTTCTGGCTTATAGTGCTCATTTGTACTGCTATAGGCTGTGTCATTTCTCTCAGCTTTACCGCCCCTCGTTTCTTTACCTGTTGACAATCAGTAAGGCATTTGAAAGCATACTTGTATATGCAACAAGACTTTCCTCAAGCAACCATCAAAGAACCAACCGAAGATTTTGCGGCAGGTAAGCCCGTGACTTTAGATACGGCTCAGCATCTGAAGGATTTGCCTTACCGGCGGGTATTCTCAGGTACGTAGTAGTGGATCAATGATATATCCTGCTGCTCGTGTAATCTACGATGTGCACCTTCAGGCTGTCGTGCATGAAGATAGAAGCCACGTCGCTTCCACAAGCAAACAAGCCTACCTGTTGGGTAGAGCTTGTTGGTTTATAGGTGCTCGTCTCTAGCGCGCCGCTGAAGATGCTAAAGACAATTCGCGTCAGGCCTCGCCCATCATCAAGCTCGTAATGGTATGGCCCTGCACGGTCGGTGCCAACTCATCACAAGCCTGCACCTCATGTGCAGGCGCGCAGCTGCTCAGGGAGCATTCTGTAGAAGGCGCGGGTAATTTGCAAGTCGTGCCTCTCGGCGTTACGGGCAGCCGGGGCATCCACTAAAACAGAGCACCCCTCCTCCCACAGCGCAGGGCTTCTCAACCGCGCAAAGTTGCGCCCCGACCTCTTTCAGTAGCCTTTCTTCTGCCCCAGGTCCTGGAGAGCGGTTTGCGCGGCGAAGTACCCACACAGCCCGTGCACGCCTCCGCCGGGCGGCGTGGACGATGAGCAAATATAAATACCGCGAGTAGCTGTGCGGTAGGGCCTCCAGGCGGGCGTGGGGCGCGTAAACATCTGCAACAGGTCTTGCACTCCCCCGTTTATATCGCCGCCGATGTAGTTCGGGTTATAACGCTGCATAGCACGTGGCGGCATAACATGGCGGGCCAGTATGCGCTCCCTAAACCCCGGAGCAAATCGCTCGATCTGCCCCTCTATACGGGAGGTCATATCAAAATGTGAGCCGTTCGGCACATGGCAGTAAGCCCACGCGGTTTGCTTGCCGTCGGGTGCACGGGTCGTGTCGAAAAGGCTTTGCTGAGCCAACAGCACGAACGGCTTTTCGGGCAACTTTCCCTCCCACACCCCCCTCTCGGCAGCAGCTATCTCTTGCAGGCTTCCTCCAAGATGCACCGTACCTGCCAGGGTACATTCCGAGGCAGTCCAGGGGATAGGCCCATCGAGCGCGTAGTCTAGCTTGAAGACGCCAGGGCCGTAGCGGTAGCGCGCCAGTTGCTTCTTGTACCATTCCGGTAAGCGAGGCCCCGCGATGCCCACCAGTTGGCGCGGTGTTACATCGAAGAATGTAGCACGAGCAGAGGGCAGATCGTCTATAGACACAACAGGCAGGCCCGTCTCGATCTGTCCGCCCAGCGAGTATAGATATGCAGCCATAGCGTTCGCTATCTGCTGCGACCCGCCTCCGGCCATCGGCCAGCCAACGGTGTGCGCCAGGATACCCAGCACCAGGCCCGCCGCTGCTGTGCCAGGAGCCTCGATGGGCAGCATAGAGTGGGCCGCCAGCCCCCCGAACATCCCCTGAGCTAGCTCCCCTTTGAAGAGGAGAGATGCCAGCAGCCGAGCCGGAAGCAGCGCAACTATGCCGAAGCGCGCCACGGCGACCGGGTGCTGTGGCACGACGAGCGGAGCCAGCACCGCAGGCTCGATCCTGCCCCAATCTTTCACGAGCGGAGCCATGAGCTTGCGGTAAATAGAAGCATCGCGCCTCAGCGAAAGAGAGCTTTTCAGCACCGACCGTTGCAGCAAAGCTGCCGTGCCATCATCCAGCGGGTGCGCCAGCGCCACAGGCGGGTAAATCCACTTCAGGCCATAGCGCTCAAGAGGCAGGCTGCGCATGAATGGGGAGCCAACTCCCAGAGGGTGTATTGCTGAGCAGATGTCGTGCACGAAGCCGGGTAGCGTCAGCTCGGCAGAGCGGCTTCCTCCGCCTATAGTGCCTCTTGCCTCAAGCAAGAGGGTTGAGCAACCGGCACGTGCCATCGTAATGGCCGCCGCCAGGCCGTTTGGCCCGCCACCTACTATTACCGCGTCATAAGCATAGCTCTTGGACATCTTTGGGGTTCCAGGACAATGCTGGTAAGGCACACAACGCCGCAATTTCCCGCCCCTGGCGGTTAATTTGTCACTTTGCGGCGCGCATTAGAGCAACCTGATAGGGAAGCGCCTTTGCCTTCTCGTCCAGCCTACGATTGAGACGCCCTTGCTCTACGAACCTAAAGCTGGGCCAGGCACGGGTGATGTATACTTGAGGCTAAACGCAGCTGCACGAGGTGCCACATCGGGCGAATATCTCGGCGTCGTATAGGTCTACCATCTCGGCTGCGATATTGCTCCAGGAGTATTGCTTGGCGTGCTCGGCTGCTTGCTCGCCCATCCGAAGGCGTAGCTCAGGGTTCTTGAGGAGATTATGCACCTGCTCGGCCAGGGCGAAGTGGTTCTCTTCAGGCACCAGGAAGCCGGTCTCGCCATCTTTCACAGTATAGGATAATCCACCCACGTTAGAAGCAATCACCGGGGTGCCCGAAGCCATAGACTCCACAGCTACCAGGCCGAACGACTCGTAGTGCGAGGGCATCACTGTTATGTCCGCTGACGCGTAATAGAGAGGCAGCATCTCCTGTGGCCTGGAACCGACGAACTCCACCTGCTCTTCAAGGTTCAGGTCGTGATAAAGTTGGACTACGCGGTGCAACTCGGCATTTTCCTCTTCGGTCTGCCCGCCACCGCCGACAATCAGCACTTTCAGGTTGCGTCCTGAGCAGGTGCGACTCACCACCGCTACCGACTCCAGCAGGGTGTCCAGCCCTTTTAGCCTCTCGATACGGCCCACAAAAAGAAGTATAGGGGTCGCCAGGTCAGGCAGGCCAAGCTCCCTACGTACCTGTGCGCGGTCACGCGGATAGAAGAGGTTGGTATCTACACCGGCAGGTATCACGCTGATCTTCTTCGCGTCAGCGCTGTAGAACCACGACATCTGCGCCCGCTCAAGAGGTGTGGCAGCTACTATCCGGTCAGCCCAGCGCATAACTTCACGCTCTGTTTCGATACGCGCCCCTACTTCCTGCTCTTCACCGCTTTTGGCGACGCTATTCTTCAGTTCCCCAAGTGTATGGAACATCTGCACCAGAGGCACGTTCCATCGCTCCTGGAGGTTGTGCCCTACCACGCCCGACAGCCAGTAATGACCATGCACCAGGTCGTAGCTGATGCCTTCTTTCAGGGCAAATTGCTCTATGCCCTCAACGAACTGGCCCACATGGTTGATGAGCTTATTCTTATCATATGGAGCTAACGCTCCGGCGGGCAAGTGGATCACCCTGGCATCGTAGCCAAAGGTCTCTATCTCTTCTGTCTCTGCATCCTGAAAGCGGGTAAAAACGTCCACGCGTTTGCCGCGCCTTCCCAGCTCACGGCTAAGCTCACGAACATACACATTCATCCCACCGGTCTCACGCCCACCCAGCAACGCCTGTGGGCAGGCCAGGGGGCAGGTATGCATGCTTATCATCGCGATTCTACACATGGTTATTTGATCTTCCCTGGTCCTTTCACAACTCTCTAGCTGGTACAGTTATGGTAAATAGTCTTTACGACTGCTCACTTGCCAGGCAGAGCGCCCTGTAAACGTACTGGTTCTTCGCACCGAAATCGTACTTGTATGGCTCGTCCCCTCGTAGAAAGTCGAAGTAGCGGCAGCCTTGCAGGATCGCCTTGTGGATACGATAGGCGAGTAACGCTACGCCCGCGCTGTACGAGGCGAACCTGGGGTCGTATCCTGAGTTGTACAGGTAAAGACGGCCATTGAAGACGAAGGATAAGTAGGCGGAAGCAGGCTGGCTGTCCACCTCCAGAATGGCAAGATCAAGCCAGCCTGTGTCAGCGAGGCTGGTGGCCATATCGAGAAAGTAGCTTGCCATCTTATCGTCCATGAAGCCGGCTTTTTCGGGGTCGCTCCTCCTGAGCAAGTTGAGGAAGACCTTCATAGCAGTATGCAGCGCCTCAGCATCAGTGGGCGAGACGAGATACCACTTTACGTCATCTCGGCCTTCCAGCTTGCGCACTTTACGCCGGAGTTCATGGCGATCTTTCTTGCGCAGGCTCATCAGATAAGCCTCCCAATCCACCGGCAAAGAGATAACGGGGCTTACATCCTCCGGGAACAGCTGGAAATCAAGCTCCCTCTCGGCTGCCAGACGGGGCAAAATCTGATGCGAAGGTGAGAATTGCGGCAGGGAATGGAAGTCTATCACGTCCCATTCAACGCGCTGCTCCACAAGATAGTCGAGCACCACCGACCATACATTCTCCATTCGGTTGTGAGGCGCTATCACATCGAGGTAATCGGCTACGTCAATGCCGCCAACGATCCGAACTATGCGTAAAGGTGCCCCTTCGCCTTTGGGCCGCAGCGCGCCCTGTTTATATGCTTTGGGTGGCGGCAGTGGTTCGGAGGTAATAAAAAGGGGAGCTACACCTGTAAGCGCTCCCTTTTCATCACGCACTACCAGTAGATGAAGTCTACACTCCTCCTGAGCGCCAAAGTGCCGCCACCAGACGCTTTGCCACTGCCAGGTCATAAAGACGATGTTTGACGCAGAGCGGGCCAGAAGCTCGTCCCACTCTTCTCTCTTAAGCCACGCGCCCGAAGGCCCCTCGCTGCTCAAGGCGGCATCGAGATTGTGAGCCACTTCAACTGTAAGTCCTGACGACGCGGATACCATATGAGCTATATCTACCCCTTGCCTGATCTACGCTGTACGCGTGCGGCGCGCTTTCACTCCCCAATTATAACAAATCGTGACGGCAGGCGAAGTTCGTAACCAGGAGCAAATGATAGCCGCTCAGCCCTTGCTCGCCGTCAGCCCCGCCAGGAGGTCATCTTCCTGGTCAGGAGCCTGCACACGGCTCTTCACCAGGCTGTAGTCTTCTTCACCGAAGGCAACGTCAGCAATGTCGTCGGGCATTGTCAGGAAGAGGCCACCGTTGGAAAATTGTGTGCGATGCACCAGCACAGCCTTCCGCTTTTGCGGTACAAAGCGGCGCACATCTATTCGCGTGGTTACGGGAGGCGGCAGGTATTCAGGCGGCTTGCCCTCCTCCTTTGCCTCCTCCTCTTTTTCCTCTTGCTCGGCAACAGCTTCTTCGGTGCTCGTGTGCTCAGGATCGGCGTCCTTCTGCTCCTCCGCGTCCCAGGGCCACTTCAGGCCGCGCTCTTCGTACATCACCTTCGCCTTTACGAAGTTCTCTTCGGCCCAGTGCGAGTAATAGAGTTTTTGCGGCTCCCACGGCTCGCCAAGCTCAGGATGATATGAAGGATCGCCGGCGCTATCGTATGCCATCTGTGTGATTACGTTAGCGGCTATGTGGTCGGGGTGGCCGTAAGACCCGTTCTCATCATATGTAATGAGCACTTGGGGCCTGTAGCGTCGCACGAGCGCCACTAACCTGCGCGCCGCTTCCTCGCGATCAGAGTTATGGAAGTTCTCGGCATGAGCATTCGCTTCGGTGCCTACCATGCCGGAGTCTCTGTAGTTCAGAAGCTCCAGGTCGTCTATCCCCAATATGCGGACCGCGCGGCGCAGCTCCTCGCGCCTTATCTCGCCCAATCGTGGGCGCGCTTCCTCAGGGTCGAGGTCAGGGTCATGTATCTCGCCCTCCTCACCTCCTGTTGCAGTAACCAGAACGATGCGCGCCCCCCTGCTGTGATACAGGGCGAGTGTTCCTCCCGTGAAGACCACCTCATCGTCGGGGTGGGCGTGGACGGCCATGATCGTGTGTTGCTTGTCCCTCAATGCTCTGTCTCCTCCTCTCATTGGTTAGTATAAATAGTAAATACAGATGTCTGCAAGATGGCACGCGCCTGTAAATGTTCGGGCCAGGAGTTTAGAGAGTCTGAACGTTATGCTCCAAAAGGAAAGAGCTACCACGATTACGGAGCGTGGTAGCTCTTTCCTTTTACTATGTACCTATTATGGCGAGAGCGAGGTAGGAAGTCAGCGATTCTTGAACTTGGGATAGAGGAAAGGTGGTATGTCCAGTTCGTCGCCGCTTTGAGGCTGCACTGCCGGCCGTGGAGTGGTTGGGCGTACCTGCGAAGGATTCTGGGGCTGCGATTGCGATTGCGATTGCGGCTGGCCCCCGGCGTTCGGCTGCGATTGCCCGTTGCCGTTCTCCACATACTGTTGCCCGGTATAAGGCGGCTGGTTATACGCAGGAGCATGCTGGCTCTGATCGCGCTGCGCAGGTGCGCTACTCCCCGTCTCATGTCTGCCGTAGTTGGGGCGCATCTCTGCCTGGCGGCGTGACGAATCAAAGCCAGTGGCGATCAGGGTAATCTTCACATCGTTGCCCATCTCCGGGTCTATCACAGCGCCGAAAATGATATTTGCATCAGGGTCAGCAGCCTGTTGGATGACGGAAGCCGCTTCGGTTACTTCGAGCATTCCGAGGTCAGAGCCGCCGGTGATGTTGAAGAGGACGCCCTTTGCTCCCTCGATGCTGATTTCCAGCAGTGGTGATTCTATCGCCTGGCGTGCGGCGTCCATGCAACGGGTGTCGCCTGTGCCCCGTCCGACGGCCATAAGCGCGGAGCCTGCCACTTGCATAATGCTCTTGACGTCGGCGAAGTCAAGGTTAATTAAGCCCGGCTCGGTTATAAGGTCCGATATGCCCTGGATGCCCTGGCGAAGCACATCATCAGCGATACGGAAAGCCTCGTTGAGGGTGGTTTTCTTGTCAGCTATCTGGAGGAGCCGGTCATTGGGTATGGTTATGAGTGTATCTACCTGTTCTTTCAGGCCGGTTATGCCTTCGTCGGCCGAGAGCCTGCGGCGCGGGCCTTCAAAGGTGAAAGGCTTGGTGACTACGGCTACGGTGAGCGCGCCGATTTCCCGCGAGATCTGGGCGATAACGGGGGAAGCGCCTGTGCCTGTGCCGCCGCCCATGCCTGCGGTGATGAATACCATGTCAGCGCCCTTGAGCACCTCGAAAAGCTCTTCGCTGCTTTCGTCGGCGGCGCGGCGACCCACATCAGGGTTGCCACCTGAGCCGAGGCCTTTGGTTAGCTTATCGCCTATGCGAATGCGCGTAGGCGCTTCGGAGTGTACCAGAGCCTGGGCATCGGTGTTCACTGCGATGAAATCCACACCCTTGACACCGGCCTGTATCATACGGTTGACGGCGTTCGATCCACCGCCACCTACGCCTATGACTTTTATCTGCGCGAAATTCTCTGATGGTAGGTCGTCGTTGCGGTTATGGCCGTACTGTATAGGTACGGGCCGGTTTGAGCTACCGCCTATCGGTGGAAACATAGAATAGCTCCTCCTTTTCCCCCTCGATCCCTCTCCTGGCATAAGGATTCCGGGTCGGGCTGCTTTTACCTCTATCTTTGCGTCGTTGGACGCCTGCTGAGCTTAAGAGTGTGGCCTGAAG
Source organism: Chloroflexota bacterium (assembly GCA_015478675.1). The sequence goes on along the minus strand of JADMIH010000014.1, from coordinate 32,944 downwards.
GGGATGACCGTGAACGCCAACCTTCCAGACTGGACTGTATAAGACAATATCAGAGATAATACACTATTAGCGCGCCGAGTTCAAGTACAAAACGCGCCAATATTCATTATCGGAGCCTTTACGCTGTGATTAAGGCCTACTACAGGAGCTTAGCCCTGGGGTAAAAAGCCTTTCAGCCACTTAGCCAATGAGCTTTGTTTCGCCTCACTTGGACTGTCGCGATTAACTCTAAAGGGGGAGTGTACCGGGGTGGAGGAACCTTGTTTTAGGCCCCAGAGCACCAAGCCGACACCCGTTGCGTAAGCGGGGCTTTCAAAAGCATCGGCGAGGCCGCCAATCTTGCGTGGGTGGGCGGTACGCACAGGCATACGTAAGTAGCTGGTGGCAAGAGGCTCTATTGCGGGCATGGCAGCCACACCACCCGTCAGCACCACCCCCGCAGGCAGCAGCCCCTCATATCCGCACCGCCTTATCTCATCGCCGATCATGGTGAAGAGCTGGTTGAGCCGGGCATGCATCACCTCGTTAAGCTCATCGCGCTGCAAAGTGCGTGTGCCGCCCTCGAATGTCTGGGCTTCAATGGTATCATCATCCAGTGGGTATTCTTCTCGGCTGTCCACAGTAGGATCGCTGGCGATGCCTACAGAACCATTCTGCGAGTGGCCGTTGGCGTAGACGGGGGCGGGCTTAGTGTGCGGATGCGATCTGCCGTTTGTAGATTGTGGCATCTCAATATTGTGCCGCCTGGTACCAGGCACAGCGGCGTTACCGTACTGGAGCTTCAGCGCCTCGGCAGCCTCATACGGTATGTTGAAGACGATCACCAGATCATTTGTCAATTGCCAGCCGCCGATTGGGATCACTTTCGTGTGCCAGACAGAGCCTTCAACATAGATAGCTATGTCAGTTGTGCCGTGCCCTATATCCACAAGCACCACACCGAGGTTTTTCTCCTGCTCGGTAAGCACCGCCTCAGCCGAAGCAAGAGGAGAAAGCACCAGGTCGTCAACCTCAACGTCCGCCTTTTGCACGCAACGTATCAGGTTCTCGCGCACATTCTCAGCTCCGGTAACTATATGGGTTTCAACATCGAGGCGGAACCCCGACAGGCCCAGCGGGTTGCGAATCCCCTCCTGCCCATCAACTGTGTAGGTTCTGGGGATCACATGCAGCACATCGCGCCCTGATGGTATCGCCATAGCGCGAGCGGCTTCCACAGCCCTCGTCACATCGTCCTGGGCGATAACGCGGTCGGGGTGAGAGACCGCCACCAGGCCTCTGCTGTTGAGGGAGGAGATATGGTTGCCTGATATAGAGACGTAAGCTGAGAGGATGCGACAACCTGATTGTCGCTCGGCAGCTTCGAGCGAATGTGCTATAGCGCCGCTCGCTTTCACAATATCGCTGATCATCCCCTTAGACACCCCTTCTGACGCCACAGCCCCAACGCCGAGGACGTTGAAGCGATTGCCGGGGCCAGGGTCGGTCTCCGCTACTATTGTGCAGACTTTATGCGTGCCGACGTCAATGCCGACTATAATCCTATCGTTGTTGGGCATATGCGCATTTTGGACCATAAAGAGGCAAAAGCAATTAATAAAGGCTCTCGCCCGTGACCCGTTTCCTCCTGTCTATCTCTGGGGGTATCATTCTACTCTCCCTTCTTTGTATTATAGTCTCGTTTCCACCATTGTTGTGGAAAACTCCTGCATAAGCAACTGTCATATCTTCGCGGCAAATTCATAAGGCGATTTACACGGCGGCAGCTGTTACTTTTCACTTCTCAGCGCTCACTCCTAAGTGCTCGCGCTTACTTCACACTGGGTCGTTCGGTCGATCTAACATCGAGAATGCTCCATTGCCGGTTGCTTTGGCTGAACTGCTGCACTACTGCTTGCACAACCTTTATCTTCTCATCGAGTTGATCGCCTGTGCCGAAGTCGATTCGCTGCCCCATCACAGTAATAGCCGTTATGCCGTTGTCCGGCGCCCATTCGAGCTGCCGTAACTGCAAAGCTGTAGCAAGGGGCAAAGTAAGGTATATCTGCTGCGCGGTGTCGATGGCATCGGCTTTGTTCACAGGCATGGGCGCGCCTATCTTGAGGGAATCGGACATAGGCGAGCGATCAAAGATCGTGACGAAACCGTTGAGGGTAGTGGCGCTGCCTACTACGACGTGATCATCGCTCACCAGGAGTGGGGTGCCATCGCCTATCACCCAGACAACGGCGGGGCGGCGCTCTTGCACATGTACGATCACCTGGTTGGGCAGCCGCGTCTCCACGGAGACGCCTTTCAGCAATGCCGCTTTCTCGGCGAGCCGCGCACGCACCGCAGAGGGGTCCACCAGGAAAATGTTCTGGCCCTGAACGCCTGCTATCTCGTTGGCCTGATCAACGCTCAATACCTTACTGCCTTGCACCGATACAGTAGTCACTACATATTCGGGCGAGGTGGCGAAGGAAACGGCAGCCGCCAGGATAAAAGCCAACCCCACGAGAGCGAAGAAGCGCCCGCGCCGTACGTCCTCATTGAAGAGCCGCCAGCCTGTTTTGCTGGCCGAAGCCATGTGCCGCCTGGGGTTGCGCGCCTCCTCAGAGAGCGATACAGGACGCTCACTGCTCACTTGTGCCTCTGCGCGGGAGCGTTTTGCCAGGTTGACTATACGCTCGTGGCTCATACTGGAAGATCGCCCCCTTCCTCTTCAAGAGCTGATTTGTTCATAATACGATCTACCTGACGCTCCAAAGCCAGTTCTATCAACCTGTCTATCAGCTTGGGGAAAGGTAAGCCTGATGCTTCCCACAGCTTGGGATACATAGAGATGCGGGTGAAGCCGGGGATTGTGTTTATCTCGTTGATCCACACGCCCGACATGTCCCGCGCCACAAAGAAGTCAACACGAGCCATCCCTGCGGCATCCACCGCCTTGAATGCTTCGATGGCGATCTGGCGCACCCTTTCGCAGATAGCGCTTGGAAGACCTGCCGGAATAATGATCGCTGAGTTGTCGTCCACGTATTTTGCCCGGTAATCGTAGAACTCGTTCCCCGGCACCACCTCGCCCACCACCGAAGCCTCTGGATAGTCGTTGCCGAGCACAGCGCACTCGCACTCATGAGCGTTTTGCAGCCCCTGTTCGATGATCAGCCGCCTGTCGTAGCGCGCAGCGAGGTTCACAGCAGGCGAGAACTCCTCTGGACCGTGAATCTTGGATATGCCAACGCTGGACCCCATATTGGAGGGCTTGGCAAAGATAGGATAGCTAAGCCGGTTCTCAGCATCTTGCTGCACCTTTTCAGGGTCACGCCTCCACTCGGCTCGGCTGACGCAGATATATGGCGTGACAGGTATGCCGCGCGCGATGAAAAGCTGCTTCATCAGGTCTTTATCCATAGAAACAGCCGAACCAAGCACCCCTGATCCCACATAAGGTATACCGGCGAGCTCAAGAGCGCCTTGCACTGTGCCATCTTCCCCGTAAGGCCCATGCAGCACAGGGAAGATGACGTCCACAGGCTTGCCCACCTCTACCGATAGCTCTGTGCTATCACTTGATCGAGGAGTTAGCTGCACAACTTCAGCGGCAGCCTCCCCGGTAGGGTCGTGGGCAAGCATCGAGGCCAGACGCGGCATACTATCCGCTTCCACACCGGCACGAAGTCTACTCATAGGGTCGCCCGAGGAAAGCCATATCCCGCTCCTGGTAATACCTATGGGTACGATCTCGTACTTTTCGGGGTCCATCGCGGAGATGACACTGCGAGCGGAAGCGATTGATACTTCATGCTCGCTCGATTGCCCCCCGAATAAAACGCCCACTCTAATCTTGCGCGCCAACGTATTTGCTCCTGAAGTAGCTATAAACTCTCATGTCAGCCACCTAACACAATTTCAATATTCAATGGGCGAGCGGCGGGCGAGCGGCCTAAACGACCGACGACCTGGTAAGGTGAGCAGTGACATAGAAAGTGACATAGAATAAGTAGAAGATCTTCTACGGTAAGGTATGGGTGAATAACTGAACCGAGGCTCCAACATTATAATCGAAACAGCCGAACAGGTCTTAACTATAACCCTACCAGCGCGCAATGAGCACTTTTCCACATAGCGAGGCCGCAGACCAGGGCTCAGCTACTAACTTCTGAGCCCTGGTCCACTGGTCTCGGTGTTTGGCATGGAACTTGCCTGAAGATAGAGGGCGCGACAACATGGGAGTAAACTACTATGAAGAAACAAAGCAAAAAGGCGGAGCAATTTTCCAGTACGGATCCGCCTCCTAAGCACAAAGGCAAAGCTGCCGACAAAGAGACCCAGGTTATAGAGCAAGTGGTCCAGAATACCGGCGAGCATATTGTCGTACCGTTGGCTGAAGAAGAGTTGCAGGTAGTAAAGCAATGGGTAGAAGCGGGCACCATCGTTCTCAGGAAGCGAGTTCAAGAAGAAACCAAGACCGTACCTGTAGAACTCGCCTACGAAGAAGTACAGGTTGACCGCGTGCCCGTCAACAAAGTACTCGCAGACGGCGAAGCTGCAGCGCCGAGGCAGGAAGGCGATGTATGGATTATTCCTGTCGTAGAAGAGGAGCTGGTGGTCACCAAACGTCGCGTCGTGCGCGAAGAACTGCGTGTCAACAAGAGGCGCGTGCTGACACGGCAAGAAGTAAGCGATGTGGTGAGAAGCGAGCATGTTGAAGTAGAAACGGCGGGCAACATAGAGCGCGCTGGAGCCGAAAGCCCCAGGCGGCGCTGATCTAGTTGGTAGCTGCCGGCGTGTGGCGGCGCGACGCCGGAATACCGAAGCGGAAAGATAGTTTTTCAATTACCAGGAGGTACTCTTATCATGGCTAACCAGAATGACACAGTAGTAGGTGTTTTCCTAGACGATGCGGCAGCCCAACAGGCTGTTCAGGCGCTACAGTCAGCAGGCTTCAACGCCCGCATAGCTGATAACTCGGCGGTACAGGCCTTCCGCAACGTTGGCATGGAAGAGGAAGTAGCTAATATGTATCAGAACCGTATGCAGGAAGGGCACAGCATTGTCACCGTAGACGCGGGTGGCCGCGGCGATGACGCTCTAGGTGTAATGCTGCAAAACGGCGCTGAGTACATTGACCTGGCTGGAACCGGTCAGGGCGGAAATATGGGCGCAGCCGGCGCCGGCAACACGAACGACGCTGATATGAGAAGGCAGCAGGCTGCACAATACCGGAATATGCCCGTTGACCAGCGCCAGTATGGCATGGTGGATGAGACAACAGGAAGCCGCAAGAACGCTGACCAGACACGAGTGCAGCTTAGGGACGAGACCCTGACCCCCGTAAAGCAGTCTGCTGAGGCGGGTCAGGTTGAGCTGCATAAGGTTGTGCATGAGAAGCAGGAAGAAGTGCCTGTAACCCTCCGCCGCGAGGAGGTCTACATCGAGCGCACCCCTGTTGATCGTCCGGTGCAGGCTGGAGAGATCACAGACATGAAGGATGAGACTATCCGCGTACCTGTTTACGAAGAGCAGGCCGAGCTTCAGAAACAAACTCGTGTCCGAGAAGAGGTTGGCATAGAGAAGCGGGCGGTTGAGGAGCAGACGACCCTCACCGGTACCGCACGCCACGAGCATGTAGAAGTAACACCCACTGAGGGTGTACAGGTGCAGGGGAACGCTGGCGACAATATCACAACGCAGAGCACCCAAACTACCACAGACACCACGCATAGCGACAGCGCGCATAGCGGAATGGCACCCTACGATACGACCGACACCACGAGAAACACCAACCGCTAATTTTCTGCACCCTTTTATTCAGGAACCGGAGGTTAGCTACTAACCTCCGGTTCCTGATCGTTAATAAACTCTATCTCAGGCTCCAGCTCGATACCGAACTGCTCGCGAACACGAGAGCGTGCGAGGTCCATCAAGTAAAGCACATCAGATGCTGTAGCGCCTCCGAGGTTCATCATAAAGTTGGCGTGCTTGGGAGAAAATTGCGCCTGGCCGAACCTGTAGCCCTTTAGCCCTACTTGCTCTATCAGATAACCGGCTGAGTTCGCTGGCGGGTTCTTGAAGGTAGAGCCTGCGCTTTTGCCCTGCGGCTGCGTTGCCTGCCTCTCTTGCAGGTACGCACGCATCCGGGCGGCGCATTGCCCCTCAAGGTCGCGGTACAAGATGATGCTCGCACTCAGAATAACCTCTGTGGGAGATAAAGTGCGCGTACCATGAGCCTTGAAACGGCTTGTGCGATAACCTAGTTGGAGTCGGTCAACGGGCCACTCTTCGATCTTGCCTTCTCCGGTCAGTACCCTGATGGACGCAAGGTCATCTTTAAGCTCTTTGCCGTGTGCCCCGGCGTTGCTTACCACGCCACCACCCACGCTTCCCGGCACACTATTCGACCACTCCAGCCCTGTCCACCCTGCATCGCAAGTGATTCTGGCGAGGCGGCTGAATAGCAGACCGGAGTCCACATGCCATAGGCTCGTCGCGTCTCCTGTAAGATCGTGGGATATTTTATTCGTCTTATTGTGTATTACAAGACCATCTATGCCGTAGTCGCCCACGATCATGTTTGTGCCGTTACCGATAACCAGGTATGGAACGTCATTTTGCCGCGCAAATAACAGCGCCGCGATAAGTTGCTCGGCGCTGTCCACCGTGACGAAGAGGGTAGCCGGGCCGCCAATCCTTAGCGAGTTATGCTTGCTCATCGGCTCGTCACGCACTACCGGGAGGCCTATGGCTTGCGTAAGCCGAGACGCTATATCAGCCCTGAAAGTAACGCTGGGGGATGTGAGATGCTCCCCACTGCCCTGCCTCTGCGCTTGAGCCTGCTCGTGCATCAACTCGACCCCCTCGCCCTCAGCTAAGGGGATATGTCGTCTTCCGGGCGGCAGGCTTTTATCTGCATCTCTCTCTTGCAGCCCTGTGAGCACCTCTTCGCCCACCCGCCAGACATCGCCCGCGCCCATCGTAAGTAAAAGATCGCCCGGCGCAAGATCGTCGAGCAGGGTTTCTCGGGCTTCACTCAGCGTGGGTGCGAAATACGCCTGGGGTGCTGTTATCCGCTCAACTATCTGGCGGCCACTCATTCCCAGAGTGTCCCGCTCACGTGAGGCATATATCTCTGTCACCACTACCTGATCGGCAGCGCTTAACGAAGCGGCGAACCCTTGTAGAAAGTCGCGCGTCCGGGTGTAGGTGTGAGGCTGAAAAAGGACAACGAGCCTGCGCCCAGGATAGCGCGCCCTGGCCGCCGTGATATTAGCCGATATTTCGGTCGGGTGGTGTGCATAATCGTCAATTACCGTCACACCACCGGCTTCACCTTTCACCTCGAAGCGGCGCTGCGTGCCCACGAACTCACTCAGCCGGTGGGCAGCCTCGCTAATGGGCACCCCCAACTCAACGCAGGCAGCGAGAGCGGCCAATGAATTGAGCACATTGTGCATGCCTGGTATTTGCAGCGATAGCCCGGCAATCTCCGCGCCGCCGCGCACAGCAATATAATCTGTGCCGCCGCGACTGTTCTGCGACAGTTTCTCCGGCCTCCAAAGAGCTTTGTCGCTCAATCCATAGAGTTGCAGGCGAAATGGCGCGGCGCTTCCGACAAGGTCATAGGCGAGCGAGCTCGCGCCTGCATCATCGGCGCAGAGAATGAGGAGGCCACCCCGCTTAACGTTGGCGGCGAAGTCGCCAAAGGCTGCATATATTGCTCCTGCGCTGCCGTAATACTCAAGGTGATCCGTCTCTATATTGGTGATTATCGCCACTTCGGGGTGCAGGTAAAGAAAGGAGCGGTCGTACTCATCGGCCTCGGCGACTAACTCGGAGCCTGCGCCCCAGTGGCCGCCCGGCCCCAGGCCGCGTATCTGCCCACCAACCATGTAGGCAGGGTCGCGCCCCGACGTGGCGAGCACCCAGGCCAGCATCGCAGAGGTGGTGGTCTTCCCGTGCGTGCCTGCAACAGCTACGCCGCGCATGGTATCCATTAGCTGCCCCAGCAAGTCAGCACGCTTGACAATAGGTAAGCCACGCTCTCTGGCAGCCTGTAGCTCAGGGTTGTCAGGGGGTATCGCGGTGGTCAACACCACGTGAGTGGCGTCGCCGAGGTTAGAGGCGCTGTGGCCTGTGAAGATGCGAGCGCCGCGCTCTTCGAGGGCGCGAGCAGCCTCCGATGCGCAAGCGTCCGACCCGCTGACTTGCGCCCCCAGATCGAGCAAGGCGGCAGCAAGGGCGCTCATCCCCGCCCCGCCGATCCCTATGAAGTGCCAACGATTACCGGAGTACGAGATACGCTGTAGGGTACCAACCATGAGGGTATTGTACGAAAGTTAACATCTGGTGACCAGGGAGCAGAGGTTAGTAGCTGAGCCTAAATCCTGACCTCTGCTCCCCAACCCCTACATCTATCTGGTGCAGGTTTGCGCCAGCATCGCATCTACGGAGGTGTTTGCGGGGGCTGTAGATAGCCTGGCGAAGTTGATGCTCCAAAGCTCATCGAGTGGGTTGAGAGAGATACCATCGTTTACTCTGTGCATGAAATAGCAGCCGGAGAAAGTCTCTGTGCTGCCATTAGTACGCTTGGCAGTAATGACTACAGGTATGCTGCTATAGATGTTGCCTGCTCCAGCATCTATAGTTTCCTTGCCCACAGCCAGCGTTGTAGAAACGGTATCCGCGTAGCCGGCTACGAACTGATTGTATGGAGGTGCTACATCGGGCGAGGGATTAGGGGAGCCCTGGAAGTAGCTATAGGCCCGCTCATACTCTTTGCGGTTGACAGCATTATAGTACGACTTCAACGCATCTGTGGCCGAAGTGCGCTTCTCATAGAAAGGCGTTTCTCCAGATGTCGCAGGGAAGCCCTTACTATAGTTCTCTTTGGCGAGATAAGTGCCAAGCTGAGAGAGGAGCACGTCGTTGGGCGGCTGGTTTTCAGGGTGAAGCTCGAAAACTGCACGCTCAAAGTACTGTACGGTGTACGGTTTGCCGTTGAGATCGCTGGTTTCGGTGAACTCCTCAGATAGCGGATATCCTTGCTGTGCCAGCGCGCCATTGTTCAGCCAGTAATTGAGGAACCTGCCGCACACCTTATGCCCGGTCTGCGGAAAATCCTGGCAGTCACCGGGCGCAGCGATCGTGCTATACGTTCGCCATGTAAGCGATACGAATATTCCTATTGCGACGCCTGTTCCTAAAAGCATCGCGTAGCCTAAGCTCCGTTTCATCATTCTTCTCCTCATTTTGTCTTCACGCAGCTATGCATGCGGAGGCGGGCGCTGCTCCGGGCTGCATGGTAGTAGTTGTGTATATCAAGCGGCCAGCAGATATGCTTACTGGAAATTATGAGCGCCCTCATATATATAACTGACCACAGATACTAAAGGTTGCGCCCGAAGTGCACGCCGCAATATCGGCGCTGCATATCAAAGGGCTGTTCGGACCGCCCGCCAGATGGTGTAGATAATTATGATGAGCAGGAAAAGGCCGATGGCTACTGTGGCAAGGCCCACCAGGGGGTTGGAGCCAGGGAGACTCGCCACGCCTACAGAGATTTGCGGCACCGTCACCGCAGCCGGACTTGAAGGGTTGGAGCCACTACGCTTGACGAAATCGCTCCAGTAGTCGAAAGCTTGCGAGAGGCCAATTACGGAGACGAGCACGCCAAAGGTCCCGCCGAGCAGGTGGCCCAGCAGGCCAATATCGCTGCCTCGGCTCGCGAGCTTGCGCGCTATCCACCAGGAGAGAACCACCAGCCCAAGAAAGAGCAGCCCTGTAGCCACAGGCTCCCAGGGTGACGCGATTACGATCTGGGGCGGGTTGATGCTATTTTCGTCTTTACCGGCGGCGATTGCGAAGAACTGTCCGATCACGCTGAACAGCTTATTTATCAAGAGGCCGAGCTTGGGGCCGAGGCGGGTCGCCACAAGCCCACTGAAAAAGACGCCCACAGTCCACAGCCCCATGATGCGCCAGCCCATGTAGATGCCGACTACGGCGCAGGCAATTATGGCGGGAAGGACCCATTGCCACCATTCAAGAGTGATTACCATAGCGTAGCTCCGCCGACGTGAGGAAATGCAACGACCAAAAAGAGGTGGCACTCACGCTTCTCATCTTTGGCGCTATACCTCGTATTTTCTCTCCATCTTGAGTACTCTGCCGCTCGCGGCTGGTGGCGCTTCGGCCAGAGGCGAATTGGCATACTTCGATATATTGAGGAGCAGCCCGACGCCCGCCAACAGAATGAGCAGAGAGGAACCACCGTAGCTGATGAAAGGCAAAGGCACCCCTGTGAAGGGTATCGCCCCACTGACCGCGCCGATATTGATCATCGCCTGGGCGATTATCCAGGTTGTAATGCCAGCGGCGAGGAGCTGCCCGAAGCCGTCGGGCGCTGTGCGGGCTACTCGATAGCCGCGCCACGCCAGCATCACAAAGAGGGCGAGCATCAACACCGCGCCTATAAAACCTGCCTCTTGCCCCCAGACCGAGAAAATGGCGTCGGTGGACTGCTCCGGCAGCCAGCCGAACTTCTGCCGGGAAGCCCCCAGCCCCATCCCCGTCAGGCCCCCGGAGCCGAGGGCAAGTAGCGACTGCACGGTGTGATAGCCTACGCCGGTAGGGTCGTCCCAGGGGTTCTGAAACGACAATATACGTTTGAAGCGATAAGGCTCGATCAGCGCCGCAGTAGCGAAGGCTCCACCCGCCAATAGCAGGCCGATAAACATATGCTTACCAGCAGCGCCGGAGACAAAGTAGACCACCACCCCCGTAGAAAAGAGGACCAGGGTAGTGCCCATGTCCGGTTCCATAAAGACGAGCACTCCTAGCACTCCTAGCATAATACCGAAGGGGATCAGGCCATAAGAGAAGTCACGCACCTTCTCGCCTTTGGTGGAGCACCAATCCGCCAAGTATATCACGAATGCAAGCTTGGCAAGCTCAGAAGGTTGGAGAGAGATGGGCAGGTTGCCCGGTGATAGCCACCGCTTTGCGCCATTCACCTCCTGGGAGAGCCAGGGAGGAGCGACCAGCACCAGCACCAGCAGCGCGAGCGCCACAAGAATTGCGGGCACCGAGAAGCGCCGCCAGTAGGTGTAGGGCACGCTCATGGTCACAAAGAGGGCAACGGAACCGACTACCAGCCACTGAATATGGCGATTTATCAGGTAGGTAGGATCGTCGGGGCTGACGCCGCTTGATGAGAAAACCATTAGCACGCCGATTATGCAGAGGATACCAACCACAGCCAGTATCCAGTAATCGGGCCTTTCGAATCGTCGTGAGCGCTTAAGCATCTTTTTGAGAGGTACCGTCTAATAGTTGCGAGCAGACGTTTATCATCGACAGAGGGAAGTACACACACGCGCCACGCACGGCGGCCATGTACATAGCACTCTACACCATGTGCGGGTTACTAGGTGGAGTTTTCCACAAGGGCTGCGACAATTACGCGGAAGCGCTCTCCGCGCTCGAACTCGTTGCGGAACATGCCGAAAGAAGCTGTGGCTGGGGAGAGCAGCACTGCCCCTCCTGCGGAAGCAGCCTCCCATGCGGCGGCCACAGCCTCCTCAAAGTCATCATAGCGGCCAACTATGGTGGCGCCCGCGTCACGAAATTGCTGCTCCATCAGTTCGGTGGCTGTGCCTTCCAGCAAAACCACGGATTGTGCGCGGCTCGCCACGTCCGGCGCAAGCTCCATGAAGTCCAGCCCCTTGTCAGCGCCGCCCGCGATAAGCACAATTGACCCGTCCAACGCGTAGAGAGCAGCGCGAGTGGAAGCCGGAGTGGTAGAAGTGGTATCGTTATAGAATCGAACGCCTCGTAGCGTAGTGAGGTATTCAAGGCGATCTGCAACCCCTTGGAACGACCGAAGCCCTGCCCTCACCGCAGCCAACGGCGCGCCCGCCAGAATCGCTATCGCGGCAGCACAGGCGGCATTAGAGAGGTTGTGCTTCCCCGGCAGCTGGATCGCGTCTGCGCCAAGCAAGACGTTCGGCGCAGCGCCAGGCTCGTACCAGGCCAGCATACTGTCTACCACGAAGACGCCCGGCAGGTGAGAGCCGGGTGCGCTTGTGCCGAACCAGGCAAGCCAGGCCGGGGCGTCGGCAGCCCAGCCTGCGACTGTACTGTCATCAGCGTTGAGCACCGCCCAATCATCACGCTCGATGCGCTGGTTGAGGAATATCAGTTTTTTGGCAGCCCCATACTCTTCCATCCCTCTGTAACGGTCCATGTGATCTGGCGAGAGATTTGTGACCGCGCCTATATGGGGCGAAATCGCCGGGTCCGCCAGCCCTTCAAGCTGAAAACTCGAAAGCTCCAGCACCACCGGTGTTTCCGCCGCTATCCGAGGCAACATGTGTAACGCGGATACGCGCAAGTTGCCCGCGAGCACTGCGTCGGGCCGCCAGTGGCGCAGCATCTCCCAGGTCCATGTGGAGGTGGTAGACTTGCCTTTGGTGCCTGTGATGCCGATAACGGGCGCGGGGCAGAGCTTGAGGAAGATACTTATCTCCATCTCGATCTCTTTTTTGAGGCTGCGTGCCAGCTCAAGCCAGGGCGAGCTGTTCGGGACGGAGGGGTTCTTCACAACCAGATCGGCCCACACGAAATCTTCCTCTTTGTGCTCGCCGAGAGTATAGCTAATCTTCAGACCTTCGCGCTCCAGAGCCTCTATCGAGCTTTGCATCTTATCAGCGGTGCGCAGATCGGTGACGCGCACGTTGGCCCCTTGCGCGGCCATAAAGCGAGCCACGCCAACTCCGCCGCCATGCACCCCCAGGCCCATGACCAGAACGTTCTTGCCCGCGTAAAGCGATCCAGAAGCCATTCATCTCTCCAGATAGCAAGTTCAAGAGGGGCATCGGTGCAGGAGAACCAGAGAGCAGGGGTGCAGCCAACTGTCGGGTCTATCGTTGAAACAGAGTCTAAGGAGGAGGGGCCAGCGCTAGCGCCACTCCCAGCATTCCTGCAAGCATGCTAACCAGCCAGAAGCGCATCGTTATCTGCGTTTCTGACCAACCTAACATCTCGAAATGGTGGTGTATCGGCGCCATCCTGAATAGTCTCCTGCCGCCCGTCAGCTTGAAATAGAGCACCTGCAAGATGTCCGAAACCACAACGCCGACAAAGACCAGGCCGATAAGAGGCAGCAAAAGCCACTGGTCAGTCATGAGGGCGGATACCGCCAGCAGCGCGCCCAGCGTCAGCGAGCCTGCATCGCCCATGAAAACCATCGCCGGATGAGCATTGAACCAGAGGAAGGCGAGCAGCGCGCCCACTACGGCGAAGCAAAGGGAGACTACCTGCTCCTGATTTTGCAGGTAGGCAATGATCCCGAATGAAACAAAAGCGATAGCCGATGTACCCCCTGCCAGCGTGTCCAGACCGTCAGTGAGATTGACGGCGTTGGCGGTGCCTAAGATTGCTATTATTGCCACAGGCAAGTACCATATACCTATGTCAATCGGCTTCTCAACAAAGGGTAGTGATAATGTATGGTGGCCCAGTATGTTAGGAGCATAAAGTATCCAGGCGGCGATAGCAGCGATAATGAAAAGCCAGGCCATCTTGAAACGAGCGGTGAGGCCACCTCGATCTCGCACAACGGTGCTCAATAGATCGTCAAAGCCCCCCAGGATACCGCAGGATATTACGATGCCGAGGGGCAGAAGAAGCGATGGAAACCTCGGTATATCCATGAAAATACTGAGGACTATCACCAGAGGTATAAGGAAAATCAGACCGCCCATAGTGGGCGTGCCCGTCTTCACCTGGTGGCGCTCTGGGCCTTCGATGCGTATATGTTTGCCGATGCGATGGTCACGCAGCCAGTTAATTGCGGGCTTACCAATTATCAGCCCCAAGACGAAGGCTACCGCCCCCAGGGTCAACGCGCGCACCATGACGCTTGGAGCAAGACCTAGCGCCTTGCTCGACTTCGTGCCGAGAACCCCAGGCGTAGGGCTGGGCGTGGGCGCCGCTTGAGTCACTACATTCGCAAAAAGGTCCGCCAGGTACGAGTGCAGCGGGTGAGCGGTCAGTAAGAGGTGAGATAGGGGAGCGCCGATATACGCCGAAACGTCTATCGAGACGCCCGAGTTGTAGATGGGCGACAGTAGTTCGAGGGTCAATTCTTCAAGCCTTTAGAGCGTCTACGATGCGGTCCATGTGAAGGCCGTTAGAGCCTTTTACCAGCACGTAGTCGCCCGCTTTCAGTATGCGTTGCAAGTAGTCTACAGCCTGTTCGTTATCCGCGGCGAAAAAGAGATGCTCGGCAGCCATCCCCACGCGTAGTGCCTCTTCGCCCATCAATCGCCCCAGGCTCCCCAGCACCACCAGCCTCTGCGCGGCCACGCTGGCACGACGCGCCACTTTGATGTGCCCTTCGCGCTCGTAGCTGCCAAGCTCAAGCATATCACCAAGCACGGCGATGTGCGAGCCGGGCATCTCTTCTAAGAGATTAAGGGCTGCTATCATCGAGGCGGGCGAGGCGTTATAAGTGTCATCTATCAGCGTTGAGCCATTGTAGCCCGGAACCACTATCAAGCGTACCTGCGCGTCTAAATGCTCAAGGGCAGGCGCTATCTGGGCCCACGTCAGCCCCGCGACGTGAGCAGCGCCAGCCGCGGCAAGGGCTGTATGCACGCTGTGCCTGCCCATCAGCGGCAATCGAATGCGCCAGCTTGCGCCAGCCTCGCGCACATTAAGGGTGAAATGTACACCCTGCAAGCCATGGCTCACAATATCTGTAGCATAGAGGTCGCATTTGTCGCTGAGGCCATAATAGACGACCTTCGCCGATGTTACCGCAGCCATCGAGCTGACGCGCTCATCATCGCCGTTAAGGATAGCTGTGCCTGTGGCGGGCAGATTGCGCACAAGCTCACTCTTGTTTCGCACGATATTCTCGATTGTGCCCATGCGCTCCAGATGCACAGGGCCTATATTGGTCACGATTGCTATCTCAGGCTTCGCCAGCTCACAAAGGAAAGTCAATTCCCCCAGGGCATATCCCGCGCCCATTTCCAACACGGCCTTCTTGTGCAGGTCGGTGAGGCGTAATAAGGTGAGGGGCAGGCCGATCTCATTGTTCAAGTTGCCTTCGGTCATTAAAGTGCTGAAGCGCTTCGACAGTACAGAGGCAGTCACCTCTTTGGTGGAGGTCTTGCCTACACTGCCTGTAACAGCTATCACCTGCACGTTGTGTCTAGCACGCCACCACCCCGCGAGGCGCTGCAAAGCAGATAGTGGATCGTCCACCCTGATCAAGGCAACCCCCGAAGGCAAGGCATCGGGCGGCTGCCAACCTGCGCTTACCAAAGCGCCGCGCGCGCCATGCCCAACCGCATCAAGAACGAAGCTGTGGCCGTCTACGTGCTCGCCTGGCAGCGCCACAAAGAGCGCGCCTGCCAGCGCGCCGCGAGAGTCGATCACAACTCTGGTGAAGCCCTCCCCGCCCGTCTTCAGCGCCTCACCGCCGTCGTCCAGGCGGCCTGCGGTCCCCTGCAAAATGTCTTCTAAAGTGAACACCATTACGGGATTATCAATTATGAATGAGGAATTGCCAGTTAAGCTGGATATAAGACCCACATATGGAGGATAAACGATCCGCCGCGAATCGGCAATTGATAATTTGGTCACGGTGTTGGAGTTGGAATGGGCACAGTGGGCTGCACCTTCATGTACATGAGGATTTGCTTGGCAAGGCGGCCCCAAACCACGGATGCTGTATTCTCGCCCCATTGGCTTGTTTGCGGGTTCATTAAGCCTATGTAAAGAGTAAACTTTGCATCGCCTGTAGGCCCCCAGCCCATGGCTGATGCGAACGAGCCCGCAGCCGAATATCCACCATCGGCGGCAAGCTGGGCGGTGCCTGTCTTCACCGAAACGTGGTAGCCAGGCACCTGAGCGAGACGAGCGACCAGTTTGTTCTCTACGCCATATGCGAGCATATCAGCAAGGGTGGAGGCTGTCTCAGGCTTGAGCACTCGGCGCACCTGCTGCGTTTGGAAGGTCTCTACTGTTTTGCCGTCTTGCTGTACTTCTTTCAAGACATGCGGCTTGAGCAGGATGCCGCCGTTAGCCACAGCCGAAACTGCGGTTATCATCTGGATTGGTGTGGCCGCCAGGCCCTGCCCAAAGGAGTTCGTGTCGAGGTTGATAGGTGTATAGCCATCATCGCCGGGCCAGGATATGAGGCCGGACACCTCTCCCGCCAGGTCTACACCTGTGCGCTGGCCGACGCCAAACTGTTTTATGTAGTTGTAGAAGTCTGTCTCACCCAGTTGTTCAGCAGCGAATATAGAAGCAATATTATCCGAGCGTCCCAGGCCGTAGAGCATTGATTCCTGCCCGTATGCAGTGCGCGTGGCGTTCCAGATGGTCGTACCGTAGCGCACTACGTAGCCATTGCTGTAGAAGGTGGTCTGCGGGGTTATGGCCCCGGCATCGAGCGAAGAAGAGTATGTGAGTATCTTCATGGTAGAGCCAGGCTCGATAACATCGTTGACCATCGGGTTCTTGAAGATGGAGTAGTCGGTGTAGGAGCTAAATTTGTTAGGGTCAAAGGTCGGTAAGTTCGCCATCGCGAGTATGCCGCCTGTGCTGGGGTCCTGCACAATGATGAAGCCGCTCTGCGCCTTGAACTCCTTGATAGAGGCGGCAAGCTCTTTCTCCACCATATACTGCAAGGCGCTGTCAATAGTGAGCACAATATCAGAGCCATCCTTGGCGGGCTGCATCTCAGGCTGCTGCAAGACGAGCGGGCGGCCATATGCGTCGTGCTCGGCCAGGATCCAGCCTGCTTCCCCCGCCAGCTTTGAGTTATAAAACTCCTCAACGCCGTAGTGCCCCTGGTTCTCGTGGTCGGTGAAGCCCAGCACTGACGCAGCCAGGCCCAGGCTCGGGTCGGGACCGGCAGCAGGGTACTGCCGCAGAGGCTGCGGATCGAGCGTCACCACGTATGTTAGAAGGCTCGCGTTGTTCTTTATGAGCTCCCGGACGGCGGCGGTAGATGCGTCGTCTATCCTGCTCGCCACTTTGATATTGGTCCCCGGCGCTTCCTTGAGGCGAGTGAACAACTCGCCCGCATCCTGCTTAAGTGGTGGTGCGAGCAGATTGGCTATCCTGGTCAATTCCGCTTCATCTGAGCGCGTCTTGTCTACATAGACATCCTCGGCTGTGGTGTTGCCTGCCAGCAGTTGCCCACGAGTGTCGTAGATCAGCCCGCGCTTGGGCGGTATCGTATCCTTCCATTTGATACGGCTCTCCGCCTTGGCGGATAAGCTGCTAAACTGAAGGATCTGCAAGGAAAAGACCGTGTAGCCGTTGTAGACGCTGAATGCGATAAAAAGGCTGAGCACTACCCACAGCCGCCGCGCCTCTACACGTCGAGGGCGCGAAGCTTGCCTTGCCTTTTGATTAAGGGTGTTCTGTGCCATTTAGACCTCAGGAATTAATGCGTTATGGTGCTGCGTCTCCGGCATCATCGCCAGGCAAGGCAGGAGTGGGAAGAGGCGGCACGCTGGTGAGTGGGCCTGTTGCCACCGGTAAATACTGGTAGTTATTACCGATAGGCACCATGCGTAGCTTGGTTGTGGCGCTCATTTCTATAGTGGCGAGAGATTGAGCGCGCCCGATTTGTAGTTGCAAGTCGCCCTGCTGCCGGAGCAGCCTGGTGTGCTCATCCTGCAAAGCCTGCAATGTGTAGTTGGCGTTGGTTACAGCTGTAACCTGTGTGAGGTAAATGAAGCAGACAAGCGCAATGATAATCGCCCCTACCAGCAACGCAATGGCAGGAGGCAGGTCAATATAGCGTAGCAACGTTGGCCTGATATTAGAAACCGACTGCTCAGCAGCCGAAGCCACCGTGCGAGGCACCACCTGTAGCGCGGAGGGCAGTTTACGCCGCTCGTGAGTAAGTTGTGCCTGATTCCTACGTCTGTTGGTCATAGTGTGATTATAATACGAAAGCTGATGTGTAAAACGACGTCGTGAAATAGAGCCGTGGTTGATATAGTGTGAGGATTATGGACATAGTCTTTTCCTCTTCGACCGCTTACGCAATGCGCATCACGCAGTAGCCTTCCTCTCAGCTACGCGTAAGCGGGCGCTTCGGCTGCGCGGGTTCCGGCCTAGCTCCTCGGCTGTTGCTTCTATTGGCTTGCGGCTTATAGCTCTCAATGTGGGTTCGCGGCCACACCGGCAGACGGGGTACTCAGGCGGGCAGATGCAGCCGCGCTCCTCCTGTCTTATGAACAACTTTACGATGCGGTCCTCCAGCGAATGGAACGAGATAACTGCGAGCCGCCCGCCCGGTTTGAGGAGGCCAACCGAGGCGGACAGTCCTTTTTCCAGCACTTCAAGCTCACGGTTAGCGGCGATGCGCAGCGCCTGGAAGGTCCTGGTCGCGGGGTGAATATGGCTGCGCGTGCGCCCGGCGACGTGCCCGCCCAGAGCGCGATAGACAATCTGCTCAAGCTCTGACGTGGTTCTTATCGGTGCGCGCTCCCGTGCCTCCACAATGCGGCGGGCTATGCGCCGCGAAGCAGGCTCTTCACCGTAGTTGTAGATGAGGTCTGCAAGCTCATTTTCAGGCAAACTATTCACAAGGTCGGAGGCGGAAGTGAGGCCGGCAGGGTCGAGACGCATATCGAGCGGGCCTTCAGCGCGAAATGAAAAGCCCCGCTCAGGCGTCGCCAGCTGCATCGAAGATACTCCCAGGTCGAGCAACACCCCGTCTACGGCCCCGAAACCCTCTGCCTGGGCAACCTCAGCTAGCCGCTCGAAGTTCGAGCGCACCAGCCGCACTCGGCCACTCTCTACGTAGCTGTGAAGCCTCTCTGAAGCGAGCTTGAGGGCGGCAGGGTCTACATCTAAGCCCAGCAGCTTCCCACTCTCTGCCCGCTCCATGATAGCCGCCGCATGCCCGCCCGCCCCTACTGTGCCGTCAATGTAAATACCGCCAGGGCGCACCTGTAGAGCATCCAGCGCTTCAAAGAGGAGTACAGGTGTATGCGGTGCTGAGGGCTCGCCACCCTGCCGGGGATCATCGCCAGCCGGGCTCCCTGCAAGCGACAGCTTCCGGCCCTTTCCACGCGAGCCTTTAGACATCGGCAAGCCGCTAATACTGCCCGGCCAGGTGGGACGAGATCACATCAACATTTTCCTCTATACTGCTGTCCAGGGCGAGCCAGGCAGCCTGGTCCCAGATTTCTATATAGCTGCCAAGCCCGATAATCGCCACGTCGCCTGAGATGGCGGCATACTGGCGCAGGTGGTCGGGGATCATCACGCGCCCTTGCTTATCTATCTCCACAGGTTCGGCGGCTGAGAAGACAGCGCGGCGCAGGTTGCGAGCGTCTGCATCGCCCGTAGGCAGGGCATTGAGCTTGGAAGCAAGTGGCTCCCACGCTTCCTGGGTAAAAAGGTAAAGGCAGCGGTCGTTGCCGCGCGTAATGATCAGCTCACCGGAGAGGTCTCCACGGAAGCGAGCAGGCACCGAAACACGCCCTTTGTTGTCTACAGAATGCTCGAATCGCCCTAAAAACATCTTACCTCAACCGCTTTTCCGCTGCTCCACACTCTGAATGGAGGCTCCGAGGGGATATACACCTGATACTTATCCACCGTTTTCCCCACTTTTCCCCACTTTTTGCCACTTTTTCCACATTTATTCACATTATAGTGGGTTTGCGCCGCATTGCAAGCGTTTCCACGTAGGTAAGCGTTCAGATTAGGGGTGGAGCAATCTTCTTGGGGTAGCTGTGGAGGCGTACCCTCACCCGCCCTCACCCCCAAACCCCCTCTCCCATGAAGGGAGAGGGGGCTTTATTGCTGGCTCTTCCCAAGAAGAAAGCCCCCTCTCCCTTCATGGGAGAGGGGTTTGGGGGTGAGGGGAGGGACGCCCCTCCACCCCAACTCTGAACGCTTACCCACGTAGTCAGTTTTATTCTACAAGAGGGTAGAGCGCTGCTCAAAGGCGACACGCGAAGAAGCTGATGGCCGACCAGGCTACCGACAACGCCACAAGGGCCGCCAGCAAGCGTGAGGCACGATTACGCATCCACAATCGAGCCAACACTAACCCTCCCGCTATCGCGGCGGCGGGCATCGTGTAGTAGATATGCTTGCCTATCATGTCGAAGCGAAGGTTGAGAACAACTCCTACCACGAAGATGATGAGCCACCCAAGCATGAGAATAGCCACACGGCTGGCGAGGCGCTTACGCCCGGCAACTCGAGAAGATGAGCCGGGTTGCTGGAGCAGCAGTATGCCTGTGGGCAGCAAGAGCCACAGAATCCAGCTAATGGAGTACCCTGCTGTCCAGCCTACCAGCTCTGGCAGGCCGCCGGGCCATAGCTCCTGCCCGTGTGAGCGAACCCCACCTTGCATAGCAGGCAACGTCTGCGCCAGAAAGGGTCCGATATACAGGCCATAATAGGCCGCAAACGACAGCACAACAGCAATAGCAAGTCCGCCCGCCAACAGCGGTAGAGTAGAGCGCGGCGCGGCACGCCGCCAGGCCCACCCGACGCCTGAAAAGACCAACACAAACGAGTTGAACGCCAGCGCGGTGGGGAAAGCCACCAGCGAAGCCGCCAGCAGCAGAACCCACCCTGCGAAAGGCAAGGGGCGGCGCAGGCTGCCAGGAGAGAGAGCGGGCATGGATATTACAAGCAATGCTAGAGCCTGCGCCAGGATGGTAGGCAGGATGCCAAAGGCAAATGCCCGCATCGCGAGGGGCATAAGCGTGTATAGTAGCGCGGACCACAAAGCCCCTTGCATGCTCACACGCCTGAGCAAGGCGAATAGGAGCAAGACCACAGAGGTATCAAAGAGGCTGGTAACAAGCAACATCGCCGGCCCTAAAGCTATTCCACTGAAGAGCCCCAACGGCCACAGCGCCAGATAAAATAGAGGTGACTTGGGTATAAGCACATTCAGGTTCCACTCAGGCGGCACGCTTGATAGCCCACCTGCCGACGGCAGGTAAAGGGCCAGGAAATCGCCTCCCAGCAGCGTCTTGAGCCATTTCAGGTGATAAGGCAGATCTATTATCTGAGCCTGGGGGAGAGCAGATAAGCCGTAGCGGATCATGAAGGCAAGAGACAGCGCGACCGCAATCAGGCGCAGGGTAGCAGGCGTGGCGTGGCCGCTAATGCGGGGCAAGAGATGACTTGCCGCTACAAAGAGCAGATAACCCAGAGCAAGGGTCGTAAGAAGATGTGGAAGGGCTACCAGCAGCTCCACCCGGTAAAGAGCTAACGCCCAGGCCACTACGGCCGCTGTGAGAGTGGTGACGCAAAGAGCAAGCCGCCTGCCCGGAAGCCGGGGCACAACCCCACCGGCGCGCGCCAGCAGCAGGTAAAGAAGCAACAGGCCAAGAAGCAGACCGGTTTCGTGCGCTGGGGAGCGGCTCAGAGCGCCGCTACTGCCCACCTGCTCGATGGTTATGCGGTCTACCAGCGCGCCACGCTGCTCACCCCCTTCCGCAAGCTCGGTAGGCGACACAATCTCCAGGTTGAGGTTGGCCGCATTGAACATTTCTGCTGGGCCGCTGGTTGCTGTCACCACGACATTTTGCCAGTCATTACCAAGACGAACGCGGCCAACCTCACTGCCGTTGGCGTTGATGCTCGTATCACCTTTCAAGGCCGGGCCACCATCCGCCGCCATACGCAAAGTGACCTTAAAGCTATTATCTGAGCCAACTCCCGGTAGGCTCACGTAAGCATGAGCCGAGGTGGTGCGGTAGTCGCCGGGCGAGCCGTCGGGGAGGGGAAAGAGAGGGGCGTTGAAACCCTGGACAAAAGGCGTGTCTCGACCTGAGCCGACATCCACGCTATAGGAGACGGGCAACTGGAAAATAGCGCCAAATACGACCAGGGCTGCTACCAGCAACACAAGCAGAGGTGTGTAATTGAGCGACAGCCGGATGGCACGAAGCTCCACCAGGAGCGCGGGCACAACGCGAGGAGCCAGCCAACCGCTCACTACCAGCACGATATACCCGGTGATGACAAGTGCAAGCAAACTCTGTACTGTAGCTGATACTGTCACCAGGTCAAATAGGAGATTGAGTGAGACAAGAACCCCCACAGCCAGCGAGATGAAGGCCGCAAGCAAGAAGAGCTTAGACGTATCCCCCTCCGAGTCCCCGGTAACTCTAGCAGCTCGTGGATGAGCAAAGAGAAGTATCCTGCTCGTGAGCAAGTAGACCGCAAGCACCAGTGCCGCGAGCATTAGCATAACGCTCACGTTAGGAACAACGGGCCCTTCTGATACACCTGGCAATGGCTCGACAGTTACATTGCTCACCAGCAGCCCAAACTCTGTGCCCGGGTAAGCAGGCGGCCTGTAAACATCGGTCCTGATCTCAATAACAAGGTCGCGGGCAGCCAGCGCCCGCGGCTGGCGCGAGTCCACATCCATTACCATAGTCTGCCAGCCCGACCCGGGCTGCAACGTTCGGCTGAAAAGCTCGGCCCCACCAATGATGCCCTGTACATGTATCGGCGGAGGGTTTGCGACGCCTTCGCGCAGAGGGTTGTACTGTACAGTGACGCGCAGCGGGCGATTGCCGCCTGTGCCGGGCAGGGTAATGTATGAGTAGGCTGCGCTCCAGCGAGCATCGCGCCCGGCGATATTTTGGGGAGGGTAGAAGTTAGTTATGTAGCTCGCGGAAGCGGCTGTGCCAAGACTCAGGCTGTAGCTGAAGGGGCGTTGGTAGGAAGCGACGGCCAGCACGAGCGAGAGAAAGAGCGAGACCCAGGGCCATTTGCGCCCCGCGGCTGAAAAGATGTGCCTGATCTCATACATGCAAGACGGTTGCGTTAGTGGGTGAGGCGAGCGCGTCCCACCGCGCCTGCATAAGCAAGCCTTTCGACACTATCATCGAGCGGCGGCAACTCAACCGAGCCGTGCCTGCGGTACAACGCCTGGGAGAGGAGCAGGTCGGCGAAGCGGGGATTCTTGGGCAAGAGAGAGCCGTGCAAATAGCAGCCATAAGCCGATTTGTAAACGGCCCCTTCAGTGCCATCCTCGCCATTGTTGCCGCCACCGATAATGGACCTGCCCAGGGGCTTGCAGCCGGGGCCGAGGAAGGTGCGGCCAGAGTGATTCTCGAAGGCGACTATCGTGCCGATACCGGGGAGATCGCACTCCACCAGCACGTTGCCTATATAACGCTTATTCCCAGCATCAGTGTGCGCGTCAAAGAGGCCGATACCGGGAAGATCATCCCCATCAAAAGGCCGGTAATATTTCCCCAGCAGCTGGTAGCCTCCGCAAACACTGAGGACCACAGCGCCCTGCTCCACAGCCTCGCGCAACGCCTCACCTTTGCGGCCCTGCAAGTCCCCGGAGACTGCGATCTGCTGCTTGTCCTGCCCGCCTCCAAAGAAGTAGAAGTCGTAATAGTGGGGGGCTATAACGCTGTCCATGCTTACGTTGTCAACCTGCACCTCGATGCCGCGCCATTCGGCACGCTTCTTCAGCGCCAGGATATTCCCTCTGTCGCCGTAGATATTCATGAGTTCAGGATAAAGAAAAGCTACCCTCAGGTCCACGGTCTATCCTTCGAGAATTACCAATTATGAACTATGAATTATGAATTGACGATAAGCTGATAAGGTCGGTAGCAGCGAGTAGCCTTTATCAGCTTACCAAAGCCTATCCTTACCTCAATTGATAATTCGTAATTTCCCTTAGTCTTGCCAGAATTGACTTTGCACCCAGCCTCGGCTGTGCAGTAGTTTGCGAAATTGTAGCATAGATGTATAGGTGGGGAGCACATAGAGCGTTTCGCCTGCGGGCAGGGCGCGAAGAGCAGCATCGAGAGCCTCATCTACCCTGGCCGCGCTCCTGACAGCTCCAGGGTCAAGACCTGCGTATTTGAGCCGCAGGGTCATGTCGGCGGCCCTGATGCCGGAGGTATAAACGCTGCTCACAGCGCCCATCTCGGCCAGCGCCTCGAAATCAACGTCCCAGAGCCACGACACGTCCCTCCCATCCGCCGTCAGGTCATTGATGATAATCAGCAGATGCTTTGGGGCCGCAGAACCGGCTTCCTGCGAGATAGCCCTGGGAAAGAGCATACGCAACACTTCGTTGAAGCCTACTGGGTTCTTCACCAGCGCCATCAGCAAGCTCTGTCGGGCATCACCAGGTATTTTCACCCGCTCGATGCGCCCGAAGGCCGCGCTAAACTTCTCCAGGCCCTCAACGATATAGCGCGGCTGGATGCCGAATGCTAGAGCGGCTGCGACCGCCGCAAGGCCATTGTAGACGTTGTACAGCCCCGGCACCTTCAGAGTGATACTTAGAGAGCCTGCCGGGGTATCGAGCCACACCTGGCTGCTCTCAGCACCACGTAAGAGCAGCTGAGTAGCCGACACATCGGGGGTGGGACGCTCTAACCCGCAATTCGAGCAGGACCAGTGTCCCAGATGGCTCAACAATATCAGGCTGTATCGCAAGCGGCTGTTGCAGCGCGGACAGGAGATAGAGTCGGCGGCGTGAGGCAGCGCTTGCAGATTATAGTGCGCGTCCTCGATGCCGAAGGTGCAGGGCCTTGCCCGCAGCCCCTCTGTCTGGGCCAGGTAAGATATAGCGGGGTCGTCGGCGTTGAGCGCCAGGGTAGCACGCTCCGATAGGAGAGGCATAGCTGCGCGCCACTTGCTGTAGATCGCGTCGAGCTCGCCATAGCGGTCTAGCTGGTCGCGGAAAAGGTTGTTGAGGAGTAGAACTTCGGGGCGGATAGAGCGTAACGCTTTGGGCATTGCCGCTTCGTCAACCTCGAATAATCCCACCTTGAGACCGGAAGGTAGGCCGGCGGATGGAGTAGCCGCGCCGACCATTGTGGAAATAAGCCCACGCTCAAGGTTTGAGCCTGAGCGATTATGGAGCGGCGCACGTCCTGCGGCCTCAAGGATAGAGCCGAGCATGCGCGAGGTAGTGGTCTTACCATTCGTGCCGCTCACCATAATCGAGCCATCAGGCAATTGGGCGGTAAGGGCGCGCAGAACATCGGGGTAAACCGTCTGGGCCACAAGCCCGGGGAAGGCGGTGCCGCCGCCGCGCCCCAGGAGGCGAGTAGCGAGCGATGAGGCTTTGCCCGCGGTCACAGCCGCAACAAGAACGGGATTTCTCATCTCGGCAGGCTAACGGCCAATATTATCAAGGTCGTGGTTGAACTCCTCAAACCTGACTTCACCAATGGGGTACAATATGCGCCCACATGAAGGGCAGTGGACGAAGTCGTTGCCGGCGCGAGCGGCCCGCAAGATGTTAGCAGGCACAGCAACGTGGCAGCCGCCGCACAACCCACCGCGCACAGGCGCTATAGCCACCCCTGCCTTACCTCGGCGCAAACGCTCGTAAGCCTGCAAATCGCTCGGTGGAAGCTCCGTCACCATCTTCTGGCGCTTGACCTGGAGCACCTTCGCCTGGGAGAGGAGCTTGTCTTTCTCCTCGCTAAGGCCCGCCTGGTACTGCTCAAGCTCTTTGCAAAGATTCTCTAGCTCGTCGCGGCGCGCACCTGCGACCGCCTCAACCTCCTCAGCGTTCATCATCGCTTGCAGTAGAGCATCCTCGTCGGCTTTGAGGCGGTTCTTGAGGTGGGTCACTTCTTCCTGCACTTGCGAAAGCTCTTTGGGGTTCTTTATCTTGCCGTCGTAAAGGCGCTTCTCCTGCGTACGCAGTCGAGTAGAGACTTCCTCGGTTTCATGGGAGACCTGCTTGAGATGAGCCTGAGCGACGGTGAGCAGGGCGAGCGATGCGTCATACTCGCTTTGGGCCGCGAGCACTTCCGGGCTATCAACCATTTGCGCGTCTATCTGGCGCATGCGGGCCACCCGGCTTTCCATGCCGCTATCTATCTCTTGCAGTTCGTAAAGGCGGCTGACACGACTCATAAGCAGGTCTCTCCCAAGCCTGTACCCTGTGGAATAAACATGAATAGCATAACAGATAGGGCAATCAGGGGCAAGAAGCGAGCGGCGGGGTAACTGTTCAGATATAGGGTGGAGCAATCTTCTTGGGGTAGCTGTGGAAGCGTACCCTCACCTACCCTCCCTCACCCCATGCCCCTCTCCCATGAAGGGAGAGGGGGCTTTACTTTGGGGGCAACCCTGTGACCCCGTCAGGGGCTTGTCCTTGTGCACTCACTCTGAAGGCTTACAGCGGTGGCCGGCTGCTCCTTCGTCAGCAGCCTCCCATAGGTACCCACCATGTGCAAAAGCCTATTGACAGGCAGAGGCGCCTGTGCTATGATTAGAACATAAGTTCGGAGTTCTACAAAGCAGCTTTTGAGTTCCGGTATGAGTTGTACGGAGGTATGTGATGTTTTTAGGCTGGTTTGATGATACGCCCAGGAAAAGCGCGACGACCAAGATAGAGGAAGCGGTGGAAAGATACGTCGCCAAGTTCGGTGAAGAACCCAATCTATGCCTGCTGAACGAAGCAAATGCCACAGAGTACAAGGACCTGGAAATAAAGGTGGTGGAATACGTCAGGCCTAACCACTTCTGGGTCGGCAAAGAAGATACCTTGCCCGCCAAAGCGCAAGCGGCATGAGACGATCTGGCGAATCATGAATTATGCGTCACCAATTATGAATTGACGCACGTGCCCAGGGATTGTCGCCAGGCCCATCTGCATTATATCCTTACACGATGTATCTTGAGCACAAAGAAGCAAAGCAGCGTTAGTGATCAGCATAATTCATAATTGGTAACTCATAATTCATGATTCGTGATGCCGTCCGTCCCGCTCCACGCTTCTACCACTATATGACCTGCGTCGAGGCGGGCAAGCTCAGGGGGTTGCGGGCGGTCGAGGTAGCCTGTTGTGTGGCCCGGAAAGCGGCTCACCACCCCCGCGATGCTTAGCTGCATGGGGGACATTTGCAGGGCACAAACCACAGCTTCATCATCGCCGCTCACCCCCGCATGCACCAGCCCTTTGAGCGATCCCCAGATCACAACATCGCCATCCGCGATTATCTCAGCGCCCGTTTCTATGTCGCCCAGAACGCAAACATCGCCGGCGAAACGCACTGACTGTCCGGGACGCAAGTTACAACGCAGAAAGAGGCCGGAGCCAACTTCGGTGACGCCCCCTTCAAGCACCTCGTTCGTGATGATAGTGGGAATGCCACGGTCTCTCAGCCCCAGAGAAACGCCCGCATCTCCGGCGGCGAACGAAGGTGGCCTGCTGTTTACCCCAAAACCTTCAGCCACCAGTCGGCTCTGCGCCGAAAGGCTAACAAGCGACTGAACCTTCATGCCGTTGCGCGTGAGCATATTGTAGAGCACACCAAACTCAGGGTTGTCTATAACCCTGCGCCCGGCATTCAGTATCACCACAGCCCCACTGAAGAAGCTCGGCTGCCCCTTGATCCTCTCGGCCAGGTCGGTCAAGATCTGGGCGAAGGAGACCTCATCGTCAAGGATAAGCAAAAGCCCTTCCCGCACACCCTTTATGATAACGCTCGACGAACTTTGCAAATGTAAGACCTCCTACGCACTGCATTTCACTTATCGACACGAAAGTACGCCTTCATTATGGCATCAGTCACAGGCACAGCGAAGGTTGAACCTTCAAGGCTTTCCTGGCCGCCCTCCAGGAGCACCACTACCGCTATTTCCGGCTTGTCGTAGGGCGCAAAGGCGGTAAACCAGGCGTGAGCGCGGCGCACTTCTTTGCCGTTTTTTATAGCTATAGGGTCCCCGAACTCGGCTGTGCCTGTCTTACCTGCTATCGGGATGCTCTGAAGGGTGATGCGTGTGGCGGTGCCTTTCACCTTATTGGCTACCACCTGCCGCATCCCCTCCCTCACCAGCGCGAGATTCTCCGGCGAAACCGGCACCTGGCCGAGCGTCTGCGGCTGGTAATCCTTGACAGTCTTGCCCTCCGGGGCTGTGACCTTCAGCACAAGCTGTGGCTTATACAATGTGCCGCCGTTGGCTACAGCCGCAGTCACATTCACCAGCTGTAGGGGGGTGAGGAGGTTGTCGCCCTGGCCTATAGCTGTAAAGAGTGTGTCGCCAAGCGACCAGGCAGCGTCACGTGCCGACAGCCTCCACGCGGGGTTAGGAGCCAGCCCTGAGACTTCGCCTGGGAGGTCTATTCCTGTCTTCTGCCCCAGGCCGAAGGCGGTGGCATACTTATAAAGCTTGTCAATGCCGAGGCCATTGAACTCCGTAGGCTTGCTCGCGCCAGGCGTGTAGTAGCGTGTATATGTCACCTGATCAATGCCGTTATCCAGCCGAATACGGCGGTCTTCCTGGCGTGGACCTGCCGCTATGTAGAAAAAGACGTCGCTCGACTCTGTGAGCGCCTGTACGATATTGATGGTGCCGTGCCCGGACGCCAGCCAGTCGCGGAAGGTGGTGCGTTGCTGCTCGTTGTTGCTATATGGCACTTGTATATAGCCTGGACAATAGTAAGTAGAAATGGGCGTCACCACTCCCTCTTGCAGCGCCGCCGAAGCCGTAATCATCTTGTAGGTAGAGCCTGGTGGGTAAGCCCCGCTTATCGCCCGGTCGAACATCGGCTTGGCCGGATCGTTCATAAGAGTGTCGAAGTTAGCCTGCGTTATCCCTGTGGAAAAGAGGTTGTTATCGTACGAAGGTAGCGACACCATCGAGAGCACTTGCCCATTGTCTACCCGCATTACGATAGCCACCCCTGCCTGCACCTTGGCCTTGTTGATGCCGTCTTGAAGGGCGACGGTAACGGCCTTCTGTAGATTGGCGTCAATAGTAAGGGTCACGTTGTTGCCTGTGATCGGAGGCTGAACGGAGATCTGGCTTACCACTTGCTCATGCGAGTTGACTACGACCCTGGCCGCCCCCTTCTGGCCGCGCAGTTGGTCCTCTAACGAAGCCTCCAGGCCGAGCTGCCCAACTTTGTCGTCAGGCCCATACTGGTAGGTGGAAGTAATGGCACGGGAGGCCAGGTACTCCTCGCGGGAGATCGGGCCGACATAGCCGAGCAGATGCGAAAAGAGCGCGCCACCAATGTAATTGCGCACAGGCTCAGGCACAATGCTCACCCCTGCCAGGGCGCTCTGTTTTGTTTCCACCTGCTGCATCATGTTGTAATCAAGCCCACCCCACACAACCACAGGTTGGAGGCACTTGTCAAAGCGGGTGACAAAGTTGAACTCCAGCTCATTGAGAACCACAACGCCGGGTAGTTGGGCTTGTGCGGCCCGCACAGCTTTGCTTGCCGCTTCTGAGAGGCCGCTCCTGAGGAGAAAGAGGTTCTCGCTGCCGACATGGACTGTCATGATATCGGCGAGTGGGCCGCGTAGCGCGGCAGCCGGGGTCTGCAACGCTACTGACAGAATATTTGCCACAGCGCCCTGCTGGGCTGCGGGCAGGTCTTTCGGCTTGATCGCGACAACATCACGCGTGCCAAGAAGCTGGGTCAGGTCCTGAAAGACCTTCGCCCCCTGCAAGTTGCCTGTGGCGCAGTTGAGGTCGGGCAGTTCAGCGGCGGTGACCGCCACCGAGTAGGAAGGATTATTTACAACCAGTAGCTGGTTATTGCGGTCATATATCACCCCACGCGCAGGCTTGAGGGTCAGCAGACGCTCAAGGTTGTCCTGGGCAACCGCTTTATAGTTGCTCCCTTCGAGTATCTGCACGCGGTAGAGTTGAGCGGCTACCAGCACGAAAATAAGAGCCAGGCTGATATACAAGGCTAAGTATGAACGCCTTTTTTCTTCTACCATTCTACACGCACCCTCCGGCCAACATGCTCGCTAAGCCACAACATAGAGCTGTAGACAACGGGCATCAGTATAGTATTGAGTATCGCGCTGGGAAGGGCAACCCGCACGATGTTGTCCAAAAAAGCCATCTGGTGTCCCAGGGCCATACTCAGGCCCATTGTGAATAGCTGGTAACCGAACGTTGCGAGGAAAACAGTACCCAATGGCACCAGCAGACGGTTATGGAAAGGGTCGGCCTGACCCATGCTGGCGAGTAAAGCAATGAGCACAAGTACGAGAGCGTGCGTGCCCAGAGGATAAGCAGGCCAGCTCATCAAATCGAGGAACAGCCCTCCTATAAAGGCCCATAAGGTTGCCTCATGCAGGCTTTCGGCAAGGCACACCGCCACCACGAGGAGCACGACGATCTGCGGCCTGGCCGAAATCGGCACAACCTGAGGCAAAACAACAGATTGCACAAGGCTGGCTATGAAGAGGAGTATAGTTCCGATATAGACCATGTGTGAGATGGCTCATATTGCGTGAGGGATTATAGATTTTGCATCTATATCCTCAACAGCCCTTTGCTTACGCACTACGAGTCTACTTCTCCGAACCGTTAGTGATTACCAGCACATCGTCAAGTGAGTTCAGGTCAACCAGGGGATAAGCCTCGGCCTGCTTGTCCGTTTGGACGTCGCTTTTGCCTACAGAAGAAACCTGCCCGGCTAGCAACCCCTTGGGGAAAGAGCCGCCAATACCTGTGGTGAGCAGAACATCGCCTTCTTTGACATCGTAGTCGCGGGGGATACGGCTCACGAGCAAGCGCCCGCCCTTCTGCCATTGACCGTCGAGAATGCCGGGGCTTTGCGTCCGCTGGGTAGCCACAGCTATATGCGACTCCACGTCGGTGATCAACAGCACAGTAGAGCGGTCAACCTTCACATCGGAGATTTGGCCGACGAGTATGCCGCCTGAGCTTACCACAGCCATCCCTTTCGATATGCCGTCGGCGCTGCCGCGGTCAATAGTCAGCATCTCTTTGAGCCCGGAAGCATCGCCGCCTATATTGTTGGCTTGTACAGCTTTTATCTCCGGCCTGTCGCTCTGGAACTTGAGCATAGCGCGCAGCTGGTCGTTCTCACGCTTCAATTGCTGAAGGCTGGCGTTCTCGGCTGTCACCGAGTCGAGGGCAGCGCGTAGCTTCTTGTTGTCGTCCTCAAGTGCGCGGGCACGGCGCACAGCGTCGATCCAGCTACCCACACCGGCAGTAGCATCATGTACCGCCTGTTGAATAGGAGTGAGAACTACGCTGGCGGCGCTCTCGACGGGCTGAAGCTGCCGCCCCTGGCTCAACAAGATAAGCGCGAGGCTGACCAAAACCAGCGCCACCAGCAAGTAAATAGTGCGTGTCCAGGAGAGTGAGCGATCTTTGTTGGATTTCATGGTTGAAAATAGGGCTAGGGATTGGGGGCTAGTAGCTAATCCCTAGCCCCTCGCAACTACGCGCTTACTACAACTGCGCGGCGGTTCTGCGCGCTGGAGCGGAGGATGCGGTCGTACTGCTCCAGAGCTTCCACTATGCGACCGGCCCCGCGCACCACGCAGGTGAGAGGGTCCTCAGCTATATGAACTGTCATCTTGCTCTCCATAGAGAGTCGCTTGTCCAGCCCCTTGAGGAGCGCGCCGCCGCCAGCCAGCGTTATGCCATTCTGCATAATGTCGGCCACCAGCTCAGGAGGCGTCTCTTCGAGGGCCAGCTTCACTACCTCGATAATCTCAGAGACAGGCTGCGTAATAGCCTCTCGTAGCTCGACGCTACTTACATCAACTGCCTTTGGAAGGCCGGTGATAACGTCACGCCCGCGCAAGGTCACACCAAGCTCTTCCTCAAGTGGATAAGCCGAGCCTGCGGCGATCTTTGCCGCCTCCGCCATCCGCTCGCCAATGTGCAGATTATGCTCACGCCGAGCATACTGGATGATAGCCTCATCTATTTCATCGCCCGCCGTGCGTATGGAGTGGTTGATAACGATGCCGCCGAGGGAGATTACCGCCACTTCGGTGGTGCCGCCGCCGATGTCCACGATCATGGAGCCTATTGGCTCCTGCACAGGCAACCCCGCGCCGATAGCGGCGGCCATAGGCTCTTCAATAGGGTAGGCTTCACGCGCACCCGCGTTGATAGCGGCGTCGTGAGCAGCGCGGCGCTCCACCTCTGTTACTCCCGAAGGTATGCCGATTACCACGCGTGGCTTGGGCGACATGAGACCCTGCGAGTGGACTTTGCGGATAAAGTGCTTGAGCATCGCTTCAACCATGTCAAAGTCGGCGATCACACCATCTTTGAGTGGGCGAACTGCTATGATGTAGCCGGGGGTTTTGCCGACCATGGCCTTGGCTTCCGCGCCGACGGCGTAGGGTTTGCGTGTACGCTTATCAATAGCAACAACAGATGGCTCGGAGACTACTATGCCTTTACCCCGAACATGTACAAGTGTGTTAGCCGTACCGAGGTCTACGCCCAGGTCGCGGCTAAAAAGGCCGAACAGAGCGTTCATGGGGCCTATCATCAGTGAAATGTACTCCTCTCAGCAAGCGTGGTAGGTGCCTGCCAGTCAAGTGGCTAATTTGTCGGAGGCCAGGTGGGAAAAGGGCACCACACGACAGCCGAAACTCTGGTGACGCTACGCTGCGCCGGGGTAATGCGCTTCCTAAAGACAGTTGAGGCGATATGGAGAAAGCGAGTAAGGTTACACGCTATGCATCATAACTACATTCATTGCCGGCAATGGCGACGCTACTCGTCTATACCTAATGAATGGCAAAGCACAGCCCAAGAACTGCCAACTGATTATAGTTAGTATCTGGAGCCATGTCAAGCTGATATGAAGCTGTAAATGTTCGGGATAGGGGTGGAGCAATCGTCAAGGGGTATATGCGCGGGTGTACCCTCACCCGCCCTCACCCCCAAACCCCCTCTCCCACAAGGGGAGAGGGGGTTTGGGGGTGAGGGGTGGCGGCGCAACACCCACACAGATACCCTTTGAACTTTGTTCCTCCACCTCAACTCCTCTAAAAATGAGAAGGGTAGTAGTATAGAGGGGTGCTAACTCACTCGTATTTTCATTCGTAATGGTGGCCCGCAGGGTCATGGCTTACTCTGAACGCTTAAGTTGCGTAACCCTCTAGACAACGTTGCGCTTTGGCTGTAGAATCTATGC
>JADMIH010000252.1 GCA_015478675.1 Chloroflexota bacterium | reverse complement strand
GAGCCGTGTTATCGGCCCGTTCCCAGGGTTGTAAGGGAACGTCTTGAACTGCCCCTCGCTGATGGTCGTATCCCCACGTGTCATTGAGGCCACGCTCACAGCATCGTCTATCTCTATGCTCCCCGACGTTGCAAAGTCGTCATCGAAATACCGCACCTCACTCCCCGATTCCGAAAAGGCCGGATAGCCCTCAATAGGCTGCCTCGTGTGGCGGTCCACTACCCACGCGGCTGCATTGAGCCACTGCTGGAGCATCGTATCGTGCCCATCGTCACTCGCGGGCACGCTCACACGCTCTTTGTACTCGGCCAGCGTTGCGTAATCGGTATCTGCTAACGGCATTGCACGTCCCTCTGTCTGTTCTTGGTAAATGGCTCTGCGTGACGCGGTACGGGAGGAGCAGCGCACCGCGCCCCGCGAGCCTGATAACGGAGGCCCCCGCGAAGAGACCTCCCCTAAAAGCTAGTTAATTCGTAGGCTTATGTGGCCGACTGCTTCAGTGCTGCGAACGCTGCGGGCAACATGTTGTGGCTGTCCACTCGCTTGAACACTGCCCAACCCACCTGGCCGTTGGCTGCGAATAGCTCGTTGAGAACCTTCACCTGGATGCCCTGGCGGTCGCCGATGTAGAAGTATTCGAAGTCGCCGTATATGACTGTTACCGCGTTGGCAGCCGGAACCGCCATCGAGTTGTTGGTCTTGATAGGCGTGCCAAGTATGGTCATCGTAGGCGCTGTCATCAGGTTGTTGTCGTTGTCGCTAAGTAGATAGCGGTTCTGGCCGTCCTTCAGCTTGCGTATGATCTTGATCGCTGTGTCCGAGGCCATGAACGCGCTATTAGGGCGTGCCCTGTACTTGTAGTCAACCGAGAACATCAGGTCGAATATGCTGTCGGCACTGGCAATGGTTGTGGTCTGGCCTGTAGGCAGCGTTACGCCCACAGGAGTGTTAGCCACAATGCCTTCCGGCTGCGCGCTTCCTGTGCCCGTGGTGAAGTAGCTGTTCTCAGCCTCTGCGAAAGCCTGCGTGATGTCGGGGAGGATAACCTCGTTCCAAACATCAAACCGAGAGTCGGCAACCATTTCGTCCGATGCCTTCACTTCTTTGGTGAACTTGTATGGTGCGAAGTTCACAACCCCAAAGGTCGGCTCACTCTCGTTGTAAGAGGCGGCTTCAGAAGTCAGTACAGCAGCACTGCTCGCTGTGAGCTTGGGCCACTGCAACGCATCCGAAGTCATCGGGATAATGCGCGACCCTGCGCTCCTCAAGTAGCTCTCATTGAATAGAGGCAATAGCAGCTCGTTGGCGTATATGGTCGGTGCCAGATAACCGCCCTGCGATGCTGTGCCCTCGTTCAAAGCTGCCTTGTACCGGAGCGGTGCGAGCGTGGCCTTTGTCTCGGGCGATGTATCACCCATCAGCCACGCATTAAAGGCTTTCACCTGGGCGGCTTCCTGCACGTCCTGGTTGCCTCCGGATGCCTGCATACCGGGCAACCGCTTCTCTTCAAGAGGCGCGCTCAAGCTCGATATAAGCTCCGCGGCCTTCTCAAGCCTGTCAGCCTCACTGCGCTTCTGTGATGCCTCGTCGAAGTGGCGGTCCACTTCCACGCTCTTCTCAGCGGGCATTTCCTTGCCATCAAACTCGTCCAGTATCGCCTTGCCTGCCTCGACTGCCTTGAGCGCGGCGGCGTATAATTCCTTAGCTTTGCTTTCCATTTCGTTCAGTCTCCTTAATTGCTTCTATCTAGCCCGTAGGCACAAAAAAGGAGCGGCTACATACGCAGACACATTTGTCCGCTGTAGTAGCCGCCCCGTTGTCCGGTGGTCGGATTGCTCAATGTTCTCTGATAGAGAACACGGCCTATTTATTTACCTGTTACTTCTACCCCGTCCTGTTTGTTTACCGAGCCAGCGCCATCTCAAGCTCAAGCATCAGAGCGCGCGCTTTTTGCTCTCGTGCCCTGGCTCCCGCTTTGGCCTTGCTGCCATCGTCCCCCGGCTCACTATCCTCCGGCTCCCCAAGCGCTGAATCAACCAGCTCGTCAATCGCCTCAAAGACTGCCTGTATCGATACATGCGAGTCCTGCAGGCTGCTCGACAAATCCTTGAGCTTGTTGATGTTGGCGCTCGAAAGCACCCGCCCGTCCTTTTGGCGTAGCTCACTGAGAGACTTGACACGCGTCAGCAGGCTCTCACCCACCCCCGCCACTTCTGAGATGGCAGCAAGCGCCCCCTCGAAATGCTTATCAAGCGGCAGCCCAGCAAGCGAGCCGCCCGCCACTAATGACTTGGCTGATATGAGCGCCGTCTCCGGGTTCATCCCAGCCACCACGGGCGACCATTCGTACAGGTCGCACTCTATTAGCTCCCGCGTCCAGTCAGCCTCGTTGTACAAGACCTTCGATGGCACGTAGCCAATCGAGAACTCGGTGATTATCCCGAACTTCACATCCGAGAAGCCTTCCCGCCCTCTCTGCGTCTCAAGGTTGAACTGTCCCTTGATATAGAGGCCGCCCAGCAAAGATAGCTTCACCGGCAGTAACGGATCGCCCGGCTCAAGCTCCCGCGCCACGAGCGTCTTTGCAATCGGCTGCTCCCAGTCATGCCCCCACACGCCCACCGGCAGCTTGCGGGCAAGACTCTTCACAAATGCCCCCGGTCGCACTACATCCCCACCCTCATCGGTGTTGTTAAAGACCGAGACGATCGCCTCGATAATGCCCTCGGATGTGTCGGTCGCCTTGACCTCGCACAGCCCGAATATCTTGCGCTCTATCTGGCTCATATTATTTCGTCTCCAATTTATTCTTCAGGTGCGTAGGCACTGCGTCCCCCGTTACCTCTTGCTCACTCTCTATGCAGACGAAGTGATAACAACCGCACTTCGGGCACTCCATCTTTACCTGGTCAGGCAGCAATTTACCAGTCACCTGCAAAAGCATCTTTGTCCCACACTTCTCACAGACAATCGTAAGCTTCATAAAATTAGTCCCCTCTTATTCCACGACGGGCGAAACGGCACATCGGCAATTAGGATGGAGTGGTGGGTATGGCACTCCATTAGAGAAATCCTCATCCACTCCCACTATCTCCCCGTTCACATCAGCGCAATCGGCGTCTTCGCTCCCGTCCTCAGTAGCCAGCCACTGCTTTTTCTCAACCCCCGCGTCTTTGTAGGCTAGCACGCTCCCCGCGCTGTATGCGTGCGCAGTCTCTGTCCTGGCTATCAGCCTGGCCCGCGTCCCATCGCTGATGTCAGTGGCCGCCCGTATCTGCTCCGCGATGTCGCTGATATTGGAGCCGCTCGCCGTCCCTTCGTCAATGATCCTCTGCACGTCCGCCCGCGTGGTATCCGACACGTCCCTTATCTTTTTGGCAAGCTCCCCAATCGCATCCTTCACCCTCGGGTTGCTCACATCAAACGATACCTCAACAGGCAGCACGCCGGCTGCCCCCTCATACGATAGCCCCATGACAAGCGGATAGTATTCTTTGAGCATCTCCTCTATCCGGTCCGCGCTTCCCTCAAAGTCGTAGTCCTCAAGCGCCGCCACTACGCGGCGTCCCCCGCCAGGTGGTCCGCTATCGCGCCGTACTCATCCTGCAAATAGCTCTGTATCTTCTTCTCAAGGCCCACTGTCAGCTTCTCTCTGGCCGCTTCCACCGAGGTCCCGCCACCGGCCTTGCGCTCTATCGCCCCCGCTGTGAGCTTGAGAGCCTCTGTGCCGCCCGCTATGGATGCAGGTGGTGTCTCCGTCTCTATGCCCGTCCCTTCTTTGGGAGTGGCCCTGGTTGCACCCTCTGTGCCGCCCACCGGCTCTTCGCCCATTCTGACCAGAGCCTGGTCCAGCGTCAGGATGCCGCCACTGTATGCAAGCACGGTGAACTGGTCCCTGTGGTCCAAGCTTGTTTGCAGCGCTCGCACCTGGTTCAAATCAAAATCAACGTAGCAGTCGTTACCGAATATCGGTACAAGGTCGTTCTGAATAACCGATGCCACAGCTTTCCATAACGGTGCGAGCGTCTGCTCCGCGAACGCCTTGCGTGCTTCTTCATAATTCGAGTATGTAGAGCGTGCAAGCCCTATGTTCAGCCCCGCCACGATAGCGGGCACTCCATATGCCGCGCTTATCCGCGCTTCCGGCACTCCCCGCAAGCTGT
>JADMIH010000251.1 GCA_015478675.1 Chloroflexota bacterium | reverse complement strand
ACCCTACTGTATCCGCAGGATACACTATCGTCGATTGCACCACACCCTGCGCGATGTCGGCTGGTGGGTCCTGATCGCCGCATGGTTCCCGTTTTTACTACACTCGGTGGAACCGCTTCAGCATACTTGAGCAGAACTATCAGCCCCGCTTCGCGAGAAGATAGACCCGTGCTGTCAGATCGTGCTCGAAGCTCAAGCTGCACATCTTAGTCTGCAGATGACGGCAGCTCAACAAGATAACTACACGTCACCCTGAGCTTTTTGCTGCTCTGTTCCACGCTCAGTAAGAAGTGGCAACTGCGGACCCTGCCGGTTATTCTGCGCCTCCTGTAATTGCTTCAGGCGCTTCTCTTCTTTGCGTCGTAATTGCTGCACGCTTTCGTCCGGCACTGGAAGTTCTTCGGGAGGGCTTCCACCTAGCTCCTGAATCGTCTGCCTGACTTTGCGCCCGACATCATAGTGCGTCTGGTTGGCGTGTGTCTTGCCCTGTATGCCTTCGCGGCGCAGCTTATCTTCAGTTTGCGTAGCTCTGAACAGGTTGGCTGCCAGCTCTGTGCCGCTCATGTGGTCGAGTATATGCTGTGATGGTTTGAGGCCCTTGCGTTTCTGTATGTCCCGGCTCTTCAGCCCACCATACAGGCCCATATATCCATGATCTGTGAATATGGCAAAGTCGAGTGGCTCCACTACTCCCGCCAGGTTCGCAGCCTCGGCGAGTCTGCGGTTGTAGACGGAGATCTCGCCACGCAGATAGAGCCGCCTCTGGTCTTCCGTGAGGCCGGTAAGCTGGTCCGCCTCTTCCTGTCGCATAGTCTGCACGGCGAAGTATGTCTGCCCCATTGCAACTGCAGGTTTACCTGGATCGGCGTTCTGGACCAGCAGGTAACATCCATACCTCGATATATGCACATCGTCGATCTCGCGCTGACCGCCCCTGCCGAAGGTACTCGTTCTGGTTGTATGGAGGAAATGGTCCTCAACGCTCTGCCCGCTATTGTCGCAGGCTATTTCTGCACGTTCAATTGCGTTCTTGAACTTCTCCCACTTGGAGTAGCCCAGCACCTTTGCCAGGTCCCTTGCCGACCAGTATTCAACATTATCTTCGTTTTCCATGCGGATCTGCTCAAAGAGCGAGGCATGCTTTACGTCCATAACGGTGTCCGCCTCCGTGGGCTCAGAGGGTTCCACGGCCTCTTTAGCGTCCTGAGCAGCACTATTCTTTGTATTCTTTGAGGGGCGGTAATCATCGGTCATAAGATCTCTCCTGATGTTTTGTTGCTTCCTAGCATGTTGAGGCTTTCTCCACAACCGCCTGAGCTTCTAAATTGCGCTGTTTCTCTATATCTTTATCTTCCCCGCTTGGGGAAGATAACCGGTCCGCCGCCTAGCGGTTGACTAGATGCCGGCCCAAACGAGTGCTCTCTTATCCCACCTATTTGCTCCCCTGCTCAACTGTTAGAGAGCCAGACCCACTTGCACGTGCATTGGTTAGGGGCAAGGAGAGAGTGGCAATATATAGAACTTTGCTGGCACTGACGAGCAAAGTCCGCTTCTAAACTTGCCCCTCAACACTTGAAAGTACGCCAGCTGACAGTGCTTAGGTTCAAACACGGGGCCAAGTGACCGGTTATGCACGGCGTTACTGTAATAATCATGCGTAATCCTGGTACTATATAGGCTCACCTGAAGCGGCTGTTGAAGAGGGCTCTGGCCTTTCTTCAGACCCACCGGCTCCTTCAGACTGTAGGTGGACCAATTGCGCTATCTGCTTCTCCAGGGCTTCTTTGATCGCGGTGAGCTGGACCTGCAAGGTGGCCCGCTCGTCCGGAGGCACATCTGTTACCTGGGTGCGCCCTACCCAGCTATAGAACTGCTGCACGGGGCGCCATCTGAATCGACCGCTACCTCTTCGTCCCGGTCTGCCTTGCCTCTCATCGCCTGCGCGGTGCGGCCCGGTGCTGTCACTCTGCATATTGTATCCGCGAGATACAATAAAGCCTGGAAAGTCCTCACGCTCGATGAGGTCGAACTCACGGTCACCAACCTCAACATCTTCCGGACTGTATCCCGCGGATACAGGCAACTGACTGGTATCGCCACCCTCAGATGGGCTACTAAGGAAGATACCAGCAGCTTCCAGCCTTTCGGAGACCGTATCAGCAGCGTCCCTCTCTTTCCCGGCATCAACCAGAGCGATTACCTGATGCAGGGTTTGCCTGCCAGACCGGTACTCTTGCAGCAGATCAGGTCTCTTGAGGAGTCGTACTCTGCGAGACAGGTAATTGAAATGCACACCCAGCTTCTCGGCCAGCTTGCGCTGTGACAACCCTGTCACCCGTAGGAGGTAGGCAAACTGTCGTGCCTCGTCCTCTATATCAAGGTCCTCACGCTGCAGGTTCTCCAGAGCTGTGACTATGGCGGCTTCAGTATCGTCAAGCTGCATAACTCGCACCGGAATAGAGTTCTGCTCGGCGATAACAGATGCTCGATACCGCCGCTCTCCCGCAACGATCTGGAAGCGGCTATCAACTGGCCGTACCAGGATCGGTTCGAGCACACCATGCTGCCGTATACTCTCGGCAAGCTCCTCGAGCCCAACAGGGTCAAACACCTGCCGCGACTGATGGACATTAGGGTCTATAAGTTCCAGGGAGAGTTCATGAGCCTCCTGCACCTCCTGTGCACCTGGTGTCTCTTCGCCACGAGCCCCAGCAAGCGCGCCTTGCGCAAACATTGAAAGGAGGCCGCCGCTATGCGATTCGAGGGCCTCGGCCATTGACGGTCTCCTCTTGCTCTTCTCAGGCATGGGCCCTCTCCTTCTCCTCTATCCTGGTAATCATCTCGCTCGCGAGCGCTCTGAAATCGGCCGCCGTTTGGCTCCTAGGGGCGTACGAGAGCACCGGTGCCTTGTACACTGTGTCCTCACTGACTACCACGCGCCTGCGTACAGTGGCCTTTAGAACGTTTTGGCCGTACGTGGTTCGCAGAAGATCTTCCGCCTCGCGAGCGATCTTGTTCGCGCCGGTCATTGTCAGAAGTAAACCAAGGACGCGCAGATCGGGTCTAACCAGCTTCCTCTGCACAAGTCCGACGGCGGCAAGCATACGCCGGGTGGCTCGTATACTCCGCGGTTCGGCCTGCACCGGTATCAACACACCATCAGCAGCCACAAGGGCGTTCAGCGTAATCAAGCCGAGCGACGGGGGACAGTCGAGGAGCACAAAATCAAAACGCCCCGCGACGCCTGCGAGTGCCGCCTGCAATACGCGCTCCCGTCCCATCTGGGGCGCCAGTTGCAACTCCAGGTCAGCCATGTCAAGCGTTCCGGGCACCAGGCTCAGATCCTTATAACCTGCCGGCACGATGAGGCTATCAATAGTCCCCTTCTCTGAAGCTAGTACGCTGTAGAGCGATGTGGCGGCAGGGTGTTCCTCGATGTCAACTACAACTCCCAGGCCGGCAGAGAGATCGGCCTGAGGGTCGAGGTCAACTAGAAGGACTTTGTATCCGAGGTCTGAGAGGGCCGCACCCAGGTTGAGCACGGTCGTGGTCTTACCTGTGCCCCCTTTGTGCTGGCTGATAGAAACAGTAGTCATGCCTGTACCCTTTTGCCATGTCTGTAGGATCTGTGCCCTCCATTTTCAGGCACACGGGGCACCATAATTGGGTCTTTTTTCATGCTGTGCGTTCTACCTCAATGCTAAGCCCAAACGCGCCATCTATTAGTGGCGTCGCCGTCGTGGTGCCGGCACTCTCAGGTAGATTGGCACCACCTGAAGCCTGAGTCACAAGGTCGTTGTACGCTGCTGCGTCAACGATGATCAACCGCAAGCGGCCTTTGAGTACAAGCAGAGGCTGGCCGCCGCTCACCTTGGTAAGTAACGGACCGGGATTCTTACGAAAGGTCTGGTACTCGACTATGTTGTCTATCTCTACCTGAGCCATACTATTCCTCTGTGTTGCACTTTAGCTCGCCCAACATCCTTCCTGAAAGCTACTCCGGAATATGGGGTAGCTACGTGCAGCATACCATTCCTGGATCAGTCTACCTGCCTTTTGCACATCGCGTGTCGGACGTCGCTGGATCGAAAGCTGGTGGTATTCTGGGTGACACCCGGTCAAAACAGAGCTATCCAATTCGATGGAACGATTTACTGCTTCCCCAGATTACTGTTCCAACAAGC
>JADMIH010000013.1 GCA_015478675.1 Chloroflexota bacterium | reverse complement strand
TGGAGAGGCATATTCGTCCAGTGCCCGATGCGCAAAGGCCTGCATCCCTGGCTGAATCTGCTCCTGTGTGAGTTGGACATCAGAGCACACCAGATATTGGACGACTTGGCTCCCATCTCCGTTTACGAAGAGTTGCTTCGAGAGTGCCAATGGGAAGTCCACTCCTTCAAGGTAGACTATCCGCACCTCACCCACTTCCAGCGTCAACTCGTCCACCACGCACGTACTTGCCTTGCCGCTTCTCTTGCTCAGTCAAGGCTACTCGGCGGTTGGTCTTGAGGGGCATGATGAACTCCCGCTCCAACTCTCCCTTGACGAAGCGCATCTTCTCTGCCGAGGCATATCACACATCGTTGAGCACAAACCGGAAGACGATTTGGTTCTTACAAGCTTGCCTCAGCAAGGCTTGATAGTGCTCATTCTTGCTGACAGGGTCGCGCCGCCTGGTCTTGCCATCCTTTTTGTCCACATACTGCTCAGTCTTTCATACCCCTCGGAAACCCACCGGCAGAGACACGTCCAACTGTGGCGCGTGGTACAGGGCCGAGAGGAAGTTTATCCCCTTGACCGTGCGTCCTTTAGAGTGGTCATAATGCCAGGCGATGATGTCGTTCTCATCAGTGTATGGCTTCTCTGCAATGGAGTTGTCCACAATGATGCACTCATCTTGGGCTTCGATAGCTCGCACGTGAGGCTTGACGAAATGCCACAGGTCAGCAGAGGTAAACTCTTGCTTGGACAAGAAGCGTTGGATACGGTCGTGGCTGATGCTTCCACCCAGCAGTGTGCTCAGACCCGTACCTGTGGTCTGTCCAAAGGAGCTTATCAGGTGGTCGGTGTACAGATCAAGCAGTTCTTTGTTCGTCATGCCTTTAGTCTACTATCCAGCCATCCGGCTGCGTAAGGTGAGTTCATAATTCATAGTTCCCGGCCCAGCCTCTGATAAATAGCGGTGAGGGCTTCTGTGATAGTGACTTGGCTATATAAGCGGGCTGCATCGGCAGCTATACTTTGCGGGTCGTACCTGTCGAGGTGAGTCAATAGCTCGGTTATAGCGGCAGCCAA
The DNA here is from genome assembly GCA_015478675.1 of Chloroflexota bacterium. Next base: position 44,196 of record JADMIH010000013.1, on the reverse strand, counting down.
CGGCTCTGCCTGCCCAGGCTCGACTATCAAGCCATTCGTGCTGTTTATCATATACTCCGGTCCCCCGCACCTCGTACTCACCACAGGCCGCCCACTGGCAAGCGCCTCAATCACCACCAGGCTCTGCGACTCAGTGAGGCTGGACATGACGTAAAGATGGCTTTTTCTGAAAAATTGCGCTACCGCTTCGTGTGGTTGAGCGCCGTGAAAGCTCACAACGTCATCAACGCCAAGGTGCTTTGCCTGAGCTTTATACTCAGCGAGTAGGTTGCCACCGCCCACAAGATCTAAATGCACAGGTAAGTTGCTTTGCTTCAACAAGGCTGTGGCCTTGAGCAGCACCGAGACGCCCTTTACCCAGGGGGAGTCAAGTATGCCTACGAAAAGGATGTGGTATCCTTCGCTCGCGGGTGGAAGTGGGCTGGGCTGGAAGAGGTTGGTATTTACCACATTGGAGACGATTTCCAGCCTCTTGATAGCAGGAGAGTTTTCTATCAAGTCCTGCTTTTGTCTTTCGCCTACAGCAATCACCACATCGGCCGCAGACATCGCCACGTGCGCCATCCATCGAAGCCCACACCGGGCGCGCCAGACCTCGAACTGTCCTGTGTGTTCGGTCAACACAATAGGCGCTCTGAAGAGTCGCCGTAAGAGAGCGACACCCCAGCCCGACGGTACCGCCACATGGCAATGGACAACATCAGGCTTGAACTGAGCACGCAATTTCCAGTATGCACGCCCCAAATATGCCAGGTATATAAACTGCCAGATGAGAGGGTAGTTGGGCACTTCAATGGTGTCTTCTACGTAGCCGCGCTCAGTGCTTACCCGGCTACTCGAGCGCCGGTGCCACCCACGAGGCAGCACGTCCAGATACAGTACACGCACCTCATGTGTATGTGATAGGGCATCCGCCTGCTCACGCACGAAGACGCCATTGATAGGTCTGCGCGGCGTAGGATACCACGAAGGAATTATGAGGATGCGCATTAGCTGTCCGCTGAAGAGTGCGCATAGCGCCTCAGACCTGGTACTCTACTCATTCCAGCCCTGATTATCCTGGCGTAATCGCCGAAATCGCCGCGTCGTGGTATCAACACCGACATTGCTGGCAGCCCGCTATCGCGCACAAACAGATAGAGGGTGCCTGCCATTGCAAGCAGATAAGTCAGTGTTGAGGCTACTGCCGCCCCAACTATTCCTTGCCAGGGAATCAACGTGACGTAGAGCATTACGCTCACTATCAGCTCCAACCAGGAGATAATGGATAGCAAGCCGGGCCGCTGCATCTGCCCGACTATATAGTTGTTGAGCACGAGCATTACAGCGAAGCCCAGTGTGCCTCCCAACAGAATAATGAGAGGCAACACGGAGGCTGTAAACCTGCCCGAATAGATAAGAGGAATGAGCCAGGGACTCGCCACGGCCAGGGGAAGTGCAAAGGTGAACATCATCAGTAGCGCAGTGCGCGCGACTTTGGCGGTTAGCAACGCCGACTCCTCGCGTGGGAGCTGGGCAATTTTACCTACGGAAGAAGCGTAGATCGCGTTGAGAGGCACCCACAACTTCTCGGCCAGAGAAGTAGACAGAGAATAAAAGCCGACCCCTGCATTACCTACCAGCGGGTTTACGAGATACAAGTCGAGACGCAGGAAGATTTGGTGTGCGATGTTCGCACCATGGCCACGCAGACCAAATTGAAGCATATCGGACATTATCTTACGGCTGGGCGGCCAGACAGGGCGCTCGATCCGTGCAGCTACCACTGCTGTGCTGATTGCGCCCCAGAGACCGCTAAGCGACCACACGGCCAGGAAGCCTGGTATTCCCTTGTGTAGCACACCCACCACTACTATCATAAGCACACTGGAGACAACATTCACAGTCAGGTTTAGCTTATTCAGCGAGAGGAGCCGGCTTAGCCCCATCATCATGGAGTTCCAGTAAATCTGGTATATGGTAGTCGGGAGAAGAAGCAAAGCGATAAACAGATAGGTGTAAGGTACACCCATAAATATATTGTTGCTCAGGAGTGGGAATATCAAGGTGGTGATAGCTAAACCAGCTGCCCCCAGGAGAAGAGCCAGGAGCATGGCTACAGTGTTTACTTGCCCAAGACGGTAATTGCCGCGTGCCAGCATGGTGCTGCACGAGTTCGCCACACTCAGGCCCGCCAGGTTCGCTCCCAGGCCGTTTGTTGCTACTAGAAGCGCATATACTCCCCGTTGCTCCGGCCCCAGACTACGGGTTAACACAATGCTGACAAGCACGCCGAGACCCAGGACCGCAAAGTCCGTAAAAAGGCCGACAGTAGTATTCTTTCCTATACTCACTTCAAGATAACTTTGCGAGCTTGTCTAGCTGTTGTTTAAATATACCCAACCTACGCCTCAGCAAGCGCCCGCCCGCTGCCCAGACATTGCGATCAGCAATCAGCTTAGGGTCGCGTGCGAGGGCACTTGCGATTGCTCGCACGGTATACATTGGCCGCTTGCTTCCTGCATGTAGTGCTAGCACAATATCTGCCCTCGCCGCCGCCTTACGATAGATTGACGGCGGCAATTGCGCCGACGCCAGCGCCTCCAGAACAAATCGAACAGCTCCCTGTGCCGACTTAAGCGTGGGCTGCTTACCGCCGGCATGGATGAAAGATTGGAGGAAGCGCCCGCTGGCGATGCTCTGCGGCGCGTATCCAGAGGCGCTCTGGATATGCTCCCTGGATGCTTCCAGCTCTCCAACACTGAAATAAGCCGCAGCGCCTGCGGCATGACGGGTGAAGTACGCTTGGTCTCTGGCTTTGAGAGCTTCTGTAGGTAAGCCTTCCTGCGAGTAAAACTTGTCCAGCACCTTCAACGCGGGTCGTATATCCAACCTGAGATTGAGCGACATATTAGATCCATGTCTTCTATACTCAGCCAGCGGCTCACTCACACAGTAGAAGTTATAGCCACGTGCAGCCATGCGCAACCAAAGATCCCAGTCATCAGTGCCACTAACTGCTGGATCTTCCATGCCAATCTCATCCAGTATATATCTTGGAAATAAAGAAGTGGTGACACAGATAGGCACTTCGAAAAGGATGTTCGGCAGTGGTCTGTATTCGCCTTCAGGTAGAACTTCCAGACCTGTACGCTCTCCTTTTCCGTCTATCAAATAGTAACTTGAATGCACCATAGCCACATGAGGGTGGCACTTGAGAGCGCCAACTTCTATCTCAAGCTTTTGTGGTAGCCATACATCGTCAGCGTCGAGAGGTGCTATAAGCTCGCCCCCAGCAGCCTCGATTGCTCTATTCCGTGCCGCCGCCAGGCCGCCATTCTCCTGTTCTATGTATACTATACGCCCAAAATATGGCTGCGCGGCCTGGCGGGTGCTAACTTCAGTTGAGCCATCATTCACTACTATTACTTCTTTGTTGAGATAAGTCTGTGTAAGGGCGCTTTCAATCGCATATGCAAGCCACGCCCCCTGATTATACACGGGGATAATGACACTTACCCGCGGATTGTCAAACGCTGTAGTCATCTGCTCAAAGACGAGTATACTAGAGCACTACATGGCATTCAAGGCACCTACATAGCTATATCTTTGCAGGCCAAGTTGTCAACCCAACCAATCCATCCAGAATCTGCCGCTAATTTAGCACTATCCGTCCATTGACACTGCGCCGATTGCTACCTGCCTTGAATGGCACACAGTTCCCCAACCCACGTTGACTCTCTAATCTCCATTCCCCTATAATTCTCAGGTGCGCGGCATCTTCGACGCCCAGTATGCTCACCTCAGCCCTCCTGATTCAGAGGCTCAATGGTGGGCTGCTCTCCTTTTGCACTATCAAATTCACGACTGCGAGAGGCTACTTGCACGCTGATAGAGCCTCCGGGCGCAAAGCTTCGCGGTCCAGGGTGCTGATGATCACACAGGACGTGGAGGTTACACGCCGCATCCTTCAAGAAGCGCATACTCTACAGGCCGCAGGCTACGACGTGCGCATACTCACCCGTGCATCCGGGCAACAGGAGAGTGCCGGTGAAGTGGAAGGGCTGCCCGCCGAGTGGGTGGCCGTCAGCGGCCGCGACCGCAGGTTCAGGTGGCTTTACACTCTGGTTGGTATCACGCGAGGCAGCCAGGCCGCCGCGCTCTGGAGCGTTTTCACGGGCCAACATACCTTCACCATGCGTGCCCTGCCGCGAGCCATCTCCTACAACGCTGATATATATCATGCGCACGACCTGAACAACCTGGAAGTAGCATACAGGGCAGCGAGAGCTAACGGCGCGAAGCTTGTCTACGATGCGCACGAACTCTTTCCTGATATGGCTAATCGCTGGGTGCGCCTGAAGCGTAAAGCTTGGCTGCGCCTTGAGAAAAGACTGCTGCCGCAGGCCGACCTTGCCATTACTGTCAATGAGCTTATCGCCGAGGAGATGTCACGCCGCTACTCTGTGCCGCCTCCCCTTGTGATCCTCAATTGCCCCGACCCGCCGCCGGGCTTCGACCCTTCCGCTAACTACAACTTGATACGTGAGCGGCTTGTTCTTCCTCTAGAGCGCAAAGTAGTGCTCTACCAGGGGTGGATGTCCGAGGGCCGCGGCCTGGAGAACCTGGTGAAGGCAGCGCCGCTCCTCAAAGGCAATGCTGCTGTGGTCTTCATGGGCTATGGAGAGTATCAGGCTGCGCTGGAGCGTATGGCCGCCGAAGGTCCAGGCGACCTTGTCTATTTCTTGCCTGCTGTTCCTCAGAGCGCACTGCTCGCTTATTGCGCTTCGGCTGACGTAGGAGCCATCCCATACCAGGCGGTAGACTTGAACAACTACTATACCTCGCCCAATAAGCTCTTCGACTTCATACAGTCCGCCCTGCCCATTGTGGCGAGCGACCTTCCCTTCCTTCGCCAGGTTATCACAAGCCACAACCTCGGCATTGTGGCAAAACTCGATAGCCCTCAGAGCTACGCAGCAGCAATAAACAGCTTGCTAACCAACCCCGCAGCCGTAGAACAAATCTGCGTCAACCTCCGCCGCGTGGCCCCCCTCTACAGATGGTCCACCCAGGCCGAAAAGCTCCTCCGAGGCTACCAGGGGTTAGGGGCCAGGGACTAGCAGCAGATTGCTGATCCCTAATGCCTGGTCACTATGGTACACTTTAACTATGAGCAGTCGAAAAAGGGAGAAGAGAAAGCCTCGGATTTTGCATGCGCCGACGAATATAGCGGGGATCGCCGGGCTGCTGTCGCGCGCCCAACGCGACCTGGGGTTCGACTCCACGTCAATAGAGTATGTCAGCCATAAGTATGCCTTTGAGACTGACCGCACGCTCCATCTGGGCAGAGGCGACAACGCTATCAAGAAAGCGGCAGCTGTCGGCGGCTTCGCGCTGAACGCTATCAGGGAGTACGATATCTTCCACCTTTATTTCGGCAACACCCTTTTCCCATTCCCTTATCCCGACTTGACGTTGCTGCGGGCGCTGGGCAAGACAATCGTCTTCCACTTCTGCGGCTGTGAGGTGCGTAATCGCGCCGCCACATTGAGCAAGTACAGGGTGAGCGGCTGTAGCGAGTGCACGTCGCTCGTCTGCCTCGGTAAGCACCACCCCAACCCGGCCCTTGCCGACGTGACGCTCGTCTCAACTCCTGATCTGCTGGAGTTTGTGCCGGGGGCGCATCTGATGCCTGGTCCTATTGACTTGCAGAAGTGGTCGCCCCGACCGCCGCGCACCACTCCTATCTCCCCAAACGACCCTGTCCGCATCCTGCACGCGCCATCCGACAGGGAGATAAAAGGCACTCGCTTCTTGCTGCAAGCTGTCGAGCGGCTCAAGGATGGAGGATACCCTGTAGAATTGATGATGCTTGAAGGTGTGCCCCACGATAAAGTCGCGGAGTTCTGCGGAGAGGCCGACATAGCTGTTGACCAGCTTATGATTGGAGCATATGGCACGGTGTCAATCGAGATGATGGCTAAAGGCGTGCCTGTTGTCTGCCGCATCCGCGACGACTTGCGCTGCTACTACCCCCAAAATCTGCCCATCGTAAGTGCGGGCCCGGAAGAGATATACGACAGATTAGAATCTCTCGTCACTCACCCCGACAGCTGGGCCGCGCTAGGGAGCCGGGGCATCAGCTACGTGCAGCAGGAGCACGAGATGCACCGTGTGGCGGCTCGCGTCCTCGATTTGTACGGAGTGGGGGTTAGCAAACAAACTCTGCTAACCCCCACGCCCTAGCCCCACTCTCTAATCCCGAATCCCTACATAATCAATGATGCACCATCGTGGTCTCGTCTTTGTCCAGGATGTCGCTGCTCTCGCCTGGGAGGGGCATCTTGGTAAAGGGTGCGAAGTGGCAGGCTACGTAGTGTTCAGTCTGGCCGGGCGGAGACACGTTGCGCCACACGGGCACTTGCTGCTTGCAAATGTCCTGTGCCAGCCAGCACCGCGTGTGGAAGCGGCACCCCGTTGGCGGGTTGATAGGAGAAGGAATATCGCCTTTCAGGATTATGCGCTCGCGCCTGACCTTCGGGTCCGGTATCGGTATGGCGGAGAGAAGCGCGTGGGTATAAGGGTGTTGAGGGTTCTTAAATAGCTCATCGCGGTCAGATAGCTCCGCCATCTTGCCAAGGTACATCACACCCACCCTGCTCGATATGTGCTCCACGACGCTCAGGTTGTGGGCGATAAAGAGATAGGTCAGGCCAAACTCATCTTGCAGGTCCTTGAGGATATTCAACACCTGCGACTGGATCGAAACGTCAAGAGCCGATACAGGCTCATCGCAGACAATGAACTTGGGACGCAATGCGAGAGCGCGGGCGATGCCGATACGCTGCCTCTGCCCGCCGGAGAACTCATGCGGGTATCGCTTGGCGTGCTCAGGTAGAAGGCCCACGCGGGCCAGCACGTCGTAAACCCTCTGCTGCCGCTCGGCCTTTGGAACGCCATGCACCACCAGCCCTTCTGCGATGCTTTCGCCGATAGGAACGCGAGGGTCGAGCGATGAGAAGGGGTCCTGGAAGATAATCTGGATGTCGCGCCGCACCCGCTTCATAGCATCGGCCTTCAGATCATATATGTTCTTCCCCTCGAAGCGCACCTGCCCACTAGTAGCGGGCACAAGGCGTAGCAGCGTGCGCCCAACGGTCGTCTTTCCGCAGCCCGACTCGCCCACCAGCCCCAGCGTTTCACCCCGCCGGATGGAGAAGCTAACATCGTCAACCGCTTTCACCCAGGCTACTGTGCGCTGCAAAAGGCCGCCCTTGACCGGAAAATACTTGACCAGCCGGTCCACTTCCAACAGCATGTCGCCCCTGGGCTTTTCCTTAATTCTGCCGTTGGCGGAGACAAGCGTAGACCCACCGGCCCCCGGCTCTGTGGGCGTCGGCGATCCCAGGTCAGCGGGTGAATGCAGTGATTGGCTGCTTTCTTGGTCGCTCATTGGCAGTTGCTCCTAAATCTAGTGATCTTAGATTCCGTCTCTCAGAACTTTCCTTCTACCCCAAACGCTAAATGCGGCGTTGCTAGGCGGTTGCCCCTTCAGGGCCGCCCACACCGGTGGTCTCTTTTGCAACTGCCTGCCCTTCTTGCCCCATGGCTTCATCACTATAAAGCCAGCAGCGCGCTGTACGATTTTCCGATAGCCTCAGGAGCGCAGGCTCTGTAGTACGGCAAATTTCCATCACATACGGACAGCGCCCGGCAAAGCGGCACCCAGGCGGCAGGTTACGCAGCGACGGCACAGAGCCTGGGATGACGGCCAGCTTATCCCTGACTTCGCCAAGCACAGGTATTGAAGCGAGCAGGCCTTGCGTGTACGGGTGCTTGGGGCTGTCGAACAAATCGTTCACAGGCGCCTCTTCGACCACCTTACCCGCATACATTACAACCACGTTGTCCGCCATTTCTGCTATTACACCAAGATCGTGTGTAATCAGGATGATCCCCGCGTCAAAGCGATTCTTGAGGTCTTTCATTAGCTCAAGTATCTGCGCCTGGATCGTCACGTCGAGCGCGGTGGTCGGCTCGTCGGCGATCAGCAATTCAGGCTCACAGGCGAGGGCCATAGCAATCATCACCCGCTGGCACATACCGCCCGACATCTCATGCGGGTAGGAGTCGACGCGGGTCTTGGCCGACGGGATCCCTACCATTGTGAGGAGTTCGATGGCGCGCTGGCGCGACTGCTGCTTGGTGTAGCCGCGATGTATCATCAGCGACTCCGATATCTGATCGCCCACTCGGAAGACAGGGTTGAGGCAGGAGGTTGGCTGCTGGAATATCATGGACATGCGGTTGCCCCTGATATGCCGCATCTCTTCTTCGCTCAGGTCAGCGACGTTCAGCCCCCTGAAGCGAATTTCCCCATCAATGATCTGCCCTGGGCTGGCGATGAGCCGCATGATGCTCATCGAGGTCACACTCTTGCCGCAACCCGACTCCCCTACAATGCCAAGCGTTTCTCCCCTGTTCAACCTGAGGCTTACACCATCTACAGCTTTGACTGTTCCGTCTTCAGTGTAGAAGTATGTCTTCAGGTCCTCAACGCGCAAAAGCTCGTTAGGGTTCTGCATAAACTCCGGGTAGTCTTGTTCAAGGGCGCGATCGCTTGCGCCGCTCGAACTCTTGCGACGGGACCCGCGCGCAGTCGCCTGCTCTTGCTGGCGATCTGCTTGATTCTTTGTTGCTGTATCCAGGGTACTGCTCCTTTCGGGGCTAAAGATTAGATTAAAAGGTTAGCGACTAAGGGCCAGTAGCTATAGGCTCGCGCTACTGATCTCTTGTCTCCAGCCTTCAATTCCTCGTACTTACATCTTTTGGCATAAGTCACCCGATTGTGGCGCGCCTGATACTTGCTTTTTCCTACCTTGCCGGCCTGCTGCACATCCAAATAACACACCGCATAAAGTACATGGCTATAGATTTGCGCTGCTCCGCGACTTACAGATCCGAGGGCTTCCAACCCTTCCGGCGGATATGCCACACAGAGACCCACTCGCGGCCAGGCAGGCCAAAAATAATATGTAGAGTGTAGCAGAAAGCATTAAGCCTGTCAACATGTGTGCGCTCCTTGGGGCATGTTCCTATCATGCACGGGGTTTTACCTGCCTTACTCTGTTAAACAGTATTAATATCGAAGAGGTTCAATATCTCCAGCAGAATGTCGCGCCGATAGAGAAATTGCAAGCCGCGGGCCGTGCTATAATCTTCCTATCCTTACCACTACAGGAGACCTCCTTTGCTCCCTAATATTGCTGTTATCACCACAGGCGGTACCATTTCTATGCAATACGATGCCAGGCTGGGCGGAGCGGTGCCCGCCATTAGCGGCGATGAGCTACTCCATATGGTGCCCGGCCTTGACAGCGTCGCCCGCCTTGGCTTGATTGAGTTCTCCAATCAGCCCTCATGCCACCTCACACCGCAGATGATCTTCGAGCTTTGCGGGCTGCTCAACAGCACCCTTGCGCGCCCTGAGATTGATGGGGTTGTAGTGACGCACGGCACCGATGCTCTGGAAGAGACTGCATACATGGCTGACATGCTGCTCAGCTCGCCCAAACCTGCGGTATTTACTGCCGCGATGCGCAACAACTCCGAGCTAGGGGCCGATGGCCCGCGCAATGTGCTCGCCTCTGTGCGCGTCGCGGCCTGCCCTGATGCATGGGAAGCAGGCGCGCTTGTCGTTTTCAACGGGCGGATACTGGCGGCGCGAGACACTATCAAGATGCACACTTCCAACCTCGACGCTTTCAGGTCGCCTACTCTCGGTCCACTCGGCAATGTAGATGATGACCTTGTGACGATCTTCCGGCGCTCGCTTGTGCGGCAGACTTTCGCGCCTGACCACATAGAGCCGCGCGTTGAGCTGGTGCGGGTCTATGCGGGCATGGACAGTTCTTTGTTGGTTTGGAGCCTGGAGCAAGGGATGATGGGCCTGGTTATCGAGGCAATGGGCCAGGGCAACGTTCCACCTATGATGCTCCCCGGTATAGAGGCGTGGCTCCATGCCAAAAAACCTGTGGTGCTCGTGTCGCGCTGCCCCGAAGGGCGCGCCCTCGACACCTACGCATACCTCGGCGGTGGCAAGCAGCTACACAACATGGGCGTAATCTTTGGTGAGGACCTCACAGGCCAAAAGGCGCGCGTCAAGCTGATGCTTGCCCTCGGCCTAACAGAGGACGTAACCGCTATACGTCGCATGTTCGAGTACTTTACATAGCCTCTCTGATCTCAACGTTCCCTTTTCGAGGGCAGGTTTCCCCTGCACAATACTGTACCACTTGGCATTCTACTATCGCAACGCCCCACCCCAACCTCTCCCCAAAGGGGAGGGGCCTTCTTCTTTATCTCATCTATTCCCCCTTCCAGTGGGAAGGAGGTCAAGGGGATGGGCGTTTGTTTACCACGGTGTAAGGGGTGATTGAGCATTCCACCTAAGCGTATCCATAAAACCCCACAAGTGGGAGGGGCACTTCATAGAAGAAAAGCCCTTTCCTGCAAGAGCGGAGGCCTTAGAGGGGCAAAGAGGCGAACTGCACTTCGTCTATATAACACCAGCCCCACTCTTCCCCAGGCTGCCACGACCTCATGATTGGATGGCCCGTGGCGTGGAAGTGCTTCGTAGCGTGCTTGTTCTTTGACGCGTCGCAGCATCCCACGTGCCCGCACTCCTTGCAGATGCGTAGATGCACCCACCCGTCTCCCATTTTCAGGCATTCCTCGCACCCCTCGGCGCCAGGTGTAACATGATGTGAATGTTCCGGCGTAAGGTGCGTGCAACTCTGATCCAACGTGCTCTCCTTTCAGTCAGTCGGCATCATTCTCGTAAAATGGCGTGAGCCCATCGGCAAAAAGGCTAATCACAGCCATAATCTCAAACTACACCGCACTCTCCACCGCAGTAGCGGCATATCTTGCAACCTCTACTCGGTATGTTGTCTTGTGCGGAAGACCAGCCGTATCGGTGTCCCCTCGAAGCCAAATGCGCCGCGTATCTGGTTCTCCAGATAGCGCTTGTATGAGAAGTGCACCGAGTCCGCGTCGTTGGTGAAAAAGACGAAGGTGGGCGGCTTCACATCGGCCTGAGTTGCATAGTAGAACTTGACCCACTTGCCTGGCTTTGAGGCAGGCGGGTGAGCCTCCACAGCCTCTTTTACCAGCTTATTTAGCTGCCCTGTAGATATCCTTTTGGTCCGCTCTTTAGCCACCTTGAGCGCCGTCGGCAGCACCTTGCTGACCCGCTGCCCGAACTTCGCGGATATGAAAACAAAAGTCACATATGGCATGAAGTTCAGCTCCTGGCGCAGGTGGGCAGTATACTCGTATATCGTATTCGAGTCTTTCTCTACCAGGTCCCACTTATTGATCACCAGCACAATGCCCTTAGCCTCTTCAAGCACGTAGCCCGCGATGTGAGTATCCTGCGCGGTGATCCCCTCTGTAGCGTCAATCACCAGGAGCACTATATCCGCACGCTGTATCGCTTTGAGGGTGCGAATTACCGAGTACCGCTCTATACCTGGGTCTATGCGCCCGCGGCGGCGTATCCCGGCGGTGTCTATAAGGACAATGTCGTGCGCCTGCGCCTCGTCGCCCTCTTCTATATACTCGAAAGGGGTGTCCACCGCGTCGCGGGTCGTACCCGGTACAGCGGAGACTATCACCCGCTCTTCACCCAGAATCGCGTTGAGCAAGCGCGATTTACCGACGTTAGGTCGCCCAACAATGGCTATTCTTATCTTTTCTTCCTCGTCGTCAGGGGTCTGCGGCGCAGAGGGAAAAGCGTCTACTACCTGGTCAAGCAGATCGCCGGTGTTAATCGAGTGCTTGGAAGAGATCGGTATGGGATCACCCAGCCCTAGAGCGTAGAACTCAACCGCGTTCAGGCGGCGCTCCTCCGAGTCCGCTTTGTTGGCGGCGAGGATTACCGGCTTCTCCGATTGTCGTAATATGTCGGCTATCTCGCTATCGGCAGCGGTGAGGCCCGTCTTGGCGTCCACCATCAGCAATATTACGTCCGCTTCCTCAATCGCCGTTTCAGCCTGCTCGCGGGTGCGCTGCATCACATCTTCTTCAGTAACCTCGCCTTGTGGCCCGGTGCCCGGCTCAGCCATGCCGCCTAGCACCATACCGCCGGTGTCTATCACCGTAAACTCCACGCCGTTCCACTCGGTATCGCCGTAAATACGGTCGCGCGTGGTCCCCGGCTGATCCTCCACAATAGCAACTTGCTCACCGATTAGCCTGTTGAAAAAAGAGGACTTGCCGACGTTTGGCCGTCCGACAATAGCAAGTACTGGTTTGGGCATTATACGATTGCTCCGTGACTAAAACGCTCCGAATACATTATGATGAGAAAAGGCAATAAAAGAGAGTTACCGCCGCCTCTCACAACGGTTGAATCTAATTCAGCAAAATACCGGCTTTATCAGGCCATTGTAGCATAACCGGATACCGCGGACAAGGAAAGAGAAGAAAGGTAAATGTTCAGAATAGGGTGGAGCAATCTTGTACGATAAGTGTTCAGAGTAGGGGTGGAGCAATCTTGAAGGAGTAGCTGTGGAGGCGTACCCTCACCCACCCTCACCCCAACCCCCTCTCCCATGAAGGGAGAGGGGGCTTTATCTGGGGAGTATATCTCCCATGAAGGGAGAGGGGGCTAAGCTAGCCCCTCCACCCTTAGTCTGAACTCTTACAGAAGAAAGGTAAATGTTCAGATTTAGGGTGGAGCAATCTTCCTGGGGTATCTGTGCGGCGTTGCTCCATCTGCCCTCACCCGCCCTCACCCCATGCCCCTTCTCCCACAAGGGGAGAGGGGGCTTTACTCCTGCTGAGTATAAGGGGAGTAGCCAGGCCCCCAACTCTGAATAGTTACGGGTGGGAGGGTAAGTGTGTACCCTCACCCCATGCCTCTCTCCCTTTGCCCCCCGATAAAGCGCCTCATGGCCCTCAAGGTACAACGTCCAGCTCAATCCAGCGCATGTTCACCATCGTATCAGAGTTTACAGGATCAAAGCGCAGATTTGAGGGCACGCCTCCTGTGGCGTCGGTCGGTAAGAAGGTCCAGTAGACGTGCCAGTTGCCATCTTGGCGCACAGGTATGGCTTTACTATTCGCCTCGCTAAATGCCCCTTCCGGCCCTCTCCAGTACCATTGATTAGTATACTTGCTCTCCCCGCTCCCTGAGGGGTAGCGCGCAGCCACCCGTAGTCGCAAATACTGCGCGCTATTCGGGCCCTCCTTGACCTTTATACTCGGGCTTAGCATCTGGGGATCGCCCCCATCGGGGCGCACCGTCAGCCCCCTGCCCGGCTCGCATGAAACCCGTGCGCCAGCGACTTGCCATCCGCCAGTAGCTCCCGCGGCGCAAGACGTAAAATCCCACATCTCGGTGCTCTTTGAGTTTGCTTCTGGCGAGGCCGCTCCCGCAGCTCCAGCCCCGTTAGTAATACCCGCGCCAGAAGCAACCCAGGCGCGTGGAACCTGCTGGTCGAAGCCGAAGCGAAAGGCGAAGGCCTCCTGTGTGCTGCTCGCCAGTGGAGCATCAGCCACATTGCTCACATCCTTTATGCCCGGTTCGCCTTCACCTGTAAGATAGCGCATATTGCCCAGCCCGAGGCGGAACAAGTAGGCCCCTTTGTAATTATCAGGAAGACTCTCTACGTACCAGATCGGTTCCTTTACCTCAGGCTGCCCTGGCACCAAACGTGTCAGGTCCTGCTCAATACCGTCAACCAGCTTGCCCGCGGTAACCCAGGGCCCTAGCTGCACCCAGGAAGTGGCTACTGCGAGCAGCAGCAGCAGCCCTACCAACACCGCTCCCTGTTGTCGCCATCTGTGGGTAGAAGAAATGGCGGCATACAGGAGGGCAGCCACACCCGCGCAATATCCTCCCGCAGCTAAGTAGAGAAAGCGGTTGTTTTGCAGATCGCCCGGCGCGACCGAAACCGGTAATGCAAGGACAGGGGTTGGTGCTACCAGGAATACCGGCGTAAGCGCCACTACGAGCCATATCGCAGCAGCGAGCAACACTCTGCGCTCGCCCCAGCCGTAACGCATCAACCCGATCAGTAGCGCTATCGTGATTGTCACTCCCACAATCTGCTCAGGAACCCGCCCAAAGACAGTGCTGTTGATCGGAGAGAGAAGCAGCTTTGCAAAGCCGATAAACTGGTCCCAGACCACAGGCAAGAGGGCGGAATAATCAATCCGGCTGCGGCCATAGCCGCCCAGGTGCCCCCAATAAAATAGCCGCAAGCCGGCGTTCAGGGCGAGAATCAGGGCAAAGGGGGCAAGCGCGATGCCTAACCGCACCCACCTCTTCCATAACAGGTGAGGCGTCGTGAGCCAGGCTGACACCCCGAACACCGGCAGAAAAGTGAGCATACTCTCTTTAGTGAAGATCGCCAGGCCGTATGATAATACCGATAAAAGATAGATATACAAGTAGCGGCGCGCCGAGCGCCGCCACCACAGAGTGAAAAGCCACAAGCTCAGTAGTCCAAAGAAGACCGCCAGCGTATCCCACTGAGCGGCCACCCACGCCACCGCCTCAAGATGTAACGGGAAAACAGCGAACAACGCCCCCCCAAGCCACCCCAGAGCTCGCCGCCCTGAAGCCTCGGCCAGCCACAAGCCTAGTAGCAGCGATACACCGGCGTGCAATAGCAGACCTTGCAGATGAAATGGCAGCGGATTGAAGCCCCATAGTTGCCCGCCAACCTGCCAAACAAGCAACATACCAAGTGGGCGATAGAGATACCAGTGCGGCTGCGGCACGAAGACACGCACGTCCACCCCGCTTTCCTTTCCCTGGGAGAGGAGCACGAAGTCGTCAGACAAGAACCCCACACGCAGCACAAGGAGGTAGGCAACTGCCGCCAGCAGCGGAACCACAGCCCAGTACCAACCTCGCCAGCGCAAAAGGTCTGCCTGGCTCGCCAGCTCACTACTCGGCTCTGCTCTATCCAGGGCCTCCCCTGACGCGGGCTGTGAAGTAAACATCTCCATTCACAGACTATAGCATTTTTGTTGATTCTCTTCCCTTTTTGCCACTTCTGAGCGGCCCGATCGCAAACGTTCAGACTAGGGGTGTAAGGGATATGCCCTTGATACTCAGCAGGAAGAACGCCCCCTCTCCCCTTGTAAGAGAAGAGCTGTATCTCCTGTGCACTCCCCATGAGTAAAGCCCCCTCTCCCATGAAGGGAGAGGGGCATGGGGTGAGGGTGCGCCTTCACAGCTACTCCTTGAAGATCGCTCCGCCCCAACTCTGAACTCTTACAGAATGTCAGTCAGTTGCAAAGCGCCATTTACTCTGTTATAATAATAACGCTTGGGCGTGTAGCTCAGTTGGTTAGAGCGCAGTCCTGATAAGACTGAGGTCCGTGGTTCGAGACCACGCTCGCCCACTCCCAGCCTGAGGTTCAGCCAAATGGCTGGCCTCAGTTGCTATTTAACGCCCATCTAATTCCCGCCTACTTTACCCTGACTGTCAGCACCTCCTGCCTGCGGTCAGGCGTACCATCTGGCGTTATAACGCTCAAATCGCTCTTTGCGCCCGCATACGCTGCCCACATGCCGTCGGTGGAGATAGGCACGAGGTTCTGTACACCGCCCCAGCCAAGCGGGTCGTGTGATGGCGCATCACCTGAGAAATATGCCTAGCGTGGGGACCCTGTGGCAATAGCGTTTTCTACCACAATCCTGAACAGTTGCCTCGTGATCGGGGCTTGTGATAACTTGTGGGACTGTGGTATAACATAGTTAGTCTCAATAATGCAGATTCCAGAGGCAGGCGAATATAGTTTAGGCTTGAAGATCGTAACCACCTTTTGGCGCATTCGTCTAGAGGCCTAGGACACCTCCCTTTCAAGGAGGAGACCAGGGGTTCGAATCCCCTATGCGCTACCCTACCACCAGGCCCCGCTATATGGGGCTTGTTGCTTTCAACTATTCCGGTCGCAACAGCCGAGAGAGCTCTAGAAAGTCTCTGTATACCCCTCCGGCGGTCGCTCCTCCCAGAAGTGCTGTAGCGTCCAGATTACCTCCTGGTCGCTCATCGGGGTATAACGCTTGTAGTAACGCTCTACTGCGAACGGCACTTTGGCGCTTATCTCCAGCGAGAAGAGTTCGTCAACATACCCACGCACGCGCTCTAGCGCCTCAAGCGAAGCCACAGGCACAGCTACAACCACCCGGGCAGGCTCCAGCTTGCGCGCTGATATTACCGCCGCTATCACAGTGTAGCCTGTAGTCAGCCCGTCGTCTACGATCAGGGCAGTACGTCCTTTCAAATCGGGGTAAGGACGACCTCGGCGGTAATGCTGCATAGCGCGCTGCGCTTCTGCCCATACAGGTATCGAAAGCTGCTCTACTTCTGCGTCGCCCCAGCCAAGCCTGCCCATCAACGCTTTATTGACTACCAGCGTGCGGTCAGGCGTAACTGCTCCCACCGTTTCCTCAGCGTGGCCCGGCGCCACTATTCTGCGCGACACTATCAGGTCGAGCGGCGCGTTCATTGCCTCGGCGATTGCCGAGGCAGCAGGTAGTCCGTCAGGGGGTACAGCCAGCACCACAGGGTTTTGCCCATAGAGGAAGCGCGAAAGGTCGGCGGCCAGTTCATAACCGGCGTGCGCCCGGTCGTTGAAGCGCGCGCTCGGCTCAACATCGTTCATCGTAAACACACCTCTTTACACTCGCCGTTGAGCGGTGAGGCTCGAACCCTCTCTCCAATGCCTTTGGGCCGGCAGCCGGAGAAACTAACTAAACAAATATCTTGTGAGCCTGTGGCTTACATACAGCTCCGAACATTTATAGCAGATACAGTGCCGCTAGTTGCCCAGCAAGGACTGTAGTAGGGCAGCCTCGCAGCCTCTATCACCACTGAATAGCATCTCCCACCATCACAATCCCACGAATGTGGTTAGCTATATCCACCACCGGCACAGCCAGCAGCTTGTACTTGGCAAGCACCGCAGCTACTTGCTCACGAGGGTCGGTTTCGAGCACTTTAATTACGGGCGAAGTCATAAAGTCGAGCACACGCTCGTCGGCTTTCGCCACGATAAGGTCGCGAAGCGAGGTAACACCCAGCAGCGTCTCTTCAGCGTCGGTTACATAGAGATAGTATATAGTCTCCGCATCAGGAGATAGCTCGCGGAGCCTTTCTATAGTTTGCTGGGCGGTAAGGTCAGAAGGTATGGCGATATACTCGGTAGTCATAATGCCACCCGCGCTGTCTTCCGGGTAGGCCAGCAGCTCGCGAACGTCCTCCGCTTCCTCCTTGTCCATCCGGCTCAACAGGTCGGCTGCACGGTCGGCGGGCAAATCGGCCAGCACATCGGCGGCCTCATCCGGGTCCATTGCTTCCAGGATGTCGGCTGCGCGCTCAGGCTCCATTGTTTCGAGAGCAGAGGCCTGCCGCTCAGGTTCTATCTCCTGTAGCGTCTCAGCAGCGACCTCCGTCCCCAGCGTGAAAAGCACATAATCGCCCGCTTCGACATCCAACTGCTCCACGATATCGGCGAGGTCCGCCGGGTGCATCTGACGAAGGTCGTTGCGCGCTATCTTAAGGGGCACACCCGCCGGGCCAATAGCTGTAGGATCGACCTGGTTCCAGGGTATAGAGCCTGCGCCAGGGGTGCGCTTGCCTGCCACGCTCAATATGCGGTTCACGGGCCTTTCAAGGCCAACCCGCCGCGCCAGCCCGCTCGGCGTTGCATCTACGGCCACGAGGCGATACTTGCCGGCTGCGTAGGTGAACTGCAAGTCGTTGACGCGCACAACCCGTTTTCCATCAATATCTATGATCTGCTTGTCGAGCACCTGCCGGGCCAACCCTATCTCATCCCCTAGCTGCTCGTAGAGGGTGAGGTCGCGCAATCGCCCGCTCAGGGCTATACCTTTGTGGTCCATGCGCAGCAGGTCGAGCGCCGATATAAGAAACTCCTGCCCTTCGCGCTGCAACCCAATGGCCGCCACAGCAGGAAAACCCTCCCCAGGCTTGACATAGACGTCCACGCACTTACCTACAGCCTCATGCCGGCTGTCGTAAACTGTGCGGTTGAGGAGTTCGCTTAGAAAAGGCATGGTGGAGGGTGGACGCTTGGGCCTTACGGCCTGGGGCCGGCGCCTGGGTCGGTACCGTCGCCTCTCTTAGGGTGACTGCCGGATGCCGTAGGCTCCTTGCGCGCTCCCGCCTCTCCTTCTTCGAGAGCGCCAAGCGAACCCATTGCCGCCCACAACAGCTCATCAACGTTCATGCCGCCGCTATGCATCAGTTGTGCGAGTAACCGGGGCACAAGCTTGCGCACAGTAGCCTGACGCTCGGCATCGGGCAGGCCCTCGAGAAAATGATCTACAACGTGCTCCATCAGCGTCAGCCGCTCCGCAGACCCCATCTGCGAGAGCATCTTCTCCACCACCGATAGTATCAGGTCATGACGCTCAGAAGCGCCCATGTTAGAGAGTGTGCGTTCAACTATATCTTCTACTATTTTCAAGCGCTCGGCCTCCTCCTAAATTCACAGTGATTATACCACCCAGCCTGCATACACGCACGGAGCAAATTGGCAGCCCCGCTGCCATACTCGCCATCATGAGCGTCAATGCCCCACCTTTAGGTTAGAGCATCCAAACGCAACCCACCCCTTATGGGGGCTTCTAAGGCTAGGTTTTTCTCTACTTGGGGTTGTGACACCCAGCATTGTGCTAGAGCAAGATGCCACCCCGCTCTTGGAGGAAGGGCTGGAGTGAGGCTTTTCACAGAGCGCGGTATAAACAACATGGGGGTAGCCCATCGGCAGGCACAACTCCTAGCCGCAAGGTGTCTGTGGTCATAACACTTTCGGATTAGCACAAGAAGATGATTGCATATAGTACATCCTACTCATAGCTTATTTCCCTACTACCCGCTACAATGAGAACAGTTAAGCAAGCGCAACCTTCCATCTTCCATCGGAAAGTTGCCCAGCCCACACCAGGACTGATGCAGGAAAAAGGCAAACCCGTCGAAAGGCGGGGACGCAAAGCCATTGGATCTAAGGCTCTTATGAGCTATGACAGCCAGGTTGCCCGGCACTATGCTACACAGGCGCTACCAACGCCATGCAGACGCGTCCCAAGCGCACGCTGCAATCCGCATATGCCGCAACCCGTTACAGGAGAGAAAATGCAGGCATATACGGACCTCGCCCAGGGAATCGTGGGCAACACGCACCCCGAAGCGCACCACAACAAACGGCTCAATCTTCGCAGCATAGCGGCTCACGGCGCAGGCTCCCTGGTCCTTGCCCTCATAATGCTGGCCCAGCCGGTGTCGGGGACTATTGCATCACACTCAACAGCCTCCCACGGCAGCAACCGAGTGGCCCAGGCTTTACCCGCCACAGGCGCACCCACCTACAGCCAGTACTTTGCCTCTACAGGCAAGACAGTAAGCGGCTACTTTCTCAGCACCTTTCAGCGCTACGGCCTCGACCCCATCGGCTATCCATTGAGCAACGAACAGCAGGAGAATGGACGCACAGTGCAATACTTCGAGCGCGTGCGCATGGAGTACCATCCTGAGCTTGTAAGCAAAGGCTTCGGCGTGCTGATGACCCGCCTCGGCGCGGAGATGACCCAGAACACCCCCTTCGCTCCTGTAGCCTCTTTCCAGGCTACCCCTGCCCGCACCTACGTGCCGCAAACAGGCCACTCGCTCGCCGAGCCATTTCGCTCATACTGGAACAACAACGGCGGCCTACAGCTTTTCGGCTATCCAATCTCTGAGCCTATGACACAGGACGGCCTCACGGTGCAGTGGTTCGAGCGTGCACGCTTTGAATACCACCCTGAATTCAAAGGCACAGGTCAGGAAATTGAGCTGACCCAGTTGGGCCGGATGGCCTACGACAAGTCAAACAGCCAGGCATCTCAATTCAACGCCCAGCTTGTCAATGACAAGGTAGCTCCCGCCCCACCCGTCAAGCAACCAGCAGCCGCACAGAACAACCTCAGCGGCATGGAGAGCGTCGTGCTACAGACCATCAACGAGCAGCGAGCATCCGCCGGGCTTGCCCAGGTAAAGCTGGACAACGCCGTAATCGACCTGTCACGTGCCCGAAGCAGCGATATGGCAACGCGCAACTACTTCAGCCACACTACACCCGATGGTAAGCAGTTCCTCAACATGCTCCAGGATCGCAACATACCCTTCACTTACGCAGCCGAAATCCTGGCGAGAAACAACTACCCCGACGACCAGGCAGCCAAAGTTGCCGCGGATAGCTACATCAACAGCCCACCTCACAAAGCCATCATCATGGAAGCCCGCTACACCACTGTAGGCGTCGGCTATGCTAAGTCAGCAGACGGTATGCACTACTTCACCGTAATCTTCGTCCAGAACTAATCGAAGTTCCCCCACGCAGGGAGAAACCTTTACTCTCCAAAACAAAGCAGTAACGCCTGTGCAATAGGCGTTACTGCTTTGTTTTCATCTAATCTAATGCCCCCTCCCTACATGGGAGAAGAGCTATATCCCTGTACACTCAGCACGCAGAAAGCCCCCTCTCCCATGTAGGGAGAGGGGGCATGGGGTGAGGGCGGGAGAGGGCCGGTGAGGGCGTACAGATACCCTAAGAAGATTGCTCCACCCCTATCCTGAACGCTTACCCGGCAACTCAGGCTGGCGGTGCCACGCCTCTTGTGCTACAATGGGGCTGTCTTGCCCGCAATGCCGCGGGCTATGGTATTGTAGCCTTTGTCCGATGGAGGAATAACTATGGTAATGCAAACAGATGTTGCAGGCAAACCCACTTCCGGTCTGCTGGCGCAGAGCGAGAATACCCCGGATATACATGGCATGCTGCCCGGCCCTATAGGCGAGCAGATAATCGAGCGCGATGAGCAGGTCGTTTCACCCTCTTACACACGCTCTTATCCCTTTGTCATGGATCATGGCAAAGGCTGCATGGTGTGGGACGTAGATGGCAACCGTTTTATAGACTTCACGGCCGGCGTGGCGGTCTTATCCACTGGGCATTGCCACCCCGACATAGTGAAAGCTGTGCAGGAGCAGGCCGAGAAATTTATTCACATGGCAGGCACCGACTTTTACCTGCCCAACGCCGTTGAGCTTGCCGAAACGCTCTGCCGCATTACGCCCGGCGAGTTTGACAAACAAGTATTCTTCACCAATTCAGGCACTGAGTCGATTGAGGCTGCGATGAAGCTCTGCCGCCACCACACAGGGCGGCCTGTGCTCATCTCCTTCCTGGGAGCCTTTCATGGCCGCACCTACGGCTCGATGTCTCTCTCTTCAAGCAAATCCCTGCACCGCACCAGGTACCAACCCCTTGTGGGCGGCATCTACCATGCGCCATTCCCTAATCCTTACCACTCGCCTTTTGCCAACGTGCCTACTGAGCAGCTGGGCAGAGCATGTGTTGACTACATTGAGAATACGATGTTCCGCCATCTTGTCTCCCCCGATGAGGTAGCCGGTATATTCGTAGAGGCGATCCAGGGCGAGGGTGGCTATGTAGTGCCCCCCGATGATTTCTATCCGGCCTTGCGCAACCTCTGCGACAGGCACAATATCCCCCTTGTAGTGGACGAGGTGCAGTCAGGCATAGGACGCACAGGCAAGATGTTCGCTATTGAGCACTGGGGCGTGGAGCCGGACGTTGTTTGCATCGCCAAAGGAATAGCTTCGGGACTGCCGATGGGCGCTATAGTTGCCCGCAAGAGGCTGATGACGTGGCCCTCAGGCGCGCATGCTAACACCTACGGCGGCAACGCGCTGGCCGTGGCAGCAGCCATTACTACCTTGCGCCTGGTTGAAGCCGGCCTGATGCACAACGCTGTTACGGTGGGCGAGCATATGCAGGAGCGCCTCAACACCTGGGTCGAGAGGTATCCGTTCGTGGGCGATGTACGCGGCATGGGTCTTATGCTTGGCGTGGAGATCGTGTCGGACAAAGCTACAAGGGCAGGCGACCATGACCTGCGCGACCGCATAGTAGACGAGTGCTTCGCGAAGGGTTTACTCTTACTGGGCGCGGGTCCCGCGACGATACGCTTCTGCCCACCCCTGGTCCTAGATGAAGCCACAGCCGACGAGGGCCTGGCAGTTATGGAAAGGGTGATGGACTCTATCTGAGGCAAGGGGCGGGGCACCCCTACGTACGCTTGACTCAGGCAAAGACTCCTTCTCTTGGGAAGGAGTCTTTCCGTAACACGACGTCAACTTCTACAAACCGGGAGAGCGCTCTATGAGGTAGCGATAGAAGCCGTATGCAGCCATGCATACGAAAGAGGAGGCAAGCGCGGTTACTATGCCTCGCAAAAGCATCTGGACAAAGAGAAAAGGAGCATCACCTATAGGCTGGGCAAAGATCATGAGTGATAGAAAGAAGACCACGATAGGGATCAGGCTGAAAATGCGGCGCGCAGTGTGCAAACGGTCGTGCCAGGGTGCATGATAGGGGGACAAGTTACAACTCCTCTGTTAGATGCAAGAAGTAAAACACTCCAATCTGTACTCGCAATGTTGGAAAAGAGCCGATTTTAGAAGAGGCAACCCGTTAAGACGTGCAAAGCCGGCGAAATGCCACACGCGAACTGCCCTCGCAGCTAGCTTGGGTCGTCTAACGGGTTACCGCAGCTAGTCCGACTCTATCCCAAATGCTCCAAGTAGTCCATAGCACACTTTGGCTAGCTGCTTCACGCCAATACTCCCCCGAGGGTACCAGCTCCTGGCAAAATAACAGGTAATTCGTGTAAAGCACGCATCCACCCCAACCCCTCCTCATTTATGGAGTGGCGCTTTTACTCTTTATCAAAACAAAGATAACGGCAGCGGAAGGCTGCCGTTATCTTTGTTTTGATACTACTTATCCCTGACGTCGTGGGTGAGGGGAAGGGACTTTGATTACCAGCATGTGGAGGGGTCAGCCTGCGTGCTGGGCTATATAATTGATGACCCAGATCGCCTCAACCCCAATAAAGAAGCCCAGGCCAACAACCATTACCCATATCATACAGCTCGGAGCAAGCCTGGCATCATATGAAAGTTGTTCAGGGCGGCGCTTCCGTACGGAGACCTCCTCCTGGGGCGCATCGCCTGCGGGCTGAATATTCGTTGCCATACTTTCTCCTCCAATAAAAGAAACTCTAAATCAGTATATCACATGCCCAACAAAGCGCATAAGTCGTAAAGCATTAAGAAAGTATATAAAGGGTCGGCTGCGCGAGCTGCCGCTCAGCAAGGCTCTAGCCGCGCTGCACCAGCGTAGCGTCTATGCTCTTAATATTCGGGCGACCGGAGAGCGCCATTGCCAGCGAGACTTCAGACCGCAACATCTCCAGTACGCGAAGCACGCCTGCCTCGCCTTCTAATGCAAGGCCGTACATGTACGGCCTGCCGATAAGCACGGCTTGTGCACCCAGAGCCAACGCCTTGAGGAGGTCGGTGCCGCGCCGCACACCGCCATCAACCAACACTTCCAGCCGTCCGTCAACCGCCTCTACTACCTCCGGCAGGGCAGCGATACCCGAAGAAACCGAGTCTAGCTGGCGGCCACCATGGTTGCTGACAATTATAGCCGCTACCCCGTGCTCCGCAGCAAGAGTAGCATCCTCAGCGGTGAGTATCCCTTTGAGAACTACAGGCAAGGCGGTAACAGAACGCAACCAATCAATATCCGCCCATGAGAGGGCAGGGTCCCACTTGGAGGAGATATATGCCCCCAGCCCGGAGCCTACAACCCCGGTGGGCATCTTCTGCAACTGCATATCTACGAAGTTAGCCAGGGGCATATCAGCAGGGAAGCTAAAGTTGTTGCGCATGTCACGCTCGCGGTTGCCTATGATCGGCACGTCAACCGTCACGCACAAAGCTCGGAAGCCCGCAGCCTCGGCCCGCGTCACAAGATTACGCGTTACTTCGCGGTCCTTATAGACGTAAAGCTGGAACCATCTAGGCGCGTCAACTGCCGCCGCAACGTCTTCCAGCGATACAGTAGAAACAGTGGATAGCACCATAATAGTGCCTGCGGCGGCGGCGGCACGCGCGGTGGCTACCTCGCCTTCTGAGCAGCAGAGCTTGTGGCCGGAAGCTGGAGCCAGCATAACGGGCATACTGATGGGAGTGCCCAGCACAGTGGAGGCTGTATCTATGTCGCTCACGTCTACGAGTACACGAGGCCGCAAAGTGATTCTCTCCCAGTCCTCTCGATTACGCCCCAGGCTCACTTCATCATCAGCGCCGCCGGCTATATAGTCAAATCTTGAAGGCTCCAGAACTTCGCGTGCCAGAGCCTCCAGTTGGAGCAAGTTGGTGAATTGCATACAGCGATAACCTCTTTCAGCGATGAGCAATGAGCACCTGAGGAGTGAGAACCTACCACTTCGGCTAAGCCTCTGCCCATACATCTCCAGACCTATTGACAGCACTATTCTCGAAACGTATAATACCGCCATAACAGAATAGAAACAAGGCAGTGAAGGAGAGGAGTAGGACGCTCCGAGGCCGCAGCAGAGAAAAGGGGTCGCCGGCTGAAAGCCCCTTGTGGTATAAAGTCCGAACGTCGCTCCGGAGCCTGCGGGTAAACGGGTTTTGCATGCAGCCCCTCAACCCGCACGGGCGCGCCCGTTACAGCGCATAACGAGAGCATACCCGCCTCTATCGGAACCGGGGATTACCGGTGTTCGCGGCGGGGATGCTGAAACAAGGTGGTACCACGAAAGGTTAATCTCCCTTTCGTCCTTGGTGGACGAGAGGGTTTTTGATTCGCCGGACGTAAGGAGTAGTGCGTATTAGGTATTACGCTGTACATAGGAGGAAAAGACGATGCCAGAGACAACAATCAAATCGGAGAAGAGCGCCAACTCTCCAGAAACATCTATGGCGAAAGCATATAACCACGAAGCCGTAGAGCAACGATGGTATGACTGGTGGGAAAAACAGGGGTATTTCACACCCGAAATAGACCCACGAAAAGAGCCGTATACCATCATAATGCCGCCGCCCAATGTAACGGGAGAGCTGCACATGGGCCATGCTCTCACCAACGCGGTTGAGGATATATTGATCCGCTGGAAGAGGATGAGCGGTTATGCAGCCCTCTACCTGCCGGGGGAGGACCACGCCGGCATCGCGGGGCAGTTCGTGGTGGAGCGCGAGCTTGCCAAAGAGGAGGTGTCGCGCCACGATCTTGGGCGCGAGCAATTCCTGTTGAAGGCTTGGGAGTGGATGGACCTTTACCGCCCACGGATACGCTACCAGCTAAGGCGGCTCGGCGCATCGTGCGACTGGAGCCGCGAGCGTTTCACGATGAACGAAGGCCCCGCCCGTGCCGTGCGCACCGTCTTCAAGCATCTCTACGATAAAGGGCTTATCTACAAAGGCGAACGCATCGTAAATTGGTGCCCGCGCTGCATGACCACCCTCTCTGACCTGGAGGTGGAAAATGAGGAGGTACAGGGCAACCTGTGGACACTCTTTTACCCCCTGATGGGCAGCGAGCAGTCCAGCCCAGGCGCGGGCAATGGCATACTGGTGGCAACCACGCGGCCAGAGA
Source organism: Chloroflexota bacterium (assembly GCA_015478675.1). The sequence goes on along the minus strand of JADMIH010000013.1, from coordinate 18,633 downwards.
CAATGCTCGGTGATACAGCTGTGGCCGTGAACCCCAGTGATCCGAGGTGGCAAGGACATATAGGCAAGACGGTGATCCTGCCTATAATGAACCGCCCCATACCCATCGTGGCCGATGAAGCTGTAGACATCAACTTCGGCACGGGCGCGGTGAAAATCACGCCAGGCCACGACCCGCTCGACTTCGAGATAGGCCAGCACCATTCTCTGCCTATCATCAACTTGCTCAATCTGAATGGCACTCTCAACGGAAATGCCGGGCCTTACGCGGGGCAAACAGTAGAGCGAGCGCGTAAAGGTGTGATAGCCCGACTGGAAGCCGAAGGCTATCTCATAAATGTCGAGCCGCACAGCCACAGCGTGCCTCACTGCGAGCGTTGCGGCACGGTGCTTGAGCCTATCGTGTCGGACCAGTGGTTCGTGAGAATGCAGCCACTCGCTGCTCCTGCGGTTGAGGCGGTGCGTGACGGGCGTGTGCGTATCGTGCCGGAGCGCTTCGCAAAGGTATACTACCACTGGATGGAGAACATCCGCGACTGGCCTATCTCCAGGCAGCTATGGTGGGGACACAGGCTGCCCGTCTGGTACTGCGACAACGGGCATCGCTTCGCCTCGGCAGCCGAGCCTGATGCAGTGACGGAGTGCGAAATCTGTGGCAGCAAAAATATTCACCAGGACCCCGATGTGCTCGACACCTGGTTCTCCTCCGGCCTGTGGCCTTTCAGCACGCTGGGGTGGCCCGATAAAACGCCCGACTACGAATACTTCTATCCAACCGACGTGATGGAGACAGGCTACGATATACTCTTCTTCTGGGTGGCGCGGATGATCTTCCAGGGGCTTGAGAACACGGGTGAGGTGCCCTTCCACACCGTATACCTGCACGGCCTTATAAGGGACGACAAAGGTCGTAAGATGAGCAAGACCGCAGGCAACGTAATTGATCCACTGAGTATGGTGGACAAGTATGGCTCCGATGCCTTGCGTACCGCCCTTGTGACTAACTCATCACCCGGCAACGACCAGAAGCTAAGCGAACAGAAGATCGAACAGACAGCCCACTTCGCCAACAAGCTGTGGAATGCCACCCGCTTCGTAGTGAGCCAGGGCCAGGCTTCGTCGCCTCAAGCTCAGCCGCGCACCTTGCCCGACCGCTGGATAGTGAGTCGCTATAGCCGTATCGTGGGGCAGGTGACACAGCTTCTGGAGGACTATCAGCTTGGCGAAGCAGGGAAGGTGTTGCAGGACTTCGTCTGGAGCGACTACTGCGACTGGTACATTGAAGCTGCCAAGACCGCGCTCAGAGGAGACGAGGAAGCACAGAAAGCCACACTTGCAGTAGCTCGCACGGTGCTGGACGGCACACTGCGCCTGCTCCACCCCTTCATGCCCTTCCTCACAGAGGAGCTATGGCAGCATCTGAACGGCTGGCCGAGCGAGAGGGCGCTGCCCAACGACGAGCAGAGCATTATGCTAGCGCCCTGGCCCGAGCCTATCGGGGTAGATGAGGAAGCCGAGCGCGACTTCAACCTTGTGATTGAGATCGTGCGCGAGATACGCAATGCACGCGCCGAAGCGGTACGCGACGCGCCCGAACAGATCAAGAAAGAGATGACAGGCCGGCGCATAGAAGCGCATATCGGCGGCGGCAAGCGCACAGCTATCCTCAAAGTGGAAGCCGAAACAATCGCTCGCCTTGCGCGCCTCGACCAGGAGAAGCTGCTGATAGTGGAAAGCCTGTCCCCTGCTCAGCGACCCGATAAGAGCACCACGCTGGTGATAGGCGAAGTGGAGGTGGCGCTGCCTCTCGCCGGGCTGGTAGACCTCAAGGCCGAACGCAAGCGGCTGCAAGCCGAAGCCGAGAACGCAAGCGCGGAGATCGAGCGCACAGAAAAGCTGTTAGCTAACGAGCAATTCGTAGCAAGGGCAGTGCCCCAGGTGGTACAGCGCGAGCGAGACAAGCTGGCCTCAGCGCAGGAGAGGCTGGCAAAGCTGAAAGAAAGGCTGGAAGCGTTGTAAGCCCTTACCTGCAACAACAGAAAAGAGTTCAGTAATCTCACTTTGCACCGGCGTGTAGAGCTTATCGGTAACTGTTCAGACTAAGGGTGGAGGGGCGTCCCTCCCCTCACCCCATGCCCCTCTCCCCTTGTGGGAGAGGGGGCTTTACTCCTGCTGAGTGCACAGGGGCAGGCCCCTGACGGGGTTACAAGGGTCTCCCCCCTCTCCCTTGATGGGAGAGGGGCATGGGGTGAGGGTGCGTAAGGGTAGGTGAACGCTACCCCTTGAAGATTGCTCCACCCTTATTCTGAACAGTTACGCTTATCATATATATAGCCGAAAGGGCACACCGCGTGGTAAAATAGCTCGATCAGAGGCTTTCTATTGATCAATCTGCCGGAGTCCGGATGGTTACGCGCGCGGTTGAAGATTATCTCAAAGTAATATACAAGCTGCAACAGGATGGCTCGCCCGCTACCACTAACGCCATAGCAGAGAGCATGGGGTTGCGCGCAGCCTCCGTCACGGCCATGCTACAGCAGCTATCTGAGCAAGGGCTGGCGGAATATACTCGCTATAGAGGAGTATATCTCACCGGGCCTGGGGTGTCGGCTGCCTTGCGTGTTATCAGACGGCACAGGCTCATAGAGCTTTATTTGCACCAACACCTCGGTGTGCCCTGGGACCGCGTGCACGATGAAGCAGAGCGCCTTGAGCACGCTCTCTCCCCTTACCTCGAAGAGCGTATAGACGCTGCACTGGGCTATCCTGGCTTTGACCCGCATGGCGCGCCGATTCCAACCACCAGCGGCGCGCTCCCTGAGCGCAACCTGATAGCGCTCGACCATCTCCCCACCAACACGCCCTCCACAGTACGGCTCATACCCGATGACGATCCCAACCTGTTACGCTATGTTGCCTCGCTTGGCATTCTGCCTGACGCCACCGTGACTGTGCTAAAACGCGACCCGTCGAGCGGCGATGTTACCCTTTATATCTCCCCAGCGCGAAACGAAGCCACTATCATTCATAATGTAACAGAGGATGTGGCTTGCCACATCTTTGTGAGCAGCCCTTCTTAGACAATAAAGACTTACCTGTTAGTTTTGGTGGCAGCCAGCCTTCTTATTTGCTCTTAAACCAAACACCCGCTGGGCAGAGCGGGTGTTGGTTGCAAGGAAGGAGCGAAGAGCCATGTGGCGCAAGGACATGTCAACTCCGTTCACTTATTACGACGAAAGAGCTATTTGCTTTATTACAGAGATTTGGCGAGATCTCAAAATGAGTTTGAAACGATCGGTCAGGGAATTGAGAATCGGGGGATGTTGGCCGGTGGTCACCAACCCCTAAGCCGCTCCTTATCAAGCTCATTTTTGACCCATAAACCCGAAAGAATAGGCACCGCCAACCCTGCAAAGAGCATGAGGCAGCCTATCAGCAGAAGCGTGAGCACCGCCGAAAGCCCGACGTACACCCACCAACCCACCAGCAAGGCTATGCCTCTGGCTGTGCGCCCGGCATAAATGTGGCCTATGCCGAGAAAACCTATATAGCCCAGCAATTCGAGCAGCAGCGCTATCGTGGGGTCTCGCGGCGAGGCGCCTGCTAAACCCGCCTGAGGCTGATACTGGCGGTTGAGTGGAGCCTGTGAGTATTCAGGCAAACTCTGTGCAGGCGGCTGCACTTGCATGCCTTGTTGCTGAAAGCTCTGCGTCTGAGAGTACTGCTGCGGAGGCGGTGCATATTGAGGCTGAAGCTGCGGTGCCAGGTTGGAGGGAGGCGGGGTGTAAACGCTGCCGCTGTTATACTGCCCCGGCTGCCATGCTCCGGGCGCAGGCCCGGCAGGGCCCGCAGGTGCTGGCGGGGTATACGGTAGCCCCGATCTATCGGTTATGTCAATCATGGGGCTGCCGCTGTCTGGTGCTGGGGGCTGAATTACAGCAGCCTCCTCAGATGGGGTGGGCGCAACATCGGCGTTGGCGTAGCCGCAATTCGGACAAAAGCGAGCAGAAGCAGGCATAGAGTTTCCGCAAGCAAGGCAGGTTACATTTTCGACGCTCATATAACTTCACATCTCTCCTATATGTTGCGTATTGTGCAGGGAGTTACGGATAAAGAGGTATTACCCTGATCCAACACACACCATGCAATACGCGCTACGATTGGCTGCTAACCCTCATCGCGCAGTCCGCGCTGCAAGTTGAGGGCACGGCGTACAAGCTCCTCATACTCAGGCGTGCCGGGCTTTGGCCTGGGCGCACCCGGAGGGAGAAGCGCCGAAAAGTAGTCGGCAGGCTGCCCACCGGGCGGCGTGTATCCACCTGGGGGCGTAGATCCCTGGGGTGGTAGGCTGTTGCCGTTATGCGCCTGCTCTAATGCTGCACGAGCCATAGCCTCATACTCAGGCGTGCCGGGCTTTGGCCTGGGCGCGCCTGATGTCCAAACTGGTGATTGTGCGGGGGCTGAGGGCGGCGTGGTAGCAGGCGAGACATCTCTCTGGCCCAGCGCTGCACGAGCCATGGCCTCATATTCGGGCGTGCCGGGCTTTGGCCTGGGCATACCCGGTATCCACGATGGAGTTTGCGGGGGCGGTTGATTTTCCGTTGGTTGCGGGGCAAAAGCAGGCTGAGAAGAAGAGGGCGTAGGTGGCGGGATCGAACCCGCGATACCGTTATGCGCCTGCTCTAATGCTGCACGAGCCATAGCCTCGTATTCGGGCGTGCCGGGCTTTGGCCTGGGCATGCCTGGCTCCCAGACAGGGGCCCGGTATAGAGGCGTGCGCTCGCTTTGCACAGGCACCGTAAAAATACGCTGGGCGGCCTGCTGCTGAGGCTCAGGTTGTTGCGGTTCTGGGGCGATTTCTTCTACATCAGGCTCCTCAACATACACTTCATTATAGAAGATAGGTTGTGGCATCACACTGCCGCACACCTGACAGAATTGCACGCCCACAGGCGTCTGATTGTCACATACCCGGCACCTAACCACCTGCACAGCCTGGGTGGGAGCTACTTGCTCCTCGGCAGGCGGCGCAACAGTGTCAATAACGGCTTGATCGGGTATGGCCTCAAACAGGTGGGAGAGGTCAAGCTCCGAAGCAACGCCAGGCTCCGCATCATCAACGCGGCCAGGGGCCGGTGGCTGCTCGGCTAGAGGCTCCCTCGGCTCAACGAGACTATCTCCATGAGACACAACATCAACAGGTTGCGCGGGCGGCAGAGAGAAGGCAGCATACTCCGTCGCCCCAGGACTGAACAGTGCTGGCGCATCATCAGCAGGCGCTGTTGCTTCCTCCGGCTGCTCAAAGCCAGGGGAGACAACCTCCTCAGTTGAGGTGGAGGGAATATCTACAGCAGGAGCTTGTACATCTGCATATGGCGCTGAGAGGCTTGCACCGGGGTTATTCTCTGTCAGTGGCGCCTGCTTATTCCTGTAGGTAGGCTCTGCATGCGCCACGGCGCCGGTTGTGCTACTCGGTGCGACCGCTCTCTGCGGAGCAATAACATAGGGGGTTACCTCCGGCTCTGTGGCGGAAGGCGCTTCCGTGACGGCTGACTCCTGTAGGGCTGCCCCTTCTAACTGTTCATCCACCGCCTCATCAGCTATGACAGGTGATACGTCAGGCGTAGCAGGCACAACATCAGAGCCGTCGTACCCTGAACAAGCAGGCTCCTGCTCCTGAGTAGGCCAATCAGCCCTGTTTTCGTCTGGAGCCTCTATTGCCCCGGTAGACAACTCGTCTACAGAGGCAGGCGCACTACTCGCATCGCCAACATCAGCAAGGAGTGCCTGGTGATCGAATGAAGTCGAGACAAGTTGGGGCTGCTGAGATGCGCCCTCCTCATCCTCAACCTGGGAGGATGCCGGAACAACCTCGTGGAGTGCGGCCTGCTCCTCCTGCACTTCATATGATATCTGAGGCTCAGAAACGATTTCCGGCAGCTCGACGGCTATAGAAGTTTCAACCTGCGCCTCGCCCCCTATTTCTTCGCGCCCCTGTGGTTCAACTTCCAGCGCAGCAGCATCCAGTTGGGTAGACATTTCGCCTGTGGGTGAGTAAGCCTCAACGGCATGCTCCTCAACAAAAGCTTCGTCAGCTTCGAGTTGCGGTCTTCGAGAGGACTCTATCTCCGCCGTGTCAGGGTTATACTCGCTATCGAATAAAGCGCCCGGCACAGACGGCGTAATCTCAGTGGTTTCACCTGGCTCCCCAGCAGCCTTAATTGGAGTGGCTGTCTTCTCTACATCTTCGGCAGCAAGCACATTCTCGGCCTGTAAATCAGCAGGTAAATCGCCGACACTCTGCTCAGGAGCCATATCGAAGCCATACAAGGTGGCGTCTTCCCGCTCTACCTGCTCATTGGGCAGCGGCAGGTCGTATCCCTCCGCATCGAATATGGGCAGACGCTCGCTGAGTTCAGGCTCAGTGAGCGCGGGCGCGGCGGGCACTTCTTCCGCTACGTAAATCTCAGCCGAGGGAGTTGGTGCAGAGGGCACACCTTGCGGCATCGCTTCTTGCACAGAAAGTGCCGACAACTGCCCCGCGACGCCTATCTCAGTCAGCTCACCACTAAGGCCAGGCGTCTCAACCTCGGCCGCGGCCAAAACAGGCTCTGCGGAAGGGGCCAATGGGGGCGATTCTATCCCTCCATCTTCCACTTCTTCCGACTCTTCGCTAACCGCAGCTGCCTCTATGCCGTCAAACTCTTCGGAAGGTGTTATCTCTGCAAGATATGCAATCGCATTCGGTTCTAAAGACGGATCAGCGGGCAACGCCTCATCACTAACAGCCAATGGCTCCGCGCCTGCTTCGAGGGCAGCGGGATAGGGCGTAAAGCGTGCCTCTTCCGCCGCTTCTGCGTCGCTTGTAGGAGCGACCGGTGGAGCAGTTTCGGCTACCAGTGTTACAGTTACAGGTTGCGCGGGCTTCTCACTCTCGATGATTTCCTGCTCTGACGCTACATCGAATCCCTGCGACTGAGTAAAGAGGGGAGAAAAAACGTACTCGGGAAAGGCGGGGTCGGAACCCTGTAAGCCTTCTGCGTGCTGGACGGAGTAATGGGGCGCCTCTTGAACAGGAGGAGTATCACCGGTACCATCCTGAGCAATGCTAGAAGCTACAACAGGATCGCCGGCCTCACCGGCAGAATCGCTGCTATCGAAGTCAGCGAAGAGCGCGGAAAGATCGAGCTCAGGTGCGAGAGTTGGGTCTTGATCTGAACGACTCTGGGTGACATCCGTCTCTTGCATAGGAGCAAAGAAGGCCGAAAGGTCAAACTCCGGGGAGATAAACTGCGTGTCATCGCTGTTTGGAGTGCCTTCCGCCTGGGCAGAAGCTTCTGCCGTTACGGGCATCGCACCTTCGGCATCTTCAATAGGAAAGGAACCCTCGGGCTCACGAACCTCAACGCCGGGTGCAGCTTCCACCAGGGATCGCCAATGTGGATTGGGAGTGCCACACACCGTACAGGAGGGCACGTCAATAAACATCTGGTTATCGCAAAGAGGGCAATGTACTATTTCAGTACTCACAGAGGCTGATCCTTTTCTTGGTGGTTCCAGATGAGTACTTGTTCACTACAGTATATCTCTGATTATAGACACGACCACTCAGAGTGTCAATACAGCACGTAACAGTAAGAGTTCAGAGTTGGGGTGTAGCAATCTGCAAGGAGTAGCTGTGCGGGTGTTGCGCCATCTGCCCTCACCCCATGCCCCTCCCCCATGAAGGGAGAGGGGGCTAAGCTAGCCCCTCCACCCTGAGTCTGAACATTTACACGTAACACGTTGGGCAACCCTGTGCTTGGAAGGGGGTAATGGGGCACGTGCGGGCCAAGCTTATGTCGATTTGCGCTTTACAGAGGAGGTTTCCATTCAGGAAGGAGAATAAGCACTCACCTGTATGTGAGTGCTTATTCTCCACCATTTACCCTGGTCGCAAAGAGTGCTTACAACGACCATCTCTTTGCACGGCAAGCCGATCTTCAGATGGCGGAGAGGGTGGGATTCGAACCCACGACGAGTTTCCCCGTACCCGCTTTCCAGGCGAGCGCCCTAGGCCACTAGGCGACCTCTCCAGGCGTTTCGGACCCCTAATTCACTCTCCGGGTCTTCTCACTAAATGGAGCGTGATCCAGGAATCCCTTTATTGTGAAGATTGGCGGAGAGGGTGGGATTCGAACCCACGAAGAGCTTTTCAAACCCTTACTCGTTTTCGAGACGAGCTCCTTCAACCGCTCGGACACCTCTCCAAAAAGAAAGCCGACCGTTGGGTCGGCTGTTGCGTGGCTGGAGGGGCTCGAACCCCCGACCTTTGAGTCCGCAACCCAACGCTCTATCCACTGAGCTACAGCCACACGGATCACTATAAGCTTTACGATTATAGCACATCTCTTTTTAAATTGCTAGCTTTACGCAAAACGTAAGTGTGCAGAGTTGAGGTGGAGCAATCTGCAAGGAGAAGCTGTGGAGGCGTACCCTCACCTACCCTTACGTACCCTCACCTCATGCCCCCTCTCCCATTGTGGGAGAGGGGGCATGAGGTGAGGGCGGGTACACCCGCCCAGATACCCCAGGAAGATTGCTCCACTCTAACTCTGAACAGTTACCCCGCGTCCGCTTCTTGACTGTCTACACAGGCGCATCTATAATCAAGCTATCATTAGTAGAGAGGTTGTTATGGTGGTGGGACGCGGGCTGTTTATTGTGCTTGAGGGGCCGGATGGGGCGGGAATCAGCACGCAGACGGCACTCTTACGCTCAGGGTTGGCGGGTCGTGGCATCAAGGCTATAGAAACAAAGGAGCCTACCGCTGGGCCTGTAGGCTCGGTTATACGCCAGGCTCTGTCGCATCGCCTTGTTTACCCGCCTTCTCAGCCTGTGGGAGACGATGTGCTCGCTCTCCTCCTTGCCGCTGATCGCCTTGACCACCTGCGGGCCGACATCGTGCCGCGTCTCGAAGGGGGGACCCACGTGATATGCGACCGTTATCGCCTCTCCTCTTATGCTTATCAGGGCAACACCCTGGGACAAGAGTGGGTGCAGGCAATCAACAGCCGCTCAATCGCCCCGGACATCACCTTCTTTTTGGATGCACCTCCTGAAGTTAGCCAGGCACGCATAGCGCACCGCGGCCAGTATATAGAGCTATACGAAAGCGAAGAGCGGTTGCGGCCAATCTATGCTAACTACAGAATGCTAGTTGACGAGATGCGACGGTCGGGCGAGGAGGTTGTTACTGTGGATGCTACCCTGGCGGTGGGTGTTGTAGCTGCGACTATCCTGGAAAAGACCTTGCGGATAATGGCTGCTAAAGCTGAGTAATCTACCCCACTCACACGTTGCCGGAGGTCGTTGTGAAAGATAAACCACGATACACATTCCACTATACACCCGTTGACTTCTTCGACAGCCTGGACCCGGCGGCAGATTACACGCCACCAAGCTATGAGCAGGAAGGTTTTATCCACTGCACCGATGGCGCTGCTAACATGATCAAGGTTGCTAACCTGCATTACCGCGACGACCCTCGTGGCTTCTATGTGCTCTACCTCGATAAAGAGAAGATAAGCAGCCCCATAAAATATGAAGACCCCGAGGAGATATACCCCCATATCTACGGCCCTCTAAATCGCGGTGCCATAGTAGCGCAAAGGCATGCACGCCGCGCTTCCGATGGCAGCTTTCTCCAGACGCCTGAGCTATAGAAGGTCAGGGCAAGCTCAACATATTGGCAAGCCAACACGCCAGCTTCTACGTGGTCTTTTGACAGTATGTCCCGGCTCAGATGCTATTGTGCCCCTTTGTATTCTGCTATGGCGCGACTTTTAAGGGTAGTTTTTCTCTCCAGCCTCAATTACGATTCCCCAATGCTGTACTACGGCAAGACCCCACCCCAACCCTCTCTCCATGAGTGGGGGGCTTTTCATCTAATTTATTCCCTCCTTCCCATAGGGGAAGGGGGTTTGACTACCCTGACGTAAAAGATGATTGAACCTTCTGCAAAGAGCTACTCGTGGAAGCCTCCGGTCGGAGGGCTTCAAAGAAGGCTTCTACTTAGGGCCAACTATGTACATCTGGAGGTACATACCCTGGCTCTCTTGCGGCGGGCCATTGGCGCGCAGGCCTGCTATTTGCTTTTGCCAACTCTCGCTCAAGATGCGGGGATTGTTAGTCATCAAGCCGAAGGAGGTAACACCTTTGGCTTGCATCTGTTTGGCCCAGGCTGTCAGGCGGTCGTTGCTGTCGGCCAGCATCATTGGGCGGGTATAGAAGTCTGCTGCCAGGTTGAGAGGCAGCCACCAGAGATCGGTCACCATAGGCTCTCTGCCGGGTAGCACTTTCACCAGCGCCCGCCACGCATTCACCTGCGCCCGCTCCTGATGCAACACAGCGTATCCACGCATACTGAAGCCGAGCGCGACAAGCAGAGTGGCACACCCCAGGGCCATGCATGCTCCGGTGTAGGCACGCAGGCGCATATCTTGCCCATAGGCGGCCCAGATACGCCACAGCGCCAGCAGCGCCAGCGCCGCCAGAGGGGGATAAGCAGGCAAAAGATAGCGTTGGCCCCACTCATGGCTGCTGATGGGCCCCAGCCCGCTGAACGCGCTGATTATGAGCGTGTGTAAAGCTACGTAGGCCAGTGTGACCCCATAGAGCAGTTGCGCCGGTAAGACCGGAATGTGAGGCTCTTTTGCTCCGGCAGCGCTCACGGGCCAGAGCGCCAGCGCAACAAAAGGAGCGGCGAGCAAGAAGCCGTGCAAGTTGTAATACGGCATGCCTGAAAGTAGAGTTGCTCCCGTCGTAAGGACGATAAGTGCGAGGCCCAGAGCAAAAGCAGCCAAACGCCACGCGATTGTGGCGCCGCCCTTTACCAGCCCCATAAGAGCGGCCATCAGACAAAGAGCGACGCCTGCCAGACCCGTTATCTCTGCCCAGAGAGGCAGCACAGGTGACAGTGGCGCTGATGGCCCAAAAAGGAAGTCGGGCACCACGCGCCAGCCTGCTGTAGCGATGTAGCGTAGCGCAGGCAGCTCGAATTGGCCTGGAAGGGTAGTGCCTGCCCCTGAGCTGTCGCTTCCAGCGAAGTACCACATAGCATGTAGAGGGAGCAAAGTGCCTTCGCTCACTGCGTAAAAGGCCCACAGAGGGGCCAGCGCAGCTAGAAAGGTTGCCAGCCAGAGCGCAAGAGAGCGGCGCGGGAGATGTCGCCGCCACGCCAGCAGCGCGAGGCCGATCCCAAGCGCCACAGCCAGTATATAAAGCTCAGAGCGAAAGTATATCGCCCCCGCCAGCAGAGCCGCGCTCAACGCCATCCGCCCTGTAAGCCGCCCACCATTTTGTAGCGCAGCGGCAGCAGCCAGCAAGCTTAGAGTTACGAGCAATGCGGCCAGCGTATGCTCGAAGAAGAGGAGCGAATAGATAAACAAGGGTGTTGCCAGGCCCACCACAGGCACCACGAGCCATGCAATGCGTCGGGGCACCCCCACTGTGAGGGCCAGCAGGTATGAAGCGAACGCTGTTCCCAGCCCCGCGAGCAGAGGCACCAGATACAGCCCCCAGAAGCCCATTATCTTCCACGGAATGCGCGTGAGCAGCCCCAGAAAAATAGGCCACTGTAGGTAGATGCGCCCCTTGCTGTCCACGTAATACTGCTTCGGGTTGAAGGGTACGAATTGCAAGTTGGGATCAAGGGGCCGAGCAGGATAGTTAATAGACCAGTCCAGGCCAGCCGGGGTAAGGCGCAGATTACGCACCTGCAAATACTTGGCTCCGGTGTCATGCTGCGTCAGCGCATCGGGCGGCATAACGACAAGCGCAGCGATATACAAGAGAGTAAGCGCCAGCAATGCTGAAAGGGCTGTGGAGTGGGCGCGAACCCACAGGGTGAGGAAGGTGAAATGAACACGTGACACATGAAACGTGAAACGTGATGCGCGGCTCGTATTGGCTGTTGGGTATGACCTGCTGGGTGAAATGGTGGTGGATTCTTTGCCGCCAATCTGCAACTCGTTATCCATTAGAAGTTACGCTTATCCCCGGCTCCTTACGCACTACGCATTACGTAATACGCAGCACTACCACTTATCACGTTTCACGCATATCGCGCACACCGACGAAGCTTTCTACCTGGCGGAACGCCTTCTCGGCGCTGGGCCACCGCACCGTATATTTGCTGTCGCGTCCCCTGCCCGCCACTTCCAGGCGTATGAGACCTGCCACGCGCAACTCCCTTATGTGATGTGAGACTGTCGGCAGGCTTAACTTTACCTCATGGGCGAGAGATTGGAGGGAGCGCGGCTCGGTGGTTATCAGGCGTAACAGGCGAAGCCGTGTGGGGTCGCCCAGGGCACGCAGCACCAGCAAGGCCTCGTCGGGCACGGACTCGCCAGGCACCAGCTTGTAACCACGTGGGCGCGTGCCCCACGCGACGAAAAGCTCTCTATCAGCCGGGCTGAAGCTGATGACAAAGGGGTGAACCCATATCGAGGGCACAAGTACCAGGCGCGTAATATCTATATCTTTGCTGATCGTAAATCCGTTTGATAGACGCTCAATAAGGTCGGGCACAGTGGTGGTGCTTGCCAGGGCCTGGGCATCAGCGAGGGTGCGTTGTAGCACCGGCTTTTCCCGCTTCTCTTCCTCTGCGAAAAAGGCCGAATAGTACTCGCGCATAACATGCAGCCAGCGGCTCTTCGTTGCTGCCGAGGCGGCCAGGTCGGTGAAAAGACGCCGCAACTCAGCTAACGAAGGGGCTGAGCGCAGTCTGGTGCGCACCAGGCTCTTGCGATACTCTTCTATATCGGCGTCGCTGATCTCGTCACCTTCCAATGCTTTGTTTGTTATCTGCTGTAGCTCGTCTTCATTCCAGGTGGGGAGGAGCATACGGCGCGAGAAGTCCACATCAGGTATAGTCTCTACATAGTCAAGGAAATGCCGCGCATCTTTGGGTGGCTCCATCTCCAGAACGAGGTGTAGGGGTGCGTAGGCGAAAAAGCCTGTAGGCTGCCCAAAGAAGGCTTTCATATCACGCTGCGACTGTGCGGAAAGGCGCTTGCGCACGCCTGCTGCCCAGGGTGCGGGCACTCCATGCTCTTTGGGCAAGAAGATCGTGCGAAGGCTGAGCAGCATTTCATAAGCCGTGCCGCAATCCCATTCCAAGACACGGGCAAGAGGGTCAACCTGGGTTTGAGGTATGTCGTCGATATTAGTCATAGGTGTTTATCTAACCAGCTGCAGAAAGTTTGCTCTTCGGACATCACGACCATGAAGCATACTCTATGCGCTGTGTGGAAGATGCTCAATAGGATTATAGTGCGTCACCGCTCAGATAGCAAATTATTGTAGCAATGTAAATGTTCAGAGTTGAGGTGGAGGAGTTTCCATGATATTGTTGAGGCATGACAAAGCGGGAGCGGAAACTAGAGGCAGAGGGTAAGTGCTTTGCGGGCTGAAATAGCCGCTCTGAAGGAGCAGGTCACACAGTTGCTGGCTGCAAACGCTACGTTGCAAGCTCAGGGGGAATTATCAGTTATCAATCATGAATTGTGGCGCAAACGGAATCGTAATTGATAATTCGTAATTGATAATTCCGCGAAGCGGTTCGCCGCAGGTGGAAGGGGGTAGCTTCATGTGCATTTCGGCTCTTACAGAGGGGAGCATTTCAGAAGTTAAAGGGATAAGCGAGGCTGTGCTGGCGGCGGTGTGGAACGAGCAGCAGCCTCTGCGTGGGCCGATGTGGGACTGCGAAGGCGCGCCTGTGGCCGTGGTATATAGAGGAAGATGGACGGCGGGCAGTGGGCCTGACTTCGAAGGGGCCATCCTCTCGCTGGGCGATACACGGCTGGTGACAGGCTCCGTGGAGATGCATCTGCGTTGTGGCGACTGGTATGCGCACGCGCATGATAAGGACCCCAGGTATAATAGCGTGGCGCTCCATGTGGTTCTATGGCCTCACGCCGCACGACCTGTTATAAGACAGGATGGTGCGAGTGTGCCCACCCTGGTATTGGCAGACTACATAACCCTCACAACAGGCGAGTTGCTGGAGCGTGTGGCCCCTCTCATCAGCAATCTGGGCGCGCTATCGGAAGAGCCGTGCTGGCAGCGCACCCAGGATTGGCCGTTGGAGAAGCTTGTCGCGGAAATCGAGGCCGCCGCAGATGAGCGCATGCTGGCGAAAGCAGCGGTGATGGAAGCCGATACAGAGGTGTACCGCTCGACTGACGAGGTCTTTTATCGCGGGCTGATGGACGCGCTCGGCTATGCGGCGAACCGCGAGCAAATGAAGGCTCTGGCTTCCGAGTTGCCCCTGAATCAGCTGCTCAGCTTGCCCCTGGGAAGGGAGAGGACCGGGCGTGCTACTCTTCTTGAGGGCCTATTTTTAGGAGCAGGCGGATTGCTCCCATCTCAGAGGCTGGAGATGCTGCCTTTGGATTGGCTGTCGGCTGAGTATGCAGAGGAAGTAGAGGAGTTGTGGCGCTCGTGCGCCTCGGCATTGGGCTTGCACGACAAACCAATCGTAGAGGGGTGGGAAGTGGATCGTGTGCGCCCCGCCAACTCGCCTGCCCGAAGGTTAGCGGCGGCTGCCAGGCTGCTAGCCCACCTGCTATGGGAGCGCGGTGGGATGCTTGGGCCTTTCACAACGGTCGAGCGCGGCCCAGCCAGAGAAGTGGCAAAAAAGTGGACGGAGATGCTACTTGTGCCTGGTGACGGCTACTGGGGGTTGCATAGCGACTTTGGACAGCGCCTCAGTGGAGATAAAGAAGTCGCGCTGGTAGGAGCCTCGCGTGCGGCTGACATAGTGGTCAACGTGCTCTTGCCTCTGCTCACGGCGGAGTCAGAGCGCACAGGCGATCCGGCGCTTCGAGAGGTAGGACTTGAGGTTTGGGCCTGCTATCCAAAGCTGGCGGAGAATAAGATCACACGGGCCATGGCAGACGAGGCGCTTGGCCCGCGCCAAAAAGAAGGGATCAAGGGAGCGCGGCATCAGCAAGGTTTGATCCATCTTTACAAAACCTACTGCGCAACGAGGCGCTGCTACGAGTGCCCCCTGTCGGGTTTGACCAAATTATGAATTAGTTCCCGCCCTCGGAATTATGGATTGTGGCGCAAACGGAATCGTAATTACTAATTCATAATTACTAATTGATAATTCCGAAGGCGAGAGTGGTAGGACTAAAGGGGCAGGTGGAATAGTCAATACGTGGTATAGGATTATAGGAAGCGTTGCGCTAGAATAAGAGCAATAGCAGGCGGTACCTTGCCAAGGCATATTATAGTGGCGGCGATCTGGCGGTTATGACCCGGCTATTATTGAGCAATGACAAGTGAAAGAGATATCATATATGCTAGCCTCCTCAGTAAGCACACAATCCGTAATTGTACTTGTTATAGACCCTGAGCCGGTAAACCAGCGGACAATGCGCGACCAATTGGTGCGGCTGGGGTATGCGGCCCGCCTGGCCGACGACTACGAGTCGGCACGCTCTATCGTGGAGGCCACACCGCCTGATATTGTGCTTGTGCCCGGTCTCACAGCTTATGGCAAAGGCTGGAGCGAATTACAAACGCAGCTTAACAGCTGGGGAATCCCCCTGCTGAAGCTAGGGGAAGGTAGGAAAGGCGCTATCACAGGCCCGCTTACGCCGCCCGCTATCTCGATAGGCGACGCCGACCTGAAGATGAGGCTGGAAGACGCCGTAAAGTCGAGGGATATGTTCAAGGCGCTGGTGATAGAGAATACGCGCCTTTCGGCAGAGCGGTTGCACGATGCGCTCACGGGCCTCTTCAACAGGCGGTATATTATGATACGAGTCGAGGAAGAGGTCAAAAGATCGTCACGTCGCGCCTACCCGCTCTCTTGTCTGCTCCTGGACGTAGACAAATTCGATCAGGTAAACGACAGGTGGGGGCACTCGGTAGGCGACGCGGTATTACGCGACGTAGCACACGTTATGACGAGGACCATGCGCGCCACCGACGTGGTTGCCCGCTATCGTAACGACCAGTTCCTTGTGCTGCTGACAGACACCGACTCGGACGGGGCGCAGATCGCGGCGAACAGATTGCGCGACTCCGTGGCTGACCACAACTTCTATAATCAGACATCAGCAGATGCGGTTAAGCTAACCGCTTCGGTGGGTGTAGCTTACTGGCAACCCTCATCCAAACCCGGCGAGGGTGTGTGGGAGCCACAGTTGATAGCTCTCGCAGAGAGAGCGCTCAGAGCAGCCAAGCTGTCTGGTCCTAACAGGCTGGTGATGCTGCAAGCAGCGTAATGCCTCTCGGCGACCCACTTTGCGGAATTATTAATTAGTTCCCGCCTTCGGCGGAATTATGGATTGGAGGACGAAATCATAACTCATAATTCCGCAAAGTGGGTCGCCGAAGTAAGCGTTCAGAGTGGGGGTGGAGCAATCTTCTTAGGGTATCTGTACGCCCTCACCTGCCCTCTCCCCCAACGCACCCTCACCCCATGCCCCTCTCCCTTCAAGGGAGAGGGGCATGGGGTGAGGGGAGGGACACCTCTGCACCCCCACTCTGAACCCTTACTCGCCGAAGACTGAAGCGCTCGCGTGGCGCAATAGTTTATAATGGTGTTACCATGCCCCAAGAAAGATTGCGGCTGGTTGGTTTTGGCCTTAGTAAGGAGCTTACGGTGAGATATACCCCCCTCGATACAGCGAATCTTTAGAGCAGAGACATTGTGGTGTCTCTGTAGAGAGGGGGCACCTTTGCTTCAAGTACAGAATCTTTATAAGAGCTACGGTACGGCCACTGTCCTTGCCGGGATCAGCTTCGTCCTCAACAATCGCGAGCACGTTGGCCTTATAGGCGCTAACGGCTCCGGTAAATCCACCCTGCTGCGTTGCATCGCAGGCGAAGAACAACCCGACTCAGGCGTAATCATTATGTCGCCACCTGAAGCGATCATCGGCTATCTTCCACAGGCTTTCCAGGAAAGCGTTAACCTCACGATGAGCGAGGCGGTTGCGCATGCCCAAGCCGGGCTCGTCGAGGCTGAACAGGCTCTCCAGAACGCTGCCGAGGCGCTATCTTCGGGCGTTGACCCGGATACTGCGCTGGCTGACTACACCTATACCCTGGCCCAATTCGAGGCGCTGGGCGGCTACGAGCGCGAGCAAAGGGCCAGTGAGGTGCTGCAAGGTCTTGACCTGGGGCATATAGAGGCTGGTGCGCTCGTGTCAACGCTCAGCGGTGGGCAGAAGACAAGGCTTGGGCTGGCGATGCTACTGCTGCGCGAACCAGACCTCTTGCTCCTCGACGAGCCTACCAACCACCTTGATGTGGAGGCCCTCGAATGGCTCGAAAGCTTCGTGCAGAGCTACCCCAACAGCGCGCTGATTGTGTCGCACGACCGCGAGTTCTTGGACCGCACGGTGACGGGGGTCCTTTACCTTGACGAAGAAACACATACCCTCAAGAGCTATGAAGGAAGCTATAGCCACTTTGAGGAGGCGCAGGAGCAAGAGCACGAAGCTCACATTCAAGCCTGGAAGCTCCAGCAGGAATACGTAGCGCGAGTAGAGCGCGACATTCACGCCATGAAAGACGGTGCACTGAATATCGAGCGCGGCACCACACCCCGGCAGCCAGGAGTTCGCAGACTGGCGCGCAAAAAGGCAAGGCTTGCCAAGTCACGCGAGCGCAAGCTGGAAAGGTACATGGCGGCGGACGAGCGAGTAGAGAAGCCCAGGCCAAACTGGTGGCTCAAGCTCGACTTTGGGCCCGCCCCTATGGAGGGCAAGTCGGTCGTGCGGGTTGAGGATCTGAGCTTTACATATCCAGGTGGCGCCCCACTGCTCGAAGGGGTATCGCTCGACGTGCAATACGGAGACAGGATAGCGCTCGTTGGCCCGAATGGTGCAGGTAAAACCACCTTATTAAGGCTGATTGCGGGCAAGCTACAGCCGCTATCCGGTGTAATAAAGCTGGGAGCCAGTGTGCGATTAGGGCTGATGGCGCAAGAGCAAGAGACCCTTGACCCTGAGCGTACTGTGCTGCAAACGGCGCTCTACGAGCGGGCTATGAGCGAAACTGATGCGCGCAGTTTCCTTCACTTCTTTCTCTTTGAGGGCGACGATGCACTCAAGCGGGTAGGCGATTGCTCACTTGGAGAGCGAAGCAGGTTGCAGCTGTCGCTACTGGTGCTGCGTGGGTGCAACTTGCTGCTCCTCGACGAGCCGCTGAACCATCTCGACATAGACGGACGAGCGCACTTTCAAGAGGCGCTAGAGGCATTCGAAGGCACAGTAATAGTAGTAGCTCATGACCGCGCCTTTTTGCGCGATTACCCTGACAGGTTGGTAGAGGTGAAGAATGGGGGGTTGAGGGTTGAGGGTTAGCGCCTGGCTAATTGCTTCTCGCATACTGTAAGTGTTCAGAATTGGGGTGCAGGGGCGAAGCCCATGACGTGGAGTGGGGTGTCCCCACCTTATTCCCTCTTCTATATTCTCCCCTCCCACACGTGGGAGGGGCTGGTGGAGGGCGTTGGTCAGGCATTTGCTGAATTGCTCTACCCCAAGTGTGAACACTTACCGCATACTCAGTGGTGGGTTGCAAGTCATTTGAGGAGTATCATGGAGGTGGGATTGTAGCAATGTCTGGCTGC
>JADMIH010000250.1 GCA_015478675.1 Chloroflexota bacterium | reverse complement strand
CGAGCCGGTTCCTACTGCTGCCTGATTGCCCTTTATTTTCAGAGCAGGCTCTAGGCGGTTCCAGGTAAAAAGTTGAAAGTTCCAAGTACGTGGGTTCTACAATGTATTTTCCTGACGCTGCTTAGCTCGACTTTGTACAATTTTGCGAATGGCGTTTGTGCCTGTGCTCGGATGTGCCTGCACGCATCTGTGGGAGTTTGTAAACATCACCAGCAAAGGCGGATGTTTATAAAGTCTCAGGCGTGAGCATAAAGAGGTTTAAGCCTGTGCATGAGGCCAAATGTATAATTGTACAAAGTCGAGCTTAGGAGGACCCTAGTATGTTGACCGCACGCGACGCTACCAGGGCCACGGTGAGCAACGAAATCGCGGATTGAATCAGCATCAACATCTTGGCCCAACTTGTAAGGGGCAGCGTGTTGGTGGGGCTAAAGGCGGTGGCATTGGTAAAGGAGAGGTAAAGATAATCAATGCAGCTCGGCGTCCAGTGTTCAGCGACCATGTCGGTCGATATCGTCATTTGAGGGAAGGCAAAATCTGGACGCCTGTGCCACGGCCAGATCTGCTCGCCCGGCCCGCCCCTGTCGAACCGCCAGTACCATAGAGCGAAAACCAGCACGTTTATGGCCCAGATCTTTATCCTTCCAGTATCAACTGCGCGCCCGTAGCAATGTAAGGGTTTCTGGCAACTATAGGTACAGGCCGCGGGTTGCCAGGACCGAAGCGTCGGCAAGCCACCTGGACCGGCGTAACACCCGTACTGTTGGCTCCGGAGCTACCTCGCCCACAACGTCTGCCGCAGCTACCCCTCCCGCATCACCAGGCTCAACCGTGTCTACTTCGCCTGCATATTTCACCTTATTCACGCTCCTTCGGTGCTGTCCTACATATATCTTATAGCGTCTTCAGGCTGGGATTCAGTGCCACATGCAGCCCCTTCTTCAGTCACTTGGTCTATGCACTTGTCTGGACCGCAACGCTCGAACATGCCTATCACTCCCGAACGCCTGAAAAGTCCATGATTCTACCCTATCGGCCCCCATTTGCTCTTGCGGTGGAGGGTAGTTGTGACATGGTTACACCCTATGCCGTCAAAGATAGGCCGACGTAGAGACAAGGAAGTCAAAATGTATGCCATGCACTCGGAGCTGCTGTGACAACGCTCTGGGGCCGCGCCTCGGAGCTTGAGATACATTACCTACCTTGATTCCCGGCTCGGTGTCCAGTGGCACTTTAGCACTTCGCAGGCCTGAAAAGCAGATGAATTTTGCCCTTGCGGGGCCGGCTCCTAGACTGGTCTGCAGCGAAAAGGTGGTTCAGCGATTCCCGATTAGCTGTTCTCAACTGGAGGCAAGTCGCTATTTCCGGCTATTGTGCCAGTTGGCAATCAAGATTCCACTTGATTGCGCTTTCGTGTTCGCAGCCCTGTGAGCAAGAGCGCCGTCGCTATACAAAGCGATAGAGCACTGGCTGCTGCACCTACGTTGAAGAGCACTGGATCGTAAGTGAATGTGATTATGTGGTTACCCCCAGGTACCGCCACTGCACGGAAGACAGCGTTGGCCCTGAAAAGCGGCGCATCCTGGCCGTCTACTTTGGCTCGCCAACCGGGTGAGTAGCTATCGCTGAGCACCAGGTAGCCGGCGGCAGGCATAGTGACCGATAGCTCTATTCTCTCCGGATTGTCAACTCTCCAGGTAACGGGCACGCTGCCCGCGGACTGCTTGATAGGCCTCGCCGCCTTCAGCCAGGTCCTCTGTGCCACCGGCGCGCCTACCCGCCAACTCCCCTCCTTTGCCCCGTTCGTCGTGACGCCTCTATCTCCCATGTTGCCTATGAGCACTACTGTTTGGCTTGGATCGTTCTGTGCATCCAGTACGTCTTTAATAGCCGCCGTTATATCAGGTGCTGCCTTCGCCTTGAAGACAACGTAGGCTCTTGGCAATGCCTGGCTGCTCTCATAGAGGGTCACTCCACCGTTGGTGAATACTGCTCGATAGGGGCGAGTGCCTCCCAGCGTCTGTATCTTGCGCCCGCTCAAAATGTAGCGAACACCTGCTATCTGAAGCACCCTCTGATCGGTAGTGG
The DNA here is from genome assembly GCA_015478675.1 of Chloroflexota bacterium. Next base: position 2,223 of record JADMIH010000250.1, on the reverse strand, counting down.
AGAGTTGTACCGAACCTGAGGTAGATATTTGTAGTTGCTTCAGAAGTCCTCCATAGAGCTGAGTGAAAGGCGCATCTATTACGTCTTCGTAGCCGCGGAGATCTCTGAGACCGAAGAGCATGGGCGCATTCGGCATCAAAGTTCCGGCAGTGCCTACAAAGCGCTCGTGTTGTATGTGTTGTTGAAGGTAGCCTATTATCTGCCTGGGCGGGTAGACTGCTTGCACGAGGGCGACCGGGTTATACTGGCTGCCAAAGACCCACAGATCGCAGTAGAGCAGCGCAATTAGGAGAGTTACCGAGCCTGCTGCGCTGACCATGCCGCGCCATCGCATCCATAGGACAACAGCCCCCGAGAAAAGGAACAGCAAAGGCCAGTAAGGTATCAGGTGAGTGGGATCGAAAAGTTGTACTATAGCAGAGTGCTTGGGGACAAAGGGCCAGTGTTGATCCCACCCTCCGAATCGGATTCCCACGTACATAACCAACAGTACACCCAGGCCGCTGATCGCCGTGGCCGCGAGCAGGCGTGAGGCCTTGAGCAACGTGGCAGACCATGGCAACAAGCTACTCAATGCATCAACTCCGTAGCCCGTTAGCACAGCGCCACATAAGCTCAGGGCGAGGCCCCAGCGCACTCCATAACCGATATTGAAAACCGGCAGCATATACAAGAGATGGAAGCCTGGCAGGTGAATAGCAAAGGAGGCCGCGCAGATGCCTGTGATGCCTATGAACCGCACAGTGGGGTCGCGCTTCCACCAGTAGAGCGTACCCATTACGGCGAGCACCAGAGCTAACAACCCAAAATAGCCGGCCTGCTCATTGAAATTGGTGCTCGATGGGTACCAGTAGTCATCTTGTAGGGGATTGCCGCTGAAGTTGGGCAACAGCAACACCGCGATGAGGCGAAAGGAGTTCCACACGTCCAAAGGCAAAGGAGGATTACTACTTCGCTGCCCAATGGCGCTACTGTTCAGTAAGAGGCTCACGAATGGCAATAGCTGCACCGCACCTACACCTATCCCCAGGAGACCGGAGCAGGCTAACGCAGCCAATCTCCGTGCGGTCCTGGAAAGGCGGGAAACACACTTTCGCCCCTGCTCCTGCTTGTGGGGCTGCCGGTACCTTCCCAGCACCAGAAAGAGGCTGAAGGCAAGCCAGAAAAGGACCCCGATAAACTCGGTCTCTGGGTGGCCTCCGAGAAAGAGGAGGCCCATAGTTAGCCCACTTGCCCCTACCCACATAGGTCTGCCCGTTTGTGCCAACCTGGTCGTTGCCCACAGGAGGGCTGGTAGCCACACCACAGTGGTGACGACGCTGTAGTTGAGCCAGGCTACCACGAAGGCGCAGATCATGAATACTATGCCTGAGGCGACAGCACCGGCGTACTGGCGACCGAGAGCACGCGCCCACCCATACGTAAAGGTGCCCAGCAGTGCGAGGCGCAGCCATGCGCCTAGTGCCCAGTAGTTGTAGGAACCTGCAGTGTACGTGAGCAAGTTGACAGGATCCAGCACCGCTGCCTGGGTAGAAGCAAAGAAGGGTGTGCCCGCGAGTATATAGGGGTTCCACAGGGGGAAGTCGCCGGACTTCAATTGGTCTATGGCGTAGGTTGCATAAGGGTAGTAGTAGAGAGCAACATCGGAGAGCAACGGGTTAGCAGGCGATGACGCCTGCGGGTGTGCCCCGGCTCCAGGCACTGGCGCTCTCCAGACGTAGTCGAAGCGGTACGCAATATCCGTCGGCAGCAAGGCATCGCCGGTAGCGAGGGGCTGCCATAGGAAGATGGTACTCAACAACAGGAAGAGCAAAGGCGGGCTAAGTATGGAGAACGAAGGGGGCACGCGGCGCTTGGGGTGCGTACAGAGCACGCCGGCAGCCATGAGCCTTTGGACCTTCTCCGAACTTTTCATACGCTGTCCTCTACAGGTGGTGAAGGGGCCGCTACCCGCAAAACATCCATAGCTTTCGTGGGCGGCCCCTTCGGGAAGGAGACGTGAACAGAGAGATCGTAGCAATGTAAGATTAACGAATCATGAAGTTGTAGGTAGCAGACGGTTGCACGTAAGCTGCCTGCGTTATGTGTCAACCCGCCCGCACGCCACCTGTGAGAGTCTATTTCCCCAAGTTATGAGACTACTGCCCACTCGCTTGCTAACCGGATGGGAGAGCACTAAAAAGACAGCATGACCCTGGCGGGTTACCACCAGGGATGAAAATG
>JADMIH010000249.1 GCA_015478675.1 Chloroflexota bacterium | reverse complement strand
GCTCTGTGCCCTCATTGGGTTCAAATCCCTCTACGTTTGTACGAAACTTAGGTAGTTACTAATTCGGTAGAACAAGACCACCGCATAGATCGCACGAACATTCCTTATTCGGCGTGTGCAGCCAGGTCTAGGGTTGTGGTCATTCGGCACTGCATGGCGGACACTACAGCGGTATGAGGCAATGAACCAACTTCGGAAAGGTCAAGTAAGAGGGACAACCAAAGGAGACATCATGAGCCAGAACAGGTTCGTGTCAGGAGCCTTTGGGCTGGCGGCCCAGTCTTTCCGTTCACATCGCATCAACGTGCCTTTGTTCGTAAGCGCCCAGATTGTTGCAACACAGCCAGTACTCATACAGTGCCCGAATTGGAAGTAATCTCCATAGCATTGTCTTCATTATTGGAAGGTGGCTGAGGTAGATGAACCACAAAACAGGAGCCACGCCCCACGTTGCTGGATACCGTTATCGAACCTCCATACGATTTCGCGATCCAGTCGCAGATCGCCAGACCCAAACCAAGACCCGCAGTCTCGCTATCACGGGTCCTCGATTTGTCGGCTCTGTAGAAGCGGTCAAAGATGTGAGGTAATTGCTCATTGTTGATACCGATGCCGCTATCCGCGACGCTAACCTCCACTTTGTTGAAGCCCGACGTCAACTGAACCTTCACCCACCCTCCTGCTTGCGTGTACTTGATCCCATTATCCATGAGGTTGAGTAACATCTGTGCCAACCAGATGGTGTCACCCTCAACAGTGACGTCCTCCTGTATATCGGCAATCAGCGAGATCCCTTTATTGGAGGCCAGAGCTGACACTTGGCAGATGACCGATTGACAGAGGGAGGAGAGGTCTACCGCATCGTGCGCGAGGTGGTGCTGTCCCTCATCGGCTCGCGCCAGCGTGAGCAGGTCGGTCACAAGCTTGCCCATACGCGCTGCCTCGCCTTCGACGACGGCGAGTACTCGCTGGTATTCGGTCACCCGCCGGGGCCTGGCCAGGGCCAGACTGGTCTCGGCCTGCACTACCGCCAGGGGGGTGCGTAGCTCGTGGGCCGCGTCCGCAGTGAAACGCCGTTCGCGCTTGAACGACTCCCCGATACGGGCAAGCATAGCGTCGAAGGTTGAGGCAAGTTCCCCAAGCTCGTCGCGACGCCCTTGCATGCCGATTCGGCTCGTGTGCCCACTTCCCAACCCTTCGGCCTGGATGCGCTGGGCGGTGCGGGTTATAGCCGACACGGGGGCGAGCGCCCGGCCGGCCATGAAGTACCCTCCGATGCAGGCCAGCAAAATAACTAATGGTCCGGCAAGGGCCAGGGCTGATAGCATCTCTGTGAGCATGCGGTACATCGGCTCGATTGAGTGCTCAACTATCAACCAGCCTGTGCCTCCCCTACCGCCGGTACCGCCAGCACCAGCCGATCCGCCGGAAGATTCTCCCCGGGGGATGGGCACTGCGTACATGAGCCAGCGCCCACCAGAGAGATCAACACTGTTCAATGCGCTCAGGCCGTTACCTGGATTGGCCCACGAAGGGAGAGTGGACGGGCGATAGCCCTGCACATTCTGACTGCCGCCCGCACTCTCCAATAGCACCCCTTTATCACTGTAAATCAGCACTAATTCGCCAGGCGCCTGGGTATCTTGAAAGTTGATTCCGCCCTCGATCCCGCTGCCGCCACTACCTTCGTCCACATTCAGGGTGGAGACTATCTGAGACGCACGGGCCTTAAGTTGGGCCTCGGCATCACGCCGCAGATTTGTAGAAAGCAGCCAGTACACTAGCGCGCCAAGCACTACCAAAAGCACGATCAGAGCGGCCCCGTACCAGGCGGTTAGTTGCAGTCGCACGCCACGACGCAGCCAAAGTGCCGCTATGCTCCGTGCCCACCACGAGCCTGCTCGGAAGGTCCGCCTCTCAGGCAGCGGGTAGTTTGAATCCATTTACACTCGGGCTCCCGCTCTCAGTTTGGTCTTCTGCTCCACTCCCGATCGCGCCTCCACCTCCACCTCCACTGCCGCTTCCGTTTCCAGTCTCTACACTGCCTGTGCGTGCCCGAAGACGGTAGCCCATGCCACGGACTGTCTCTATCATGTTCCCATAGGGGTCCAGCTTCCTTCGCAGACGGCGGATGTACACGTCTACGACGTTGGAGTTTATGTCAAAGTCGTTGGTCCATACGCGCTCCTCCAGTTGGCTGCGGGTGAGCACCACTCCGGGATGCGTGAGGAAGTACTCCAGGAGCCTGAATTCGGTAGCGGTCAACTCCACCGGCGTATCGCCGCACCAGACCAGCCGCGTCTGAAGGTCAAGGCAAATCTCGCCAGCACAAAGGCGGCTGCTGCGGCTCTCGCTCTCTCTGCGCAGCACTGCCCTGAGGCGGGCGGCCAACTCCCCGAAGGCGAACGGCTTGACAATGTAGTCGTCGGCTCCGGCGTCCAGACCTTCTATCTTCTCATCGAGCGCGCCCAGTGCCGTAATAGCGATGATAGGCACGCGCACCTTCCGTCGGCGCAGGGCACGACACACCGCCAGGCCGTCTTGGCCTGGCAGCATGATGTCAAGCAACAGCACATCATAGCTGTTTAGCTCCGCCGCCTCCAAACCGGCGTCGCCATCATACACCGCATCCACTTTGTAACCTTCTTCTGCCAGACCGCGCTTGAGCACGCTGCTCAAGCGGCGGTCGTCCTCAATCAGTAATACTCGCATTGTTAACTTACCTTCGGTATCTTGCCTTTTGCCATCTACCGCAGCTGTGAATAGTTACCCCTGTTTAACTGGATTATAGCACGGCAAGATGAACCGAAGATTAAGCCTCTACTTATGCCTGCGGCGCGTCGGGTTCCGCAGCCATGACCATTCGATACCCTGACGGGCTTCTCACTTCACGCCCAATTTAGACAGCTGTTGTTGCGCCTGCTGGATCAGGTTCGGGTCTTTGCTGAGGGCGAGCACTTGCCGCAGGTCGGTGATAGCGGGGGTACGGTTTCCCCGCGAAACGTAGACCAGCGCGCGATTGAGGTAGGCGACGGCGTCGCCGGGATTGAGTTTGATAGCCTGTGCGTAGTCAGCCAGGGCCTGGGTTGTATCACCTTTCTTGGCGTTAGCAAACCCACGGTTGTTGTAAGCAGGGGCGAAAGTCGGGTCCAGGCGGAGGGCCTCCGTGCAGTCTGCAATGGCCCGGACGTAGTCTCGCTTCGCGGTGTAGGCGTACGCCCGGTTGTTGTAGGCAGGCACGAAGCCGGGCTTCAACTGGATGGCCCTCGTATAGTCGGCGATGGCGAGGTCGTACTCGCCTTTCTTGTCATGGGCGAAGCCCCGGTTGTTGTAAGCAGGCGCGAAGCCGGGGTCTAACTGGATAGCCTTTGTGTAATCTGCGATGGCTCGAAGGTAGTCCCCCTTGTCGGCATAGGCCAGCCCCCGGTCGTTATAGGCGATAGCGTAATCGGGTTTGAGATTGATGGCCGCAGCGTACTCAGCTATCGCCGCGTCGTACTTACCCGCCTCAAAATATCCACCCGCTCGGTTGAAGTCCTCCTCCGCCGCCGACCTTGCGGGGGATCCCGACGGAGTGACGAAAACCTGTCCCAAATCCGCTACAGGTGTGGAGGTCGCCCCGCTGGCGGGTGATGTCGCTGAAACCACCGCAGTCGCTGGAGCAATCGCCGAAGCAGTCGGCATGGGTATGACCGAAGTGGGGGCGGACACCTGGGTCGTCTTAGCGCTCGATGGCGAAGGCGGCGAAGGCGGCGAAGGCGACGGAGGATTGGCGACAGAGGGCGGCTGAAGGGTGGGTGTGCTCGCCGAAGCGATACCGGCCACCACCGTCGATGCCGGTGATGTCGGTGACCCCTGTGTGCCAGCGAGGATCGAAGCAGTCGCACTGCCAAGTGGGGTGGCGCGTTGGGGAATCGGAGACTGGGTTGATGATGGGCGCGCCGGTGCGTTAGGGGGAGCTTGACTGTTGTCGCAGGCTGCAAGCAGGAGACTCACCGCCACAACTGCCACAACGCCGACGAGCGAGCGGTACAATGGAGATGCGACCAGGCGTGAACTCCCCGAGGTCTGACTGGCTGAGGAGCTTGCTCGCTGGTGCGCAGGCAGCCTGTGAGGTGACGTTTGAATGCTTGCTTCGGTGGCACTCCCTTCGGTTATGTTACGTTCTCTTACGCAGGTTTTCATACTGTTCCTCTTCACTACCCCCATTGAGTCCTATTTTCTGTACTTGCTTTCACCATCACACGGGCACTGCCTACGAGCATGCGCCACATCATGAAGTTGACAAGGCGGGGGTAGCCCGACCGCCCTGCCAACGATGGTAGTCCCTAAACGGGTCCTA
>JADMIH010000248.1 GCA_015478675.1 Chloroflexota bacterium | reverse complement strand
TTCTCGGTTGGTGGCTCAGCTTTCTGTGGACATACATGGCCTACATACTGGCGCTCACAATCATCGGCTTACCTCTTAGTTTCGCCATGTTCCATGTAATTGGCTTTGTTACGACATTGCGGAGAAACTAGGAGCGGTGCGCCACCTGAACAAGGCGCTGCCTTGCCCAATCTATAGACCTTCTCTCCACCACTAAGCTGAACTTGTAAGTGTTCAGAGTAGGGGTAGAACAATGCGCAAGAGGCATCCTGCGCGGGTGCGGTGCGCCCTCACCCCATGCCCCTCTCCCATGAAGGGAGAGGGGGCTTGCTTCCTGGTGAGTATCAGGGGACAACCCTGCAACCCCGTCAGAGGCAAGGCCTCTGCACCCCTAATCTGAACGCTTACCTGAACTTTAGGTTTTCCCCAACCTCCCCGCCCCATGTTATAATAGTCGCGCACCCAAACATAGGTTCTAATGAGGGCAGCTTCGCCCAGGGGATCAAGGTACGCAGCTATGTCAACAACCTCAGCAAAGAAGCCAGGTAAGGCGTCAGGGCCAACGTGGTCTAAAGTAGGGGACAGCAGTGGAGTCGGGCGCAACTCTGCCTCTAAATCTCCGCAGGCGCGGAGTGGCGGCGCGAGCGGCGTTAAGGCAAAAGCCTCCACCGCCAAAAAGCCTTCTACAAAAGGAGCGCCGCGCCATGTATCCAAAAGCCCATCCATCGAGATACCCGCTCACGTGCGACGCGAGATGGTAGCTGTAGTCATGCTGGCGGCAGCAGCACTGCTCGTGCTTGGGCTGGTCACATGGAGCAGCGGCAGCAAAGGGATCGTGGGGATAGCCGGAGGGTTGATCGCGCAGTTGTTCGGTGTAGCCGCCTGGCTGGTGCCTATTGCCCTGGCTACGGGCGCAGCGGCGCTCCTATTCGGCGCTAAGTCCGACGCCCGATGGCTTTCTCCTGCCGTGCCTTTTGGCCTCTTTCTGCTGCTGGTGGGCGCGATGGGCTTCCTCCACCTCTTTACCGTCGGGCAGGTCGCCGCCGACGCGGGGCAGGGTGGCGGCTACGTGGGCCTCGCAATATCAACCTTCCTTTCTGATTACCTGACCAAAGCAGGCGCGGGCGTGGTGCTATTTGCCCTTGCAGTGCTCGGCTTCATGCTCAGTTTCAGCCTGTCGCTGGCGCAGGTAGTGCGCGGCGTAGGCAAGCCTACCTTAGCCGCCGGACGGCTGGCAGGTAGCGCATTAGCCGAGGCAAGCACCGAGGTATCTCGCATCATACAGGTGCAGCAAAGTAAGTCCACACTGGCGAGATCGGGTAAGGACGGCTCCGGTTCGGTGCGCATCAACGGACATGACGTCCTTGCCGATACCACCACCCTGCCTACCTTCGACATCAGCGGCGCTACTATAGATCCGCCCGCTGATCTCCTATCGCATGCCGCTCCGACCTCTGTCGTGAAGTTGCTCGGCGACACAGCCGAGGAGACGGATAAAGACGCAGCCAAAGCTGAAGCAGTAATAAACAAGCCTAAAGCCGACAAGAAGTCACCCTCCGAGATGCCTATCGATCTTCAACCTCCTACCCCATCACCTCTCGGTTATCTGTGGAAGTTGCCACCTGTCACCCTTCTCGAAGCCACAGGCGAGCAGAAGGTTAGTCCTGCGGACATCAAAGGCAAAATAAAGGTGATCGAAGAGGCTCTGCACTCGTTCAACGTAGAGGCTACGGTGCGGGAGGTAAACACAGGCCCGGCGGTCACGCAGTTCGCGATAGAGCCGGGGGTGGGCGTGCGCGTCAGCCGCATAACTGCTCTCGACAGAGATCTCGCGCTCGCCCTTGCCGCACCCGATATACGCATTGAGGCTCCTATTCCTGGGCAGTCGCGCATTGGCATCGAGGTGCCCAACGCGTCGTTGCAGGTAGTTGGATTGCGCGACATCATAGAGAGCGATAACTTCCGCAACAGCAAAGGCCGCCTCAAGATTTCGATGGGGCGCGACACGCACGGCCAGCCTGTGGTCACCGACCTGGCAAAGCTGCCGCATATCCTCGTTGCTGGGGCGACAGGAAGCGGCAAGTCCGTCTTTCTCAACTCGATGGTGATAGGCTTCCTCTTGCAGTTTACCCCCGACGACCTGCGTATGCTGATGATTGACCCTAAGCGGGTAGAACTTACGGGCTTCAACGGCATCCCCCATCTGTTGCGTCCTGTAGTTACAGATGTGAGGATGGAGAAAGACCCCCAGATCAAAGCGCGCAACAAAGAGGGCACCCAGAACGACCGTGACCGCCCTCTCACCGCGGTTGAGGCGCTCAAGTGGGCGCTGTGGGAGATGGAGCGGCGGTACAAGCACTTCGCCAGGGGGCAGCGGGGCAAGGACGGTATCAGTAAAGTCTTTCGTAACATCGAGCAGTATCGCCTCTTCATGAAAGAGAACCCAGAGATGGAGATGGAACATCTGCCTTATATCGTCATTATCATAGATGAGCTGGCCGACCTGATGCTTACCGCGCCTGAGGAGGTGGAGACCTCCCTCTGCCGCCTGGCGCAGCTTGCGCGCGCCACCGGTATACATCTTGTGGTGGCTACGCAACGGCCCTCGGTGGACGTGGTTACGGGCCTCATCAAGGCTAACTTCCCTGCGCGTGCCGCATTCGCGGTTACATCCCAGGTGGATAGCAAGGTCATACTGGACGGCAGCGGTGCGGAGAAGCTGCTGGGGCGTGGCGACATGCTCTACACAGCCTCCGACGAGAGCAAGCCTGTGCGTATCCAGGGCACCTTTGTCTCGGATAACGAAGCCGACAAGGTAGTGAATATGTGGCGCAAGCAGATGCCTTCTGCTGAGGAGGTGGCGGACAACGGCATGGAGCCGGCTGTGCAGCCTATGCCTATGCCCGACTGGCTCGGCACGGGCAACGCGGACGAGGAGAGCGAATTGCTGGAGCAAGCTATCGAGCAGGTGAAGCGTACAAGTTATGTTTCTGTCTCTATGCTCCAGCGCAAGCTGCGTATCGGCTACAACCGCGCCGCCCGCCTAGTGGAACAAATGGAAGAGCTTGGCCTGATAGCCCCAGCTAACGCAGAGAACCGGGGTAAGCCCCGCGAAGTGCTGCTAGGCGCGCCCGACAGCAGAGGCATTGAGACACGCATGGACCATGCAGAGGATGAGGCAGTCTAGCGCTCTTCGTGCCATGATTGGCATCTCGCATTTCGTTATCGTTGCAAGTGCAGGATTGGAGAAACCCTGATTGCCACGTCTAGTATGCTACTAGGGAAGGACCCCTCCCCAACCCCTATCCACAGGTGGGGAGGTGCTCTTATTCTCTAAAACAAAGACAGAACAGCAACTTTGGGTTGCTGTTCTGTCTTTGTTTCCATCTAATCTAATTCCCCGTCCTTGTGGAAAGGCGGCCAGGAGGATGGGTCTTTCATTACCGCAATGTGAAGGATGGTTGAACCCGCTGCATGACCTTGTCCAGCACTGGCCTTTCACCTGGCGGACTGCCTGGCCTTACACACCATGGAGACGCATAGCTGCTGTAGCAACGCTGCGCGGGACTCATGCCCTGGCTGTGCTATAATCATCTGGAATGGGCGGATTGATCGTACAACTGGTGTCGTGGGCTACGGATGTTATAGCTACAGTGGGCTATCCTGGTGTGGCTTTTCTGATCGCCCTTGAGTCGGTTTTTCCTCCTATCCCCTCCGAAGTGATACTTCCCCTTGCCGGCAGCCTCAGCGCGAGTGGCAAGTTCAACATCTATGCAATGCTGCTAGCTGCCACCATAGGCTCTACCGTAGGGGCAAGCATTCTCTACGGCATAGGCAGGCGGGGCGGTGAGGCGCGGATAGGCGATTGGCTCGACCGCTATGGCAAGTGGCTCCTTCTCTCCCGTGAGGACCTCGACCGTTCCCGCATCTGGTTTGCCTTGCATGGCAATAGCGCTGTGCTGGTGGCTCGTGTAATACCCGGCATGCGCTCGATAGTATCAGTGCCCGCAGGCCTGGCGAGGATGCCGTACAGCCGTTTCGTGCTCTTCACAGCTATAGGTAGCACTCTTTGGGACGGTGCGCTCCTCTTCGCGGGCTATTTCCTGGGCGACAACTGGAAAAAAGTAGAAGGTTGGCTCTCCCCCTTGGGCCCAGTTGTTTACGGCTTTATCGCCCTGCTGCTAGTAATCTTTGTAGTCAGAAGGCTGAAGGCCAGAGGATTAGGGAGCAGGGGTTAGTAGCTGACCCCTGCTCCCTAGTAACTGTTCAGAGTAGGGGTGGAGGGGCATAGCCCCCTTGCACTCCCCAGCAATAAAGCCCCCTCTCCCATGAAGGGAGAGGGGCATGGGGTGAGGGCGGGTGAGGGCAGATGGCGCAACACACGCACAGATAC
>JADMIH010000247.1 GCA_015478675.1 Chloroflexota bacterium | reverse complement strand
CACCGGATCATGTACTGCCAGATGGTTCTTTGGCGATAAAGTTCCCCTGGTGGCGAGAGGAGGGGGTAGTTGGCAAATTAGATATTCAGGGGCGAAGGCTAGACGCACCAGCTCCGCCTTTGCGGGCTGACATTCCGGATGGTTACGGGGATACCGGATTCCAAGCGAGTGCGATAATCTTCCCGACCGAGGGCTGCTGGGAAGTTGTAGGTAAAGTTGGCGATTCCAGTCTCACATTCGTAACACTTGTGTATAAGATAGGAGAGTCTAAGTAAGCCCGCGAGATTGTGGGGAGCAGGCAGGTCTTTTTGTGGCTGGCTTGATGGGGTTGCCTGCGGCGGTTACCCAGGTGGGGGATCGACCGGCCCTGTTACAGGTCGCTCATCGCGAGCTTTAACCTTTCCGCTAGCATAGCGTCTTTCTAATGAATTGTGTCAGGCTTGGGTTTCACCAGTAAGAAGGGCGATTGTGCGCCGTCTTTGTGCCCACACGATTGCTCACAATATGACCATGACTATGTAGGACAAAAGGTTGCGCGTTCGGCGCAAACCACGAGAGCGACATATGAACTCTGACTCACCCTCGCAGATTGAAGATCTTGACCCCGAGCCTCTATCGAAAGGCGTCAATACGCAGGCCATCGAGCTTGTGCTCGGCCTGTTGCTACTGGTGGGTGTTCTGGCCTTTGCTGGGTGGCAATGGTGGCAAACGGAGAGTAACCAGAGGAACTACCAAGCAGGGCAGCAGGCAGCCGCTCGCTACGACTGGGACGCAGCCCAATCGCTGTTTCGCGCCGCGGACGGTTACAAAGATGCCGCTACTCTAGCCCAGAATGCCGAAGGCAATATTGACGAGAGAAACAAAGATTATGCAGCAGCCCTCGCCTATGCAGATCAGGGTAAATGGATCGAGGCATTCCAGGCGATAAGTGCCACCATTAAGATCCAACCCAACTACCGCGACTTGCCCAAAATGGAGAACATAGTTGAAGGACATGTCTACGATGAGGCGCTGCTGGGCAGCGTGGTTCAGTGGCCCAGCGCCAGTCCGCCGGGCCTGTACTACCGTGCAAAGATCGGTTGGGTCTGGCTGAAGGACAGCGACCAGTATAGCGATCTCCAGTTCGGCAATCGGCCCAATAGTGTCGTATATGACGTGCCAGGGCCGGGCTGGGTGCCGCCAACTACACGCCAAGACCAGGGGAATATACGCGGCTCTCCGGAGCAGCAAAACAAGGAAGGGCGAGAGGCGATCGTGGCATGGATAGACCCTTCGGTTACTAGTGACACGCTGAAGCTGACAAAACTTCCCGTGAAACTCGATCGGTATCCACCCACTGTGTGGGGCAGACAGGGTGCGTGGATTACAGCGAACGCATTCAACGCCTGGTATGGCTCCACGACTCCCGTGTACCACGCGATGAGCCCAATGGCTCCCCTGACCTATGTGCCCTTGGACGGCACTGCTCCTACCACGCTCACCCTAACGGCTGGACTCAGCAGGCCAGCGTTGCTCACCTTGGATAGTTCCTACGATGACCTCTTACTGCTTGCGGACTGGACGACGAGCGCTGACAACAGTTCGATAGTGACCGTGTACCTGGCCGATGCCTCTGGTGGGAAGCGCCGTGTTCTCTATACCCACCCTGGTGGGATCGAAAAGGCGCAGTTCAGTAGCGATGGCAAGCACGTTCTCCTGACTACTTACACGACGAAGGGCGGCTATACGCTTCAGGACCTCTCGCTGGTGCTTCTGGACGCTATGGGCGGCCAAGCGCCTATTGTGCTGGCTGAGCAGCATGATATACCGACCTCCGATATGCTGTTGAATGGTCCTATGCGATCAACATATATTGACCACGGGCCGTTCGCGGGCAAGGTATTGGTTGCGGAATGGATCGGTGGATCCAATCGTGTCACCCTTGTCGACCCTGCTCGTCCGCAGACTCCCCTGTCGCGTTTGACTGTGCCGGGTAGTGCCATCCTGGATTGGAGCAATTTGATTCTTGGCGATGACCGCCTGCTATTACTTGGCTACCCATATGCACGGTCGAGCAGCGGCCCCAAGTTACCGGGAGATCGCGAGGTCTTGGTAAGCATGAAGGTCGGCGAAGGTTTCAAGATGAGCTATATAGATGCACCCGCCCGGATATACTCCATGTCATTACACGGAGGGCGCTTGCTTTTGTCTGGCGAGCAGTGGCCTCCCGATCAAGCCAACTCCCCTGGCTACTCACTGAGCGCGCTGCCGCTGTCGAGCGTTCCCCAGGATACAGTCCAACCCCGCCTTACGTATAATCCTACCTTCCCGTCCGACAGCCCTGGATTCTCCACTGGCCCGTCGATAAGCTTGGGCGAAAATGCTTTCTCATACCTGGATGGCCGCGATCTTCACGTACGGGCCTACGATAGTCTGGTGGACATCAAACTCCTCAGTGGTATCTCTACTCTGTGGCCTTCCCTGAACGAATACTCAATCAACTCTATCGGGCTCCGCTAGAGTTACGCCTGCGCTCGCTGAAAATTGCGGGTGTCAACCCGTACTCCTAAGCTTTGGAAACTTGGCTAGCCTCAGCGGCCGAGAGCAAGTACAAGAGCTGGAGACTTTTGTGGCTGGGCTGGCATAGAGCATTACAAAGCTGCTGAGCTGGTGGCTCTCCGACTTGGCTGAACAGATTGAGGCCGTCCGGTAAGAACGGCCGATCAAATTCTGGATCTCTTAGCCTGCCCGGTTTCGCGCTTATATCGTACAGGTGCACCGGCTTCCAGACGATCTGTCCTTAGCGTACAATTTCGGTCGGATGATACTCGGAGGCCGATCCCTGTTCTTATCATAATGGTCCGCGTCTGCGTGCTCATGATAGAATACGTGCACCTCTCGTGGACCGTTGTAGCCGCTCGGCCAGGGCTGCATACCGCCGCCCCCCGCCCTCCGTCCGCACCGCCTTCCACAGCGCCCGCTTGCTCCCAACCAACACCACGATCCGTTTTGCTCGCGTCACCGCCGTATAGAGCAGGTTGCGCTGTAACATCATCCAGGCGCTCGTGGTTAGCGCCGCCACGATACATGGATACTCCGAGCCTTGCGAGCGGTGGATGCTCATGGCGTACGCATGTGTCAACTCGTCCAGTTCGTCAAAGCCGTACACTATCTCCCTCTCCTCCACATCATCCGCCGCTCCTTCGTCCATGCGCACCCTCAGTTCCTGGTCCTCAAGTGAGAGGCCCGTCACCACACCCACAGCGCCATTGAAGACCTCTTTATCGTAGTTGTTGCGGATCTGGGTTACCTTGTCCCCGACCCGGTAGACCCTCCCACCATAGCGCCGCTCGGGGAGGTCAGGGCGGGCCGGCGTCAGCGCCTCTTGCAGCCGCTCGTTGAGCACACCTGCCCCAGCCGGCCCCCTATGCATCGGGCACAGCACCTGCACATCCCGGCGCGCATCGAGGCCGAAGCGGCGGGGCAGGCGGTTGGCTACGATATCGACCGTTAGCTCGGCTACCCGCTCTGGGTCCTCCTCCGCAAAGAAGAAGAAGTCGTCCAGACCCTTGGTCTGGGGCATCTGACCTGCATTTATGCGGTGGGCATTGGTCACCACGCCGCTCTGCTGAGCCTGACGAAAGATGTGCGTCAGACGAACCGATGGGATGACGCCCGAGCTGATCACGTCGCGAAGCACCTCTCCGGCCCCGACACTGGGCAGCTGGTCTACATCCCCGACCAGCAGCAGGTGAGCACCGGGTGGGATCGCCTTGATCAGGGTATTGGCCAGCAGCACATCCAGCATGCTCGCCTCATCGACCACGATCAGGTCGGCCTCGAGTGGGTTGTCACGGTCATACGCCGCGTCCCCGCCCGGACGCAGCCCCAGCAGACGGTGCAGGGTGCTGGCCTGTAGTCCTGCCAGCTCCTCCAATCGCTTGGCCGCCCGTCCGGTGGGCGCGGCCAGGATGACCCGGGCGCGTTTTGCTCTGGCAAGAGCGACGATGGAACGCACGGTGAAGCTCTTGCCGCAGCCAGGGCCACCGGTGAGCACGGCTACCTTCTCTGTAAGGGCCAACCTCACGGCCTCTGCCTGCTCGGGAGCCAGGGTGCTGCCCGTCTTCTTGTGCAGCCACTCGAACGCGGCCACCCAATCGACAGAGCTGAAGAGGGGCAGGCGCTCCAGGTCGCTGGGTGCTCGCAGCAGGCGAAGCAGTCCATTCGCCAGCGACACCTCGGCCCGGTAGAACGGCACGAGGTAGATTGCCACTGTCTGGCCGATGTGGCCGGTTTGGTTGGTCTGGGCGACCTGGCCGCCAGCGGTGGGCGAGGTGGGCGAGGTGGGCGAGGTGGGCGAGGTGGGCGAGGTGGGCGAGGTGGGCGAGGTGGGCAGGATCTCCGCCATGACACCCTCGTCGCGCACCAGCTCCTGCAGGCAC
>JADMIH010000246.1 GCA_015478675.1 Chloroflexota bacterium | reverse complement strand
TTTGCGGGCTTCGATATCGCCAGCGGGGTTATCAGCAGCAATATTATCGCCTACTGTATTATTGTTTCCACCTCGGCGACTCTCTTTACAGGGCGACGCCGGATCAGCACAGCAGTGGATGCTGCTCGCGCATTGGAGCCGCTCCTGGGGCCATTCGCCAAGTATCTCTTCGCCATAGGGTTGATAGGGGCGGGACTAATCGCTATACCAATTTTGCTCGCCAGCACTTCTTACGCCGTAGCAGGCACCATCGGCTGGCCTACCGGCTTGTCGAAAAAACCCTGGCAAAGTGAGGGCTTTTACCTTATTCTCACAGTGGCGCTGGCGGTCAGCCTCATTGTGTCGGTGGTTGGGCTGGACCCTATCCAGCTGATGTTCTGGGCTAACGCTCTGCAAGGAGTGCTGGCTCCCGCCCTTGTCCTGCTGGTGCTGCTTGTAGGCAACAACCGCAAAGTCATGCGGCATTACAGGCTAAACGCCCCCACCAATATCGGGCTGGTCGTAACTGCCGCGATTATGTCCATAGGCGCTGCGCTCCTCCTCTACGGCCTGGTGACAGGACAAGGATGACCGGCAGTTGCGAGTTAGTAGTAAACTGGTAGCCGAGTTAGTGGGAACAAGACTTAACTCGTAACTTGCAATTCCGCCGCAGGCGGGAAGGGTACATACAGATGGCAGTGAATACGTCAGGGGTCGAGAGTGTGGGCGGTAAGGGCGATTTGCAGGCAGAGGTTGCAAATCTCGCGCCCTGGTTCCACAATCTCCACTTGCCCGATGGCACACAAACTGCGCCCACGCACCCGCTTGGCGACTTCCCTTTGTACAAGTGGGAGCGGCTTGCCGGCCACCTTCCGCAGAATCTTGAGGGCTGGAGCGCGCTTGATGTTGGCTGTAACGCAGGTTTCTACAGCTTTGAGCTTGCTCGGCGGGGCGCGCGTGTCACCGGGATCGACTTGAACCTGCATTATTTGGCGCAAGCGAAGTGGGCCGCCAGGCAGTACGGCTTGCAAGAGCGTGTCACCTTCCGCGAGATGCAGGTCTACGACCTGGCGCATACCGAGGAGATGTATGACCTGGTGATCTTCATGGGAGTTTTCTACCATTTGCGCTATCCTATGCTGGGCCTGGATATTGTTGCTCAGAAGGTCAAGCGTCTGATGGTTTTCCAGACCCTTACCATGCCGGGCACCGAGGTATACGAGGATACTCACAACCTGGATATTGAGCACCGCGAGCCAATGACAGACCCCGGATGGCCCAAGATAGCCTTTATCGAGCACAAGCTGGCGGGTGACCCCACTAATTGGTGGGCACCGAACCACGCCGCAGTTGAGGCCACACTGCGCGCCGCCGGTATGCGCGTTACTGAGCGGCTGGGGCACGAGATATACATCTGCGAGCCTGACCCGGATAATCCCGCCTGCATAAACACCTGGAACAGCGCGGAGATTATCTCGGCTACCGGGCGGCGCGTGATGAGCAGGAGAAGAGATGATAGAAGCGATCAAGTTCTGGAATGAGCCGAACAACCTCTCCCACTGGGACTTCGAGTTAGACCCCGGCTGGAAAGAGTTCGCCTGCATGACACGTCTGGCGGCAGACGCTGTGAGGAGAGTTCGCCCGGAGCTACAGCTAGTGCTAGGCGGGATATCACCCATAGACCCTGCTTTCATCGAGCTTCTTGGGCGAGAGGGGCTGCTCGACTCTCTTGATGCGGTTGCCGTACATGGCTTCCCGCTCGACTGGAACCACTGGCAGATCAACGAGTGGCCGAAGAAGATAGCCGAGGTAGAGGCCGTCACCGACCTGCCGGTGTGGGTCACTGAGGTTGGAGCATCCACTTTTGGGGCGGATGAGGTGCAGGTCTTCGGGCTACAGCGTACCACAGAGCTACTGCTGGGCAAGGTAGAGCGTATCTTCTGGTACAGCCTGCTCGACTTGCCGCCCGCCTGGGAAGCCACCACGCGGCACAAGGAGAGCGAAGGAAGCTCATATTACCGCCACTTCTACATGGGGCTGATCCGCGCCGACGGCACTCCCAAGCCCGCCATAAATGCCTTCAATCCTGAGATGGGGATTTGCCAGTGGTTCCATTTTGAGGACCACAGGCTGGACTTCTCGGTTGAGTGGCTTCGCAGGCTCGGAGTTAAAAAGCTGAGAACAGGCATCAGTTGGGCCGATTGGCACCGTCCAAACGCGGTGCAGTGGTTTGATAGGCAGATGGAGGCGCTAAAGGAGTTCGACACAACAATCACACTCTGTTTCACTCCATCGTCCATAGGCAAGCGTCCCGACCATACTAGCCCGCCAGTACATCTGGCGGAGTTCGCGTTTTTTGCCGAGGAGGTAGTGAGGCGCTATACACCGGCAACGAGCAATGAGGGCCATTAGGTGGCGTGGTAGCGGCTATTCATTTTCGACCACCGGTCGCCCGCAATTAGGGTATAATTAGAGCAGACGAACTTCCGGCCAGAAAGTGATACATCAGGAATGGTTACTATTGCAGAGGTGGGCGTAGCGCCTGTTGCGCAGTATGTTGATATTCTTAATATCAGAGAGCCGCACTACCGCAAGCACCCTGATCTCAAGGTAAAGAGCCGGGCAGAGGCTGTGAAGTTCATTGATAATGTGGGCATCGCGCTCCTCTATCCAGGTGATAACTTGCCCTTGCCCGATTTATGGAGCGCCGTCAACGGCGCTGACCGCAAGATACCAAAGCATCATCACGACTGGGCGCTGCGCAAGACCTGGGACTGGAAAGATAGCATACCTGCTCGCAAAGAGGCGTGGTATGGCAAGCTGGTGCGCGGCAAGCCTGCCTTCATCTCGCTGGGCGACCTGCCTGCCGTCTATGCCCTCTCCTCAAATTACGGGGAGCTAGACGACTACCTTGAGGCATATGCCGACGGCCTCATGACCAACGAAGCCAGGACAATCTACGAAGTGCTGCTCGCGGAAGGTCCGCTCCCGACCAGCGCGCTCCGCAAAGCCAGCGGACTGCAAGGTGGTGGAGACAACGCCCGCCGCTTTGAGCGAGCCGTAGTCGAGCTACAGGCCGGCTTGAAGATAGTGAAGTCGGGCACCTCCACAGCCAACCGATGGAAGTATTGCTACGTCTACGACTTGCTGCTGAGGTGGGCGCCGGAGTTGGGGGAGCAGGCGCGCACTTACAACAGCCGCAGCGCCACTCGCCACCTGGTGAGCCGGTATTTGCAGTCGTCTATTGCCGCCCCCGCCAATATCTTCCCACGTCTCTTTGGTTGGGATGTGGCCGTTACCAGCCGCCTGATAGAAGAAATGATCCAGGAGGGCACGCTCACAGTTATCAGGGTAACGGGCGGCCCCAGCCTCACGCCGCGCTCGAAGCCCGCGCCTGAAGGCGATTTGTGGGTGACGATGCGACGCTTTGATGATGAGTAGAACGTAGTGTGTAAGGGGTCAGCATCTAGCCAAAGGCTTGGGGTGGCGTAAGGATTTATATTAAGGTTGGCTGCCTTATCCCTGGTTTGCCGTTGGATTCTTTGGTAGAATCTTACTGTATACGGTTGAAACAAGGAAAGAATATGAAAATCAGAGTCAGGCTATTCGCATCGTTCAGAGAAGCGTCGGGCTTACCGGAGGACCAGGTGATGGTAGCGCCTGGTAGCACTGTAGGCCAACTGTGGGAGCGGGTGATCGAGGCGCATCCACGTCTCGCGCCTATCAGTGGCAGCGCGGCCTTCGCCCTTAATGGCAGCTTTACCCGGCCTGATGCCGCGCTGCATGATGGAGACGAAGTAGCCTTTCTCCCTCCTGTGAGCGGAGGCTAGAGGTGGCCGAAACGCTACAGCAGCCACCCTCTAATGAGCAATCCGCTTCCCCCGATCTCAGCCATTCTCTATTTGAGGTGACAGAGCGTCCACTCTCGATTGACGACCTGGCGCGTCTGGTACTCACCTCCGGCGACGGCGCGGTGGTAACATTCGTCGGCACGGTCCGGGACAACCACGAGGGCAAAAAGGTGTTGGCTCTGGAGTATGAGGCCTATGCCGCGATGGCCGAGTCGGAGATGCGGGGCATTGGCGTGGAGATGATGGCGAGGTGGGGTCTGCATGGCATCGCTATGCAGCACCGCGTCGGCAAGTTGGCGGTCGGTGAAACAAGCATTATTATAGCGGCGTCATCACCGCACCGCACAGAAGCGTTTCAGGCGTGCAGCGAGGCTCTGGATATGCTCAAAGCCAACGTACCTGTCTGGAAGAAAGAGTACTTTGAGGATGGCGAGGTGTGGGTGGGGCAAGGCGCCGGGTAATCCACCCGCATCATCTACTCAATATGAATCCTACTCTTACCGACAAACTGAATAGGCCGCTGCGAGATTTACGCATTTCCGTCACTGATCGCTGCAACTTTCGGTGTACATACTGCATGCCTAAAGAGGTCTTTG
>JADMIH010000012.1 GCA_015478675.1 Chloroflexota bacterium | reverse complement strand
GCCTTATCTTTTTTCTTCTCCGGCTCGTCTCTATTTTTAGCTTTTCCTGGCATAAATAAATCGGCGCTCTCTTATACTGCTCAACAATAGCAAGCAATGGGCCGCCCTCATCACTCGCTATTCGCCTCCATAAGACGCTTCAGCCTGCGCATAGCCTCCTGTGCACTATCTCCTATCTGTCGATGAATCACAAGCGCATCAAGCAGGAGGAGAAGTGGATTGGGCAGCCAGTATCGCAAGTCGCGATCCAGGAAAGTGCCATCCGGGTCGCTCCTTAGCTTGTACGAGGTAAGCCCACCCCCACCTCCCGTCACACGCCCTTTGATAGACCAGTAATAAGGCGCTCTCCGCTCCATAGCTGTCCAAACGATAGTGCCGCGTCGCCCGCCCAGGGCAAACTCCTCCAACACCTGCTGACCAGGCCGGAGCGAACTATCGGTAGAGCCGCTCACCTCTACGGATGAGGGCTGCCACCTCGGCCACGTTCCAGGCGTGGTCACATAGGCATAGACTTCATCTATAGGCTTGCTGATATAAATAGCAGTGTGAATACGTGTCACATCAGGTAATAAAGCAAAAGAATTGCAGATTGCGATAAACCCTTTTCTGCTCAGACGGTATCCTCCTCAGATCGGGAGAAGACAGCCAAGAAACGAAAGCAACAAGGATCTCTATATTATATGTGAGTTGAAGAGTTGTACACAGCAAAAGGTGAAGTAAAGATTCAGAGTAAGGGTAGAACCAAGTTCAAGCCCTATATAGGCACCTTTACAAGGTGGAGTAAACAGCTATGCGTCGGGTAAAGAACGCCCGTAGCAGATAACACACGCACGAAAAAGCCAGTATTCGGTCCTTGAAAGACTGGATACTGGCTTTTTCCCACCTATCTCGCCGGAAGCCCACACAAGGCGGGCAGCCCTATGTCACATAAGTGCGGTAGCTAAAACCATCTACCCATCGTTCCCACGTCCATTCCCACGTCCATTCCCTCCATTATCATCGCCACCGTTGTCTCCCCCACCATCTCCGCCGCGACCACGCCCGTCGGACGGCTGAGTTGGTGATGGCGCAGGGGGCACACGCGTCGGGGCTGGCTCACGTGTTGGAGGCGGCTCCGCCGTCGGCTTTGGAGCAGGAGGTACGCGTGTCGGCTTTGGCTCTTTTGTCGGTTTTGGCTCACGAGTAGGTTGAGGCGGCTCTGTTGCAGCGGGCGGCGGTGGCTGGCGTGTAGAAGTAGGTGGTACGAGTGTAGGAGGAATCGGGCGCGTAGGCGCAGGTTGGGTTGGACGCGGAGCAGGCGGAGCCGGGGGGCCCGAACTCGTCGCTGATGGCACAGGCGACTTCCCCACGGTGGGTCTTGGCCTACTCTGGCGTGTAGGAGTTGAGCTTGGTCGGGGCCTGTTCGTAGCGGTGGGCATGGGGCGGCGCGTGTTAGTGAGTTGTGGAGTAGCTGTAACTGTTGGGAGATGCATAGGGGTCTTAATGGCTGTGGCTGGCGCATGCGTCTTCGTCGGCTGGGCAGCTGCAACAATGGGCTTTGTAGCTGTAGCGCGCGGCCTCGGCGTCTTGCTGGCTTGCTTCTCTACAGGCGATCCAGCGCCCGCTACCGCAGCGGGCGGCGCCGTTGGCGTCAACCAGAGCGAGGGCGCTACGTTGGGCATGAGGTCGTTCATCGTGGAAGGCTCGAAAAGCCCCTTATCGTTCGTGATGGCAGCGCCGATATCAGCCTTAAGCGGCACAAGGGCGAGCGGCGCAACGTCCCGGCTGTAGTCAGCAACCACCGGTGCGCCTATGATGCCGCCAAGTTGCCCTACACTGGGCGATTGCAATGCCAGGCCGCCGACGGCACGCAGGCCAGCCAACGCCAGTGCACCCAGCATCACCAGGACCAGGTCTCCACGCAGAACTGCGTTAGATACTTTGGAAACAGGTAAGGCTACTCGCATTATCTTCTTCGCATAGCAGGAGCAACCCGGCTTCCACCGCTTTTCCCTGCTAGCACGCCGCTTTTTGCTCCGATGGGCAAGGCCTCTACTTCGGGCGCGGAGCCAAGCAAAGCGTATATGTGCACTTCCTGCTGCTTACCACGCACCTCAACAAGCCCCTGGTCGCTAAAATTGAAGTTGGAAGGATCAACAATAGCAGCATGGGTTGCTTCACTGAAAACGATATCGCAGCCGGGCAGATCCTTGGTCATTGCCTGCAAGCGTGAGGCCAGGTTGACCGCATCGCCGATCACTGTATACTCCATGCGGTCTTCCGAGCCGACCTGTCCGGCAATCACAGGCCCTGTGTTAATGCCGATGCCTTGCCGTAACACCTCCCAACCCTCCAGGCTACGATGAGCGTTCAGCGCGGCTAGCCCATTGCGCATGGCGATGGCGGTTGCCAGCGCACGGTCTGCATGGTCCGCCATATCCATTGGAGCGCCGAAGACTATCAACGTCGAATCGCCGCCGAACTTATTAACGATACCGCCGTTCTGCCGAGCAGCGTGAATGATTATGCGAAAATATTCGTTGAGCAGGTCCACGATCTCATGAGCCGAGTGCTCCTCCGAAAGTCGGGTGAATTCGCGCAGGTCGCTGAAGAGTATAGTTACTGTGCGCTGCTCACCTCCAAGCTCTACTTGCCCCCCCAGGAGACGGGCAGATACTTCCGGCGACACGAAACGGCCAAAGAGGTCCTTAACGAAGAGAAGTTGCCGCAACCCGTCCACCATATCATTGAAGCGCATCGCTAACACGCCAAGCTCATCGCGCCGCGCGGTAGAGACCGATATATCCAGGTTGCCTATCGCTACCTGGCGCGAGGCTGCGACGAGCTGGTTCACAGGTCGGTCAATCCACGTTGCTAACAGTCCGCCTGTCACTATAATCGCAACAAGAGCAAAGCCAAAGACCAGGAGCAGCAGCCCCAGGTTGTCTTGTAGTCTGCTATCGAGAGCGCGGGTGCTCAACATTACGCCATAGACACCCGGTGGTTGGTTGCTCATACCCCGCCCCTGCACTATTCCTAAAGCCTCCAGGTAGGTGCCATCCGGTAGAGACAACGTGCGAAAGCGTACAGGAGCTTGCGGGTTGGCGACTATATCATCGTACCAATTAGCAGGGAGGGGGGTAATGCTCTGCGGTGACTTCGCGACAGTTAGCGCCTCGTCTACGGGTGCGCCGGCGCGCCCGTAGAAAACCGCCCCGTCGCTCAGACTATCGCGCTCTACCTGCCGGAGCAGACGGGCGATATCGGTGCCCACCAGCACCGCCCCCACTGTCTTATCGCCGGAACGTACAGGGCCTGCTGTGTAAAAAAAGCTGCCATCAGAAGTGCTCACCAGGGCCGACACCTTGTCGAGCGTTCCAAACGGGTGGAGAGCAGCATTCGCGAGTGAGGTCAGAGCAGTAGGGACAACAGCCGAGTTTTGGCCCGGCTGCTGGGGTAGAACAACCAGGGGCACAGCATCGCTCGACACAACTACCACACGATCGAAGCCGTAATTGAGGGCCTGCGGTGCAGCCAACTGCGACAGCTTGTTACGGTTACCGCCACTGAGGGCTTCCGAAAACCCCTCGGTGTAGATCATAGCGCGCAAGCCCGCGATCTGCTGCACTTCTGATTGCGCTAAACTATCGGACGCCCCTTTAGCCGCATCGAGGAGTTGCTTGTTGAAGCGCTCGTGCAGAGACTGGTTAGTCGAGTTTACAAGCAGGTATGTCCCCACCATCGCGAGAACTGTTGCCAGCACCAAATAGGGTATAACAATCTGGTGGCGAAGGCGCCTGGTGAAAAAACCTGTGAATGCCGAGGTGATAGATAGAAAAGAGCGTAACACTGCAAAATCACCATTACTTTTCGTAAAGTCCATTTACTAACAAAGTGTCGCACGCCGCGTAAAATGGCTTGCCACCAGGCCCACCTTCGCGCTGAGAATACTAAATGCATTATAGCTACACAGGTAAGATGATACATCACCAATGGGTAGTACGTGTACTACCCATTGGTCATAGTACCTGAATGGGAAAATGGTACTGCGAGGCTCCCAGAAAGCCTTCTCCAGCGGGTTTCTGCGCCGTCGTTTAACGGTTCGATCTGGAGAGCGTGCGCCTGCTGCAACCCTTAGTGCAGCGGTGATGGCATTGCTATTTGGAGTTGCTCGACCCCGCGCTTCAATGTATCGAGGTTGCTCGCGCTGAGGGTGATATGCCCCAGCTTGCGCCCTGGGCGCGGAGCTTTGCCATAGAGGTGCAAGTGCGCACCCGGCACGGCCAGCACAGATTGAGCATCGGGCAGCTCGCCTATGATATTCAGCATCGCCGAAAAGCCCATGGCCGTTGTTGAGCCAAGAGGCAGGCCAGCTATCGCCCGCAGATGGTTCTCAAACTGGCTGGTCGCTGCACCCTCGATTGTC
Organism: Chloroflexota bacterium; assembly: GCA_015478675.1. The sequence continues at coordinate 44,948 of JADMIH010000012.1, read as the reverse complement.
CAATGCCCCGAATTGTGTACACGTGGGGCCATTTCGTTGGCGATCAGCTCGCCGCCAACCTGGAAAAGCTCGATAGCGAGCACCCCCACGTAATCGAGCGCCTTCAACAACCGCGTGGCGTATTCTTCGGCGGCAGATTGCATGGCCGGGGCTAACTCTGGTGCAGGGGCGAGCGATAGGCGCAGGATTCCTTCGCTGTGGTGGTTCTCGACAAGGGGATAAAAAGCCAGCGAGCCCTTCCGGTCCCGCACAGCTATTACCGAAAGCTCGCGGTCAAATGGCACCAGCCTCTCAAGGATTAGCGACCTGCCACCCAGCGCATCCCACGCCTGCTCAACATCGTCCGGCCTGCGTAACAGAAGCTGCCCTTTGCCATCGTAGCCGAAACGCCGCGTCTTAAGCACAGCAGGCAGCCCAATGCGGGAGAGCGCAACGTCGAGCCCGGAGCGAGTGTCTACCTGCGCGAAATCGGGGGTGAGTATACCCAGCCGCCTGAAGAAACTCTTCTCCACAACACGATCTTGCGCCATCTCTAGAGCCTGGGGAGGTGGATAAACGGGAGTCAGCTTGGACAGCAGGCGAGCAGAGTCCACAGGGACATTCTCGAACTCGTAGGTAATAACATCTAACCCGGAGGCGAAGCGTGAAAGCACCTCTACATCGCTGTAGTCACCAACGATATGTTCAGCGAAGCGACCCGCCGCTGCATCCGGCGCTGGATCGAGGAAGCGAAAAGAGAGGTCCAAAGGGTAGCCCGCCAGCGCCAGCATCCGGCCAAGCTGCCCACCACCCAACACCCCAACCCTCGTCATCCTTCTTCTCGCGGGTCGGGGTGCTCAAGGACAGCCTGTGTCTGCGCATCGCGGTAGCGGCGCAAAGCCTCTCGCAGATCAGGGTACTTATTTGCCAGGATAGAAGTCGCAAGCAGTGCCGCGTTCACCGCCCCCGCCCGCCCTATCGCCAGTGCGCCAACGGGCACACCAGCAGGCATCTGCACTATCGAGAGGAGAGAATCGATCCCTCTGAGTGCTCTCGACTCCACAGGCACCCCAAGCACAGGCAGCAGCGTCTTCGACGAGCACATCCCTGGCAAGTGCGCCGCCCCACCAGCCCCCGCGATCAACACTTCCAGCCCACGCTCCTCGGCAGAAGCTGCATATTCAAATAGGAGGTCGGGCGTGCGATGCGCCGAAACTACGCGCACCTCGAAGGAGACCCCCACCTTCTCCAAAGTCTCAGCCGCATGTGCCATAGTCTCCCAGTCAGACTTGGACCCCATAATCACGCCAACCAGAGGTTGCATAGCCGGTCACTCCTCCCATCTGTTGCGCTGCTCAACAGGCACATTATAGCAGACAAGCGGTCAACGGTCAGTAGTACCGCCACCTCTTGTCCATATAGCGGCCATCGGCCACTCGTCTAGCGTCCTACTCCAGCAAGTACCAAAGTACGCGTCTAAACTCTACACAAAGGGCTATGGCTCCTGTATAATAGCGGCGATGGATGAGAGGCACGCCCCTGAAACCACAGGCACAGGTGCCTACCGCCAGGCAGGAGTTGACATAGAGGCGGGGAGCCGCGCTGTAGATCTCATGCGCCAGGCAGTGCGTAGCACCTTCGGCCCACAGGTACTGGCAGATGTCGGTTACTTTGGCGGCACTTATGCGCTCGATAGTGGGCCTGTGCTGGTCGCCAGCGCCGACTCCGTGGGCACCAAGCTGATGCTCACTTCAGTAATGGGGGCCTATCACAAGTCAGGGCTGGATATAGTCAATCACTGCATCAACGACATTCTCGCTTGCGGCGCTAAACCCATCTTCTTTTTGGATTATGTAGCTTCGTCACAGATCGTACCTGAACAAATCGCCGAAACTGTAAAGGGGATGGCCGAAGCGTGTCGCGCAGCACACTGCGCGCTCATAGGCGGCGAAACCGCCGAGCTGCCGGGCATCTATAAAAGAGGCGAATTTGACGTAGCAGGTTTCATCGTTGGTAGCGTGGATAGAGAGAGATTAATACTGGGCAGGGGGATCACACCGGATGACGTAGTATTGGCCCTCCCATCGAGCGGCTTGCACACCAATGGCTACACCCTGGCGCGTAAGGTCTTAGGGTTGGAGGGCGAAAGTGTCGAAGTGCGCGAGCGGCTCAACACCTATGACGAAGCTCTTGGCGGCACCCTGGGAGATGCATTGTTGGAGCCTCACCGCTCGTACCTGGGCGACATCGCGCCACTTCTCGACATGGCCCAGGAGCCACTTAAAGGGATAGCGCACATCACGGGTGGAGGTCTTATAGATAATATACCGAGGATCTTACCTGAAGGCTGCGCGGTAGAGATAGATAGAAGCTCGTGGCAGGTGCCTGCGATCTTCAGGCGGATCGAAGTCGAAGGCAGAATTGACCCTTACGAGATGGCGCGTGTTTTCAATATGGGCCTGGGTATGGTGCTCATCGTAGCGCCAGGCCAACAGCAGGCGGTCCAGGCAATATTGCCCCAGTCTATAAAGGTAGGCAGGGTAATTCGCCAGGAGGGTAGCGCACGAGTGACATTCAAAAAGGGTGAGGCTGCCGGGAAGTGAGCGATCTGCCCACAGGCCCGCGAACCCAACCGCTCGAGCTGGGCGTGCTGGTGTCGGGGCGGGGCACTAACCTGCAAGCAATTATAGATGCTATCGCCCAGGGGGAATTACGAGCAGAAGTGGCACTGGTAATTTGCAACCACCCCGAAGCAGAGGCGATAGATAGGGCAAAGAAGGTCGGCATAGCTGTCGAGCTGTGCAAAAGAGAAGATTTTCCATCGAGATTAGCGCACCAGCGAGCAATCGCAGGTAAGTTTGCTAAGGCGAAAGTAGACCTGGTAGTCTGCGCCGGCTGGGACAGAGTGCTGTCGCCTGAGGTGGTCCAAGAATTTGCCGGACGTATCATCAACATACACCCTTCTCTATTACCATCCTTCGGGGGCCGGTTACACGCGATTGAAGATGCTCTCAACTATGGTGTAAAAATAACGGGCTGCACAGTACACTTTGTCACCGACGAGGTAGACTCCGGGCCAATAATATCCCAGGCTGCGGTTCTCATCACGGCTGAGGAGACACCGGAAACTCTAGCAAAGAAGATACACGAACAAGAGCATCGCCTCCTGGTGGAAGCTATCAAGCTCTATAGTGAAGGCCGCTTGTATATAGACGGGCAGCTCGTGAAAAGGACAACTATTGCCTAGCGTCTAACCTTTGAGGACCACAGGAATAGTAAAGGTCGTCCCTCACGCATTGCGCAATACCTTGCCTTTTACAAACAGCCCGGACTGCCGAACCACAGCAAATCGCACAAAATAGTGACATGGATAGAGACGAAAACCTTGAGCCAAGAGCCAATGTCAGCCTGATCGTCAGCGAGGCGGACAGCAGGCGCATAAAAAACCAGCTCGACAGAGTGCTGCTCGAAGCAGGAGCCAATCTGACGATCCTGCTTGACAAGAGCGGCGAGGTCATCTCGGCTCGAGGCGAGCGTCTGCCTGCCGATCTGCAAGTACTCGGTGCGCTCTTTGCAGGCACCTTCGCCACGTCGCGTGAAGTGGCGCGCATGATGAACGATACTGACTTTCACTCGCTCTTTCAACAAGGCATGCGCGAGAATACGCTCACCGAGTTGATCGGAGAATCGTGGCTGGTGACGGTGATGTTCGGTAAGAGTACACACGTGGGATTGGTGCGCGACCTGTGCAGGCAAATTATGCCTGAGCTAGAGGCTGTGCTGCTACAGGTGCAGCGCCGCAGCCGCAACGTAAACGGCCTCAATCCGTCGTTCCGCACGTCTATAGAAGATACCATAGACCTGCTATTCAAGGATTAGGATGTACGTGATCTGTGATGTGCAGCCTTTAGGGCGTCGCAAGCAGGAATTGGCTTGTTATCTGAGCCGGCAACGCCACGCAGCACATACTATTCAGTATATATTGCGTGTGGAGGATGGACACTAAATATGGCACTTATCAACGTAGCGACAAAAGAAATACACTGCAAGGTTGTTTATTACGGGCCCGGCCTTTCGGGGAAGACTACTAACCTGAAGTATATATTTTCGACCGTGCCCAACCAGGCAAGAGGCGATTTGTTGTCAATAGACACAGAAACCGAGCGCACCCTCTTCTTCGATTTCTTGCCCCTTGATCTCGGTAAGGTGCACGGCTACCAGGTGCGCTTTCACCTCTACACGGTTCCAGGCCAGGTGCTTTACGAGCGAACCAGGGTCGCTGTGCTGAACGGAGCCGATGGCTGTGTCTTTGTAGCCGACTCTCAACGCTCCAAGCTCGCCGAGGACGTGCGCTCTCTCCAGGAGCTAGCCCGCAACCTCACCCAGCAGGGGAAGCGCTTCCTGGAGTTCCCGATGGTAATGCAGTATAACAAGCGTGATATGCCCGATGCCCTCCCCCTGGAAATCCTGGAGAAGTACCTCAACTCAATGCGCGTCCCCGCCTACGAAGCAGTAGCCCACAAGGGAGTAGGCGTCTTCGACACCCTCCGAACGATAAGCAAGGAGATAGTCAGCAAGCTGTAAGGCGCTTTAACCCGCGCATCGGTCATAGTCCGCTATTGCTATATTAGCTACACCAGCCAAAGCTCACGCTGCGGTGTGCTTAGCCATTCTATGCCGCTTTCTGTGACCAGCACATCTTCCTCAAGGCCGACGTAGCCGCGCCTCGGAACAGCAGTGCCTAACTCCAATGTGAAGACGTTGCCGACCTCCACTATGCCATAAGGTGTCTGCCCGTAGCGGTCCCACTTCGGACCGAGGAGGCTGGAGCCGTCGTGAGCCACACGGCCAAGATGGTGTCCGAGGGCATGCTGGTATTCAGGATAGCCTGCTTGCACCAGATACCGGCGAGCAGCAGCGTCAACTTCCCACCCCGCCACGCCAGGTCGCAACTTTGTGGCCCCGGCGTCTATCGCGCCCCAACAGGCATCCCATGCACGGCGCAGATCATCAGGCGCTTCTTTTTCTCCTTTTGCAAGAAAGTACCAGTCGCGCTGCAAGTCAGAGCAGAAGCCACTTTGCTTGACGCCGAAATCCATGTGTAAAAGCCAACCCGGTGTGGTCCTGTGCCCGCCAGGTGAGGCGTGGCCGACGGGCGAGTCCGGACCTGAGTTGACGATAGGACAATAAGGTTCGCCCCAGGCGGTGCCAAGGCCAAGCTGCTTGCGGGCTGCGGTAAGGCGACCTGCGATCTCCTCTTCCGTTTGGTCGGCGGCCAGGGTGCTGCCAATCTGCTTGTACAGCTCTTCTGTCGTGGCGATTGCAGCCTTGATAAGCGCCAGCTCGCCCTGCGATTTGCGGCCTCTGAGCGCCGCAATCAAGCTCTCTGCGGATACCAGGCGACCGGCATATGGTGTGCCTGCCAGGGTGTCAACCAGATAGAGGAACATCCCGTACGTAAGGCCATCTGCCGCCGGATCGCTCTGCGAGTAGTTGAGGCCGATCTTTCCCGGGTTGAGACGCTCTATCGTGTCGCGCAACGCCGGGCGGATGCTGCTGTCATAGGGGATAACCTCTGTGTAACCGCCCAGGTTACGCACATTCTCGGCGTCAAATCGCCCAACAATAGCCACACGCACCCCTGTGCGACTGACCAGGAAGGCCGAATGCCAGGTCATATCTACCCCCACGATGAGGTCGAGGCAAGGATCAGAAGTGAGTGAGGTCTCGCGCACCAATGTGAGCCAGAGATCGAGGTCTTGCTCCTCTAGCAGAGATACTGCCTGATCCAGCTTTTCATTGGTAATTTGGCTCTTCATTTTATCTGCTCCTTTTGAGCTTAGAAGAAAGTAAGACCGGTGACCTCGCCCACGAGCAGAGCGACCCCCAGCAGGGCGAGTACAACACCGGAGGCTAACTCAGCACGCTCACCCAGATGCGCTCCCAGCCTGCCGCCGAACGAAACGCCGATGAAGGTAAGAGCAAATGCCTGTATTGCGATATAGATAAGAGCCACACCAACAGATACCTGAAGCACACCCAGGGAAAAGCCAACTGCAAGCTCGTCAAGGCTTACCGACAGGCCAGTCAGCAGAAGGCGGTTGCCCCGCGTTTTCTCAACGAGGTCATCCTCAGCGCTGTTATTATCTTCGGTTAGAGCTTCTCGAACTGCCAGGAGGCCAACCCCAATGAGACTTACAGCGGCAGCATAGGCCGCTATCTCGCCCAGCTTCTCACTCAGACCTTTCCCAACGAGCAGCCCCAATATGGGCATAAGACCCTCAAAGAGGGCGAAGGTAAGGCCCACTCTAAGCCAGCGTGAGCGCGGCAGGCCGGACAAACCCAGCCCAACAGAAACCGCAAGCGTATCAAGCCCCAGTGAAAGAAAGAGGACAAAGGCGGCAATCACGCTGGTATGATAACATGCGTACCACGTAATGAGTACAGCATAAGCTTCATGCAGGCTGCTTATTCAAGGCTGAAGGCCTCTTTAGCGATACACACCGGGAGCGACAGCCAACCTGTGACCCCTTACGTGAAACAACCTTTAGTAAAACCTGAACCGGGTAGGCGTAACTCTTATAGGCTGGGTGTAACTGCCCGCCATAGACGCGGCGGTCCAGCCCATCTCGACGAGCTTCGCGGCATATTTTTGGGCATAGGCGGGCAGGGTCGAGTTGACTTCTCCCGGGTCTAGAAGGGCGGCTTCGCCGTCGATCAGAACTGCGTCCTCCCCTTCTTTGCTGTCATCGACGGCCAGCGTCACGTTAGGGTTCAGTTTCAGGTTGCGAATCTTCTGGTCGGGCTTGCTGAAAATAAGCACCGTCGCGCCATCCCACAGGAACCATACAGGCACCAGATGAGGCTTGCTATCGGGGCGAACCGTACCGAGCCAGATTATGTGGTCGCTGCGTAGACGCTCATCCGCATGAGACTGCTTATCGTCGCTAAGGTCAAGCGCTGCTCGCTCCATAGAAGTTTCTCCTTTTATAAGGAGCAGGACTGGGAATTAATATACAGTCGCTGTCGCTACTCATTCCTCGCCTGCCGACATAGCCGGTATGTAGAAATCATCGGTATATTCTTTGACCTGGCGGTGCATGGAGAAAATGGGAGCGATAGTAGCGATTGCCTCTTTCATAACAGCTACCCACCCGGCAGGCACGTCGGCCTCATCGCGCTTATAAAAGAGAGGTACTATGCTATCCTCCAGCAGTGTATAGAGCGATTGTACATCGCGCTCATCTTGCTCATCAGGATTGGCGTACTCCTGGCCCTCGCCGATAGCCCAGCCGTTCTTACCATTGTAGCCTTCGGCCCACCAGCCATCCAGAACTGAGCAGTTAGGCACGCCGTTGAGCGAAGCCTTCATTCCGCTAGTGCCGCTCGCTTCGTACGGCCTTCGTGGTGTGTTGAGCCACACGTCCACGCCATGCACCATATACCGTGCAACGTTCATGTCGTACTCTTCGAGGAAGATTATCTTGCCCGCAAGCCCAGGGTGGCGCGCCGCCCATTCAACTTGCTGTATAAACTGCTTGCCCGGCTCGTCCTTGGGGTGCGCCTTTCCCGCGAAAACTATCTGCACCGGCCTGCCCGGGTTGTTCAAGATCGCGCTCAAACGGTCAACGTTGCTAAAGATAAGGGTGGCGCGCTTATAAGTGGCGAAGCGGCGGGCAAAGCCTATGGTGAGGGCATTGGGGCCGAGGGTCGGCCCAGGGGGTGGAGTTACACCCGTGCGGATGTACCAATCGGCCAGGCGGCGCCGCGAGAAATCAACAAGGTCGTGCTTGAGCTTGCTGTGTATATCCCAGAACGTGCCGTCGGGTGCGCTCAGGATAGGCTTCCAGGTCGCCGGATCGTCAAGGCGCGAGTACCAGTCCGCGCCCAGGTAGTGGCTGTAGAAACGATAAAGCTCAGGAGCAAGCCATGTGCCCGTATGCACGCCGTTGGTGATAGACTGAATAGGCACCTGATCCACCGGACGGTCGGGCCAGAGCCAATGCCACATGTTACGCGACACTCGGCCATGCAGCTTGCTCACACCATTATGGTAATCCGAACCACGCAGCGCAAGGGCCGTCATGCTGAAGGCGGGGCCCCACGGTTGGCCCTCCTGAGCCAGGTTCAGAAAGTGATCTCGGTCTATACCCAACTGCGGCCAATAGCTGGAGAAATATTTGTCCATCAGCTCGAAAGGGAAGGCATCGTTACCCGCTGCCACCGGCGTATGCGTGGTAAAGGCGGTGTGCGACGCCACCTCAGTGATGGCATCATCGAAAGGCTCGCCACCTTTGACGCGCTCGCGGGCAAGCTCAAGTATCAGGAAAGCGGCGTGGCCTTCGTTCATGTGCCACGCTGATGGCTCTACTCCCAGGGCGCGTAAGGCCCGAACTCCACCTATGCCGAGCATGATCTCCTGCGATATACGCATCTCTTCGTCGCCGCCATAGAGGCGGGCTGAAAGCTCACGGTCGCTTGGCGCGTTGGGGTGAATGTCGGTATCAAGCATATACAGCGGTACGCGCCCAACCTGTATATGATATACCTTGGCGTAGATAATACGGTCAGGCAACTGCACCTGCACAATTACCTCGCCACCGTCAGGACCTTGAGCAGGAAGTACAGGCACATCGTCAAAGTCCAGCTTATTGTAGATCGCCTCCTGCCACCCATCTTTATTGATTATCTGCCGAAAATAGCCCTGGGGGTAAAGATACCCAACAAACACCATCGGCACGCCGAGGTCAGATGCGCTCTTCACGTGGTCGCCCGCCAGTATGCCGAGGCCCCCAGAATATATCGGCAACGATTCGTGCAGGCCAAACTCCATAGAGAAGTAGGCAACGGTGCCCACCTGCCCCGGGTGCGCTTCGGTGAACCACGTTGCGGCTGGGGCCATATATGCGTCGAACTCGCGCATCACCACGTCATATAGATCGAGATAGGCTTGTCGCTCGCTGGCTTCTTTGAGTGTGCTCTGGCGTACTTCGTTGAGGAACTTCACAGGGTTGTGATAAACAAGCTCCCAGAGATCAGGGTCCGCATCTGAGTAGAGGCGTTGCGCTTCGGGGTGCCAGCTCCACCAGAGGTTGTAGGCGAGTTCAGCAAGCCGGCTGATGCGATCAGGTACGGAACGGTACAACCCGATAGGCTGTATTAAGTTCAAAGAAAATGTCCTCCCTCTTATGTCAAGTAGATGGTGTAAAACGATGCTTCTGCTGTCGGGCACATTGTAAGCCAATAGCAGGATGTTTGCCACTTTGGGTACGTTTCGGTGCTAAACCCTGCCGAGAATAAGGCAGGCGTTTATGCCGCCGAAGCCAAAGGAGTCGGAGAGTATCGTATTTACGCGCAGGTGCCTGCCCTCGTGAGGAATGTAATCGAGGTCGCATTCGGGGTCGGGGTGGCATAGATTTATGGTGGGGGGAAGATAATCGTTGTGCATAGCGAGTGAGCTTATCGCGATCTCGAAGGCCCCGCTTGCCCCAAGCGCATGTCCATGCATCGCTTTTGTGCCGCTTATCGGAATGCGGTAAGCCTCTTCTCCAAACACCTGCTTGATAGCCATAGTCTCCGTCTTGTCGTTCAAAGGAGTGGCCGACCCATGGGCGCTGATGTAGTCGATCTCAGAGGGGGAGAGGTGAGCAGCCGCTAGCGCCTCTCTCATAGCTCGCATAGCTTGAGCGCCATCAGGTCGGGGTGCGGTCATGTGGAAGGCGTCAGTCGTCGTGGCGTAGCCGAGGATTTCAGCGTAAATGGCTGCTCCACGTGCCTGAGCATATTCATAATCCTCCAGCACCATAATCGCCGCGCCCTCAGACATTACGAAGCCGTCCCGACAAACGTCGAATGGGCGAGAAGCGACCGATGGGTTAGCGTTAGAGTTGCAGGAGATGGCATGTATCAAATCAAAGGCCCCGAAGGTCAGAGGGGCAAGAGGCGCTTCCACCCCGCCCGCCAGCATCACGCGAGCACCGCCCAGCCGGATCAGCTTGAAAGCCTCGCCGATGGCTACCGCGCCCGAAGCACAGGAGTTAGCATTCGTCTGGTTGGGGCCGAAGAGCTGTAGGTCCATAGCGACATTGCACGATGCCGCCGAGCCAAAGACAGTGAGCGCCAGGATATTGTTTACCCCTCGCAAGCCGCTATTTACAAAATGGCTGTGTTCTTCCTCAGCGAATCCCAACCCTGCCAGCGCGCTGCCGAGGTAAACGCCTGTCTGCTCAGCATCTTCCGAAGATAGGCAGAGATCCGCATCCCGGACCGCCTGGTGTGCAGCGGCCAGAGCAAAGTGCGAGTAGCGATCAAGGCGGCGGGCGCGTGATGCATCCATATAGTCGAGCGGGTCAAAATCGTTCACCTGCGCCGCCACCTGTGAACGAAAAGGCTCAGGGTCAAAGCGGCTTATACGCTGCACAGCCGAGCGCCCTGCAAGTACGCCGTTCCACAGGCCCTCGCGCCCAATGCCTATCGGGGTGATAGCTCCTATACCTGTGATTACAACGCGCCTGCTCTGTGACGAATGCGCTAACAATAGCTCTCCTGACCGCTACCTGTTATATGGAATACGCACCAGGTATCATTCCTCCACCAGTTCTTTGATACGCCTGAGCGTCTTATTTGCTATGTAGCCGATAAAGCCTCGGCCCACGACGCTCTCCATGAATCTAGCGCCGAGTACTTTTACGGGGAATGGCGGATTGGTCAGGTCATGTGAGATCATCACTCTGACATCGCCTCTACTGGGTCTTGGCTCGAAGGACCATTCCACATCCATCCCCTTTACCAGCCCTCGAACATGGCGGAAGAGAATCCTCCCCGGACGCTGAAGCGTGCCTTCTTCCACGGTCTCTATTGCTGTCCAGGTGACAGGTATAATGTCGCGCCACGCTGACATTCGCACTAACTTTCGATTGCCTTCCTCGCGCACAACCTTCACATAGCGGTAGTGGGGCAGTATCCGACCCCATATCTCGACGCGACTGCCCATATCAAAGATGCGCTGATAGTCACCTCTTATGTAAATATCGTTGCTAACCTTCATGAGCTTTCGCACTATTCCAGATCACACCGTCGGCCTCGACCTGTAGGCCAGGGCAAAGGCCGCTTTATGGACGTAAGAGCGACCACAAGTAGAAAGGGCTGAGGGCGGCCCTCGGGTCCGCAAAGTCGCCGAGTACACCTGTGAGTACAGCCCTGACTTTTGGCCGCTCTGCCAGCCGCGACGCCACGTAATCCATCGCCGGCGGTAATCCTACGAAGGCTTGTACGAGCCTGCAAACAAGGTCTTTGCTGGTGAATTCGCGGCGGCGCAGGCGGCTGTAGCGCGCAAGAGAAGGCGCAGAAAGGTCGCCGTTGTCCAGGGCGTAAGATGCGGCCTCAGCCGCAAGCTCCGCTCCGCGCAATGCCTTGTAAACCCCTTCACCTGTGAAGGGGTCAAAGAAGCCCGCCGCATCGCCTACAAGGATAAATCCCGCGCCGGAGCTACGCCTCACGCGTGCTCCTATCGGGCCAACACCCCTCACGGCAGACACTCTCTCCGCCCCAGCCAACGCTCGCGCCACGCCGGGGAAGGAGAAGGCAAATGCCTCGAAACGAGCCGACGCGCCATGCTCAAGCTGCTTTGCCGCCAAGCGCATCGGCATCACAAGCCCCACATTGAGCAGCCCGCCCGACTGAGGTGCGAGGCCGGCGTACCCACGCTCCGACAAGTGCATCTCACCCCAATCGTCAAGGCCACTGTACCCCTTATAGTGGGCGACCATGCCCAGAGAGAGAGGCCAACGTACAGGCGCCGATAAGCCGAGGCTTCGCACAACAACCGAGTGGATGCCGTCAGCCCCCACTATCAATCTTGCCTGCTCTTCATGCGTGCCGCCGTCTTTGCGCCGCAGTACGACGCCGGAGGCCCGGCCGTCGCGCATCGAAACTCCTTCTACTTTGGCGCGCTCGCGGACCTCTGCACCACATTGACGTGCATAGTCCACAAGGGTGGCATCAAGGATGCGCCGGGGCGTGGCGAGCACCTGCGCAGCGGCTTCGCCCGACGCAGAATAGTCCATCCAAAAGGTCTGACCTCCTGGGCTGATCACCCGCATGGAGCGCAGTCTCCGCGCTCCTGCTCTTTCAACGGCTGAGAGAGCGCCAAGCCGCCCCAGAACCTCGCCGCTCTGAGGGCTTGAGTATTCGCCGCAGGCTTTGTCGCGGGGGAAGGCGGCGCGATCAAGTAACAGCACATGAAATCCACGCTGTGCTAAAAACGCCGCGGTGGCTGAACCCGCAGGGCCTGCCCCAACTATGATGGCGTCATAAACTGGCTTGCCTGTCACAACTCATCTCTCCGCTTTACCCACGACCGCCATTCGCCAGAAAGGGTGCTTGTAAACTGATGTATCTAAACCCACTCTTCTACTCATGCGCCGCACCTCAGCCGGAGTGTACGCTCGCAGCACGGAAGCGGGGCCATCATGCCTGGTGAGTCTGCTGGTCGTGGTTAAGTGCGCAAGTAGCCAAGCCATGTACCATGCTCCACGCGCTCGATATATATCATTCACGATGAAGCCCAACCTTGAGAGTCGCGCCATCTGCCGCAAAGATGCTTCCGCCTCCTCTAAACTCAGGTGGTGCAAGGCCAGCGAGCAAATAACCAGATCGAACTCGCCACCCGCGAAAGGGGGCTTAGCAGCATCGCACACCGCGAAGAGCACTTTATCCGCGAAGCCTGCTCTTTTTATACGTTCTCTGGCTACATTGAGGATTGCCTCGCTGACATCCGTTGCCACTATCTTTATGCCGTACCCCTCCCTCTCTGCCCACCGGCAAAGCTCCTCAGGGATGTCGGCAGAGCCGGTTGCCAGGTCAAGCACCCGTAGAGCTTGGCCCTTCGGAAAGTCGCGCAGCAACCTGGCAAGGTGGTGCTTGATTACCCAGGTGCCGAGGCCGAAGATGTTGGCCCGGCGAACGTCACGAAGCGTGCTCTCCAGGTCATGCGGAGTAAAGTTGGTGGGATCATCCAGGAACTCAGGCACATTGTGGTACCGGGGTGTTGGGAAGAGTCTCATAGCAATCCCATTCTAAGTGCAGCTAACGGTGCTGTCAATGAAATGGGCTCGTAGCAAGGGGCCGTACGCAGTGGTCACGTCGGGTGGGCCGCGAGCCATTGGCGGGCTAGCTCGCGGGCATGGTCTTTGTCGTTCTGCCCCAGCTCGCCTGCGGTGACTTTATCTAGCAGAAAATCTTTCACTTCGGCCACCCAGGAGCCGGCTTCGCGCCCGGTGAGGGCTAGAATCTCTCTACCATCCAGGGGAGATCGCGGCTGCAATGCCTCAGCCCGTTGCTGCTCAACGCTAGCCTGAAGAAGAGCACTGCGCCGCGCATCGAGTTGTTCAAGCACCCACAGGCCCCGGTCTATCGGCTCTGGAAGGTAGCCGCGAAGGTCGGCACGGGAAAGTGCTATCAGGTCTTGCCAGCCCTCTTCTCCTCTTCCCTCCTCAGCTTCCTCACAGAGGCGCCGCACGGCAGAATCCGTCCACTCTGGGCTGTACGAGATTGGCCTCATGTGCATACGGACGAGGCGCTGCACAGGTTCTATCAGGGCCGGGTCTTCCCCGGCTTGCGAGATGATCTCAGGAACCATCTCAGTGCCTATGCGATCATGCTCGAAGAAGCGCGAGCGACCATCAGGCGTGGCTATGAAAGCCGGCCCCTTGCCAATGTCGTGGAGCATCGCTGCCCACCGGCGCACAAGCGACGGCTCGATTGCGTCTATCACTTTAAGGGTGTGTATAAATGCGTCGTCCTTGTGAGCAGGAAGCTGGCTGATGCCACGCAGAGCATCCAGGTCGGGCAATAGCTCGCGTAGCTTGCCCTCCTTTGCCCAGCGAAAAAGAGCATCGGAGGGGCGCTGCGAGAGGAGTACTTCACGCAAAGTAGCTTCCCGATGCTCCTCCTTCGACACTTCTACGCGCTTCCTACGGAACATAGCAAGCATCAGCAGCGAGATGGTATCATCTGACGCACAGCCTGAAGCGCCTCGTCCTGATTGCGTATCGTGGCGGAATCGTTATGCACAACATAGCGAACGATCCCCTCAGCGTCTATGACTACCGTCATGCGGTCGGCTCGATGGGCGTTCTCGTTCCATGCGCCAAATTGCCTTGCTACGTCGCCCGTGATGTCGGCTAGCAGAGAGTAGCTCAACCCCAGGTGAGCTTTCCAGGCCTTGTGCGAATAGCGGCTGTCGCGGCTGACGCCAAAAACGCGTGCTCCTGTGCTCTGCCAGTCTACTTCTTTGTCGCGTAATGTACACATTTCCTGCGTGCATTTATCCGACCAGTCGAAGGGGTAAAAGATGAGCACAACAGGCTCCCCGCGCAGGTCGTTCAGTTGCACCTTATTGCCATTTTCATCTTCCAGCATAAAGTTGGGGGCGCGCTGCCCAACCTCAATATCATTGCTCTTTGCGCTGTTCATTCCGATCTGCTCCTTACTTACGTTGTAGTTAGATTGCCGCCACTCAAGCGATCACTTCTAAGTTACGTTGCAAGGCGCATGCCGCCAGAGGAACAACCTGCTAAGCTGCGAAGGGTTCGGGGGCTGGAAGCAAGAAAAGGCGGAAGCTTCACACCCAGGAAAGGAGCAACAGATAGGAGTGAGCCATCCACGGGATGGCTCACTCCTATCTGTTGCTATATAGACTTTGTAGCCTACACTCGCAAGCGCTATTCTGCGCTTAGAAAGCAAGCCGCCGGGCTTGCCTTAGCTATTTGCAAACAGCTTCGCGCAGGTGATCTTTGCTTGCGCCGCCTTTTTCCCCTATGTACTGCACGAAACAATCGGTCACTATGTCACCGTAGTCGTCTACCAGGCCGCTTATCACGCCCAGCACTACATAGCGGTCGAAGTCCGAGCGGCCCAGCGCCGGAGTATAGACGTAAGTCGAAGCCGACTTATCCTGGTCGAGCAAGTGTTTCTTGGCGAGCCTGCTCATCGTCGTCATCACGGTAGTGTAGGCAATATCTTTGCGTTTGAGCAAAGCTTTGTGAACAGCGCTGACCGTTGTAGGCCCTTGCTCCCACACTACGTCCATGATCTCGCCCTCCAGAGGTCCGAGCACCTTCTTCGATTTGGAGGAAGATGGGTTAAACCGAAACTTTATGCTGTGAGCTAAGTCCATGTAAAATCTCCTATCATAGAGTGATTTAGAACACCGCTATGGCCGCACACCCATCTGAGAGAGAACTCCGAAGGCAGACGGCCCACTATGCACTTTGGCCCAGTATACAGCCAAATCGGTGCCTTGCATAGTACTAAGGTAGCACCTTTTGTATTAAATGTCAATCATTATCGGCCATTTTGCCAAAACGAATGTTTAAAACCCACCTTACGCAGCTTGGCGCAAAGGCAACTCTATTACGTGATCTCTCTTCAGAATGGCGATGTAAACACAATATCCATAGCCACTCGCATCTCATATCATGTTTCACGCTTCAGGCTCACATCTATCCCCCCTCGCTAATCCAACAACCCCCGTCACAGAAAATCTGCAACCCAACTGTGATTGGTTCGTTCCACTAATGTGCCAGAATCGGCCTTGCACCCGTTACGGCGCTTTGTCCTGCCTGGCGAGCCTCATCAAGCGGCGCAATTCATAGCACAGAGTACTGGAAAGGTCAAGGTTCGGGACTAAAAGGCTAAAGGGGAGGGTTGACATCAGCTATATCTATTCACTATACTTGCCACGGCTTCATACACTCGTGCATGTCAGATAGCGCTATGAAAGGCGACACTTTTCCACAATCCTCCTACACCTCAGTGCCCACTCTCTACAACAGCACGGCATCTATACACAATCATGGTAACAAAGCCTCATGTAGAGACCCGGCAGCGCCGCCGGACGCTAGAGAATACCGACGCATTTCCTTGATCAAAAGTGCCCCGACGTGCGCAGTACCGGCCAGAACCGGGCGAGGCATCGGAAGCTACTGACATACTGACAGGCAGCCTCGCCTGTATAACCCAGGTAAATGCTCAGAGGGAGCTTTACCTTTACCCGCCACATCCCACCCTGGCTCGTAATGGATAAAGAATCCCTAAATTTCCAGGACCCGGGATTACAGAAGAGCGAAAATAGGAAGAGCCGAAGCAAATCGCGGTTTTGGCATAAACGCATTGAAAGGAGACGGACAATTGATCTTTAGCAAGAAACTAATACCAGTGGCAGCGTTGTTTCTGCTGCTCATCGCAGCCGTGCTCGTTATGGGCGCCCAGCAGTCACAAGGAGTCACCGTGCCCCCAGGCGCTATTGTGGACTCGCCCAACGCTAACGCTAGCCTTGGCAGCCCCAGACCTACCCCGCAGGCGGCGCCGGCTCTGCCACAAAGCAGCGCACCCGTAGCCTTCACGGAAGACTTTTCCGGCGGCAACCTGGACCGTTGGCAGAGCTTGAGCAGCGCTCCTGGTTCGTGGGCCGTCGCAAGCGGACGGCTTCAACAGGGTGGCGATATCAACCAGGAGCCTTCCAATGAGGCTGCTGTGCTAATTGCCAGAGATGTACAACTCAGCGACGGTATGCTGGAGGCTCAGCTTTATCCTTCAGGCGGCGAAGCCGTTGGCCTCGTCTTCAGGGGATCGGACGCCGGATACTATCGCTTATCCCTCTTTGGCAACCTGCCCAACCAGTCCAGTAAAGCATTACTGGAGAAGGTAACGGCCAACAAAATCCAGAATTTGGCTCAGGTTCCGGTGACCACATGGCCCGGCTACACCTCTGGCAAGTGGCAGCGTATCACCGTAAAGGTAGCGGGCAGCCGGATTACGGCCTCGGTAGACGACACAACCATTCTGGACGTGACTGATACCGCCTTTACAACAGGCTGGGCAGGAGTCTGGTCTACCGCCGACATGTCGGCGAAGTTCGACAACGTACGCATTCAGAAGACGGCGCAAGGCCGCTAGCCTCAGGAGATAATTTCTAATGAAGAATAGATTTAACCTAGTGATGCTCGCAGGCCTCTCGCTTATCCTGATAGTGGCCGCCAGTGATATGAGCATTGCGCCGGGCGGCCCACCCTCGGCGAAGGCCGCAGCGAGTATCTCTGCTCCCGTAGAAACCCCTTTCTCTGCTCCCATAGACGTTACCAACAGCCCTTTGTACGACAATGGCGGGGCTATTGGCGCATCACCCCTCGACGGTTCGGTAACGATAGCCTGGGAACAACGCGACCAGGAGAATAATCGCAACCTCATCAATGCAGCAACCAACAGCCCTTTCCGGGGTGACTTTTTCCCACAGAACCTGGATCTCACAACCTACAAGGCAAGTGGTAACGTCAAAATTGCACATGACGCGCTTGGGCGGCGGCACATCGCCTTCTACACCTACAGCAGCGGCGACGCCGCGATTCAGTATGTGCGTATAGAAGCCAACGGGCAGATTTCTGTCAATGAGGTGATCCCAGGCTCAGGCGGCCTGAAGCTCGCCTCTGTCGCTGTGGGCCCTGACAACACACCTCACTTCCTCCTTGGAAAAGACAACTCCAAAATCCGCTACTTCCACCGCCAGGATAACGGCAACTGGGATGTCGTCAACGAGGTAGTAACCCCCGACGTAGTGAACCAGGGGCAGGGCGATGTATCCATCGCTGTGAATACCAACGGCCTGGTGATGGCAGCCTGGAAAGGTCCAGGCCCCGCCTCGAACGATATCTTTGCCGCCACACGCACCGGGTCCGGCAGCTGGGCTAAAGAAGATATTTCATTCGAATGCTGCCAGGGCTGCCCTACAGCCTCCAGAACCTACCTGCCCTCACTTACAGCCGATAGAACCGGGGGCTTTCGCGTTTCGTGGTCTGACGAGAAGTGCGACCCCAGGCCGTACCCCGACAGCGTAAGCAACGACATCTATTACCGAGAGTGGGTGCCTGGCACAGGCTGGAACAACCAACCTCTTGTGCGAGTTGTCAACAGTTTCGGGCACTCTTACCAGAATAACCTCGTGGTAGACGATAACAACGTCTCTCACATCATCTGGACCGACACGACAGACAGCCCTAATGGAAGCCCTCAGATTTGGTATTCATATGGCTCAGGCACCAACTTCTCGCCCCCAGAGAAGCCTTTCACAGGCTGGGCGGGTGGAGCTTACCTGAAGGACATGGGGATGGATGTCAGCCCTGGGTACGTTGACATTGTCTTCGGCAGCAACCGCGACGATAGCCAGAAAGAGAACTACTACGCCTACAAGTCGATTGGCCCTGTTGCCCCGCCACCCACTCCTACTCCTATCGCCGGCCCCCCTCCTTGCGCTAACGAATACTTCAAGGATGTCTGCCGGGATGGTGGCACCGCACCCTTCTATACCGCCATCCTCAATCTGGTGAACGCCAACATAATCAGCGGCTACAACACCGTGCCCCCATGCCCCAATAGCTCCTGGGTGCCTTGCTACCTCCCATTCAACCCTGTGACTCGCGGGCAAGTAGCCAAGATCATCGCCCTGGGCGCGAATCTCCCTGCTAACTTGCAAGGTGCGCCGCACTTCGTGGACGTGCCGCCGGGAAGCACTTTCTACAACTACGTGGAGTACAACTTCAATGCCGGGACGATCTCCGGGTACCCCTGCGGCACGCAACCCAACGAGCCTTGCGGCCCGCCCAATAACCCGAACAACCTGCCTTACTTCAGGCCGGGAGCCAATGTCACACGCGGCCAGCTAAGCAAGATCCTCTCAATCGCCTTCGGCTACAATGAGCCTGCCACCAACAGGCAAAGCTTCCAGGATGTGCCTGTTACCAGTACATTCTACTCTTACATTGACCGCCTGGTACGCCGGGGCATTATCGGCGGCTATCCCTGCGGCGGCCCAGGCGAGCCTTGTCTACCCCCCGCCAACCTGCCCTACTTCAGGCCGGGCAACAACATCACTCGCGGCCAGGTAGCCAAGGTGGTCTACATCGCACGCCAGCAGCCCGTCGCTACCGCCACCAGCACCAGTACTGCTACACCTGTACCAACACTGACAGCTACATCAACCCCTGTGATCTCCGCAACAGTCACGCCTGAGATGACGGCCACGACCGTGCCCACGAGCACCTCCACAGCCGTTGAGACAAGCACGGCTGTGGCTACGGTTACAACAGTCGCCACGCTCACAGCCACCGCGGTGCCTCCTACAGTCACCGCTACAGCGACGCCTGTTGTGGTCAACGTATCCCTGATAAACACCACCTTCGACCCGATGAGCATAACAGTGGCAGCAGGCACAACGGTGCTCTGGACCAATAATGATACACGTGCTCACACCGTCACCAGTGACCCTGGCGACCCCGTGTCGTTCGACAGCGGCAATATCCCGGTAGGGCAGACGTTCCAGTACACCTTTACTGTGCCCGGCACATACGGCTACCACTGCCAGTATCATGGAGGGCCTGGCACAGGTATGTACGGCACTGTCACAGTCACCCCATAACTGCCCGCGAACAAAGCCTGGCTCGCTAGCCCCTCTGCAATTAGAGGGGCTTTTCTTTTGGATGGCACAACTACGCTATGTTCATTTTAGAGGAGCTAAGTGATACAATATCCCCATGAGCGAAAAGCATGGCGTCCAGCAGACAGGCAAGAACAACAGCCTCAGGAGAATACCTTCGGTAGACAAGGTGCTTGGGCAACCGGCGCTCGACCCGGTGCGCATAGCTCTACCCCGTGACTTGATAACAGAAGCAGTGCGTGATGAATTGAACGATTTACGAGATCGCCTGAGGCAGAACGGCGATGAAGCACCTGGCGTTGAGGAAATAGCGCGACGTGCTGTAACCCGCTCTCTGGCGATGGTCTCTACAAGCCTGCACCCTGTCATAAATGCCACAGGCGTCGTGCTACACACTAACCTGGGCCGCGCCCCGCTCAGTCAAAGCGCCTCCGCTGCGATAGAGGAAGCCTCGGCATACAACAACCTTGAATACAACCTGGCGGAAGGAGAACGCGCGTCCCGCTACTCACACGCTGTGGCAATACTGCGCCAGCTAACAGGCTGCGAAGATGCCGTTGTAGTAAACAACAACGCTGCCGCACTGGTGCTTGTGCTGGCGGGCTTCGCCCAGGGCAAGGAGGTCATACTCGCCAGAGGCCAGTCTGTGGAGATAGGTGGCGGCTTTCGCATCCCCGACGTAATGCGCCAGAGTGGTGCGCGGCTTATCGAAGTTGGCACCACCAATCGCACATACCTGCGCGACTACGAAGAGGCAATCACCCAGGAAACGGCGATAATCATCCGTGTCCATGCCAGCAACTTCCGGATCATAGGCTTCACCACAGAGCCTGATGTTGAAGAGCTTACAGGTCTGGCGCACAAGCGCGCTCTGCTGATGGTAGACGACGTGGGAAGTGGAGCGCTCCTCGATACAACTCGCTATGGCCTCAAAGCGGAGCCAATGGTGCAAGCAAGCATAAAAGCGGGCGTGGACCTGGTTTTGTTCAGCGGGGATAAGCTGCTGGGTGGCCCTCAATGTGGCGTAATCGCGGGGCGCGCCTCCACGATTACGCGTCTAAAGAAGCACCCGCTACTCCGCGCCCTGCGCGTTGATAAGCTAACGCTGGCTGGGCTGCAAGCCACACTCTTGCATTATCTAAAAGGCGAAGCAGAGCAAGAAGTACCGGTCTGGCGAATGATCTCCATGCCGGAGGAGACTTTACGTCGAACCGCCGAGGAATGGGTGCAACGGCTGAACCAGGTGGGCGTGGCGTGCAAAGTGGTAGCAGGCCAATCGGCAATAGGAGGCGGCTCATTGCCCGGCGAAACGCTTCCTACATGGCTGGTCGCCATAACACCC
This sequence comes from Chloroflexota bacterium, assembly GCA_015478675.1. Next base: position 24,138 of record JADMIH010000012.1, on the reverse strand, counting down.
GGACAAGATAACAGCCCGGCAGATGCTGAAAGTCGCGCAGGGCGATTAGCAGCCACGCTCCGGCGCACCCCTACCCACGTAATCGCCCGTATTGAACATGGCGTTTTACTGCTCGACCCCAGAACAGTCTTACCAGGCCAGGAGGAGGCGCTCCTGGCAGAAGTGGCGCGTGAAGCCTGAAATGCGATACGTGGGGGATTTTAGATCGAGTACCTCTAATCTCATCTTGCGCACTATGCAATAACCTCCACTCACCACCCGTGCCCCCGCCTTTCACCTTTCACGAAGCCCCCTTCCTACCGTGCGCCTGAAGCCAAACCTCGCGCTGCTTTACAGCGGCTGCTCGGTCAGAGACCCGGTAGCGAGCCAGGAAATCGGCGCGGTACTGGGCAAAGGTGCCATCTATGATAGCAGCGCGCATCTCATCGGCCATACGGGTGAGGAAGCGTAGATTGTGAATGCTGTTGAGACGGTAAACCAGCAATTCTTTGGCCCTGTAAAGATGGTGCAAGTAACCCAGAGTAAAGTGCCGGCAGGTATAGCAATCGCAATCCGGCTCGACCGGCTCTTGAGAAAGAGCGTATCTTGAGCTTTTTATCGCCAACCTGCCGCTGCGGGTGAGCAATGCGCCATTGCGAGCAACTCGTGTTGGCAGCACACAATCGAACATGTCTATCCCGCGAGCCACGCACTCTACCAGGTCTTCCGGCGAGCCTACGCCCATCAAATATCGAGGCTTGTCTATCGGCAAAAGGGGCGTAGTTGTCTCAAGAATACGGTGCATCTCCTCTTTAGGCTCCCCCACACTCAAGCCCCCTATGGCGTAGCCAGGAAAAGGCAACTCTGTAAGCCTCTCGGCGCTCTCCCTTCGCAAGTCGCCGCAGGTGCTACCTTGAACGATTGCAAACAAAGCCTGGTCGTCTCGGCTATGCGCCCGCAAACAGCGCTCAGCCCAGGCGTGCGTGCGGGCGATAGCGCGGCTGTTGTACTCATGCGAAGATGGGTAAGGCGTGCATTCGTCCAGGGCCATGATAATATCCGCACCAAGCTGCTCCTCAACGCGTACCACCATCTCAGGGGTGAAGCGGTGCGTCGAGCCGTCAATCTGTGACTTAAAAGTTACCCCATCATCGTCAATCTTGCGGTTGTGAGCCAGGCTAAAAACCTGATAGCCACCGCTATCAGTGAGGATGGGGCGGTCCCACCTCATAAAACCGTGCAATCCACCAAACTTTTCGATAAGCTCTGCTCCTGGACGCAAATAAAGATGGTAAGTATTGGAGAGGATAATCTGCGCGTGTAGCTCACACAGGTCATCAGGAGAAACCGATTTGACGCTTGCCTGAGTGCCCACAGGCATGAAAACAGGTGTCTCTATCCTCCCATGAGGCGTGGTGAAAACTCCGGCCCGGGCCGTGCCCACCTCAGTCTCTACGAAAGCCTGAAGCTCAAATTGGAAAGTGCCCGATTTGTTGGACCTGCTCTCCTCTTTGCCAGGATCAAACAACTCCGTCTTCACTTTTCGCGGGTCCCAAGTGCCGCCTCTATCTCATCTCTCACCCACCTATCATCTTCCGTCTGACCTCTCAGCCGAAGCGCAGCCTCGGCTTCCGGGCCCCCGATACGCCCCAGCGCCCAGGCGACGTGGCCGCGCACCAGAGTAAGGTCGGAGTTGAGCGCACGTATCAGCGCTGCTAACGAGCCAGGATCGCCAATGTTCCCCAGGGCAACAGCCACATTGCGGAGCAGACCCTCCCTCTTCGCGCGCTTCACCGGACTGTGCCGAAACCGCTCGCGAAACTCCTCCTCTGTTATGTCGAGTAAAGCGATTAGCGAAGGGCTGGAACCGATCCCTGCGGCGGGCGCAAACTCAGGATGGTTGCCCGGTATCGCTTTGCGGTTCACGGGGCAGACTTCCTGGCAAATATCGCAACCAAAGATCCACTCGCCTATCAAAGGGCGCATCTCACGCGGGATTGGCCCGCGCAGCTCAATAGTGAGGTAAGAGATGCAGCGATTGTTGTCCAGCACGCCAGGAGCTATGAGCGCACCTGTTGGGCAAGCAGGCATGCAGCGCTCGCATGACCCACAATTTGTCCTTACAGGCGCATCAATCGGCAGCTTTATGTCGAGTAGTAGCTCGCCCAGGAGCAGCCATGAACCCCGCTCATGATTGAGCAAGTTTGTGTTTTTGCCGTACCAGCCAAGACCCGCCCGCTGCGCTACCGCCCTGTCCACAATGCGTGCCGTGTCTACCAGCGCACGCGCCTCGATCTCGCGGCCAAGCAGCTCCTGCGTATAAGCGTGCAGCGCCCAGAGCTTCTCTTTGAAAACCTCGTGGTAGTCAACTCCCCACGCATAGCGGGCAACCCGGCCCCTGGGCACGCCCGGCGTCGAAGACACTACAGCTTCATCATTCAAGTAGCTGATGCCAAGCGACACTATGGTCTGCACAGCGGGCATCAAGTTAGTGGGGTCGCCCGCGACGCTTGCCCTCTCCTTCGTGAACCAGGGCAACCCAGAGAGGAGACCCTGGTCGATACGCTCCTCCAGGACGCGCTGGGTCTCAGGGAAAGGAGCAGCCGAAGTAAAGCGCACTAAATCGAAGCCAAGCTCGACAGCGTGCGCGGTAATAAGGGACTTAAGCTCAAGCGCCCGCGCAGGAGTGAGTGCAGCGCTGAGATCGGTGAGGAGTGAATCCATCGTTTCAGGGCAATTCGAGCAACTTCGGCTCTCTACCCCAAAGTTACTTCCCAGCAAAGGTCTTCTAACACACAGGCTCTGTGAGGGCAGCCATCGCACGCTCAACTACACCCGCAACAAGCGGCACATCACCGGACTGCAACACAGCGGCTGCCCCCTTTACGTAAGCAGTAAGGAGATCGTCAAACCACATGGGGTCTCTGATTTCCATCTGGCGCGCGCTAAAAATCCTCGCCAGCCACTGCAAATCGTCCACGATCAAACCCGGCTCGTCAACCAGCACACTGAGAGCCACTACTCCACCAAGCCTGCGGAAGCCGTCCTGCATCATGGCACGCACTTCATCACGATCAACAGGTCCGTGCACACTCCCCTCAAGGCCGGGAATATCGCCGAAAGCCCCCATCGTATACGCAGGCACGCTCGCGTTCACAGATGCATTTTCGGCGAAGTTCTTCTCCGCAAGTTGAGCCACGTAAGTAGCTTCACGCTGTAGGGTCTTTGCGATCTTGTACCGCTCAGAGTCGCTCACAATTAACACTCACTACTACAAAGAAGGGGTCCTTGCCTCTGGCCAGAAAGCACCTGAGAATGCCGGTTCAGGCCCTGCTCCTACTTATACCACACAACTTGCGCGTGCCGCAACAACTGTGAGCCACGTAAGCGTTCAGAATAACTCATGACCCTACGGGCCACCAACCGACAATGAAAGTAGGCCCCTGACGGGGTTACAGAGGTATCCCCTGTGCACTCAGCAGGAGTAACGCCCCCTCTCCCTTCATGGAAGAGGGGGTTGGGGGTGAGGGCGGGTGAGGGCGGGTGAGGGCGGGTGAGGGCGGTGAGGATACACCCCCACAGGCACGCCCTGACGGTTGTCCACTGTAACTCTGAACATTTACTGAGCCGCACAGCGTTATCTGATGAAAGCACGCCACAACTGGTTAGTGGCTTTCATTCCAGGAACAAAGAGACAGCTCCACACACAGAGCTGTCTCTTTGTTTCCATCCAGTCTCTTCTCCCTCCATTTGTGAAGGCGGGATCAGGGGGCTGGGAGGTTGCTTATCAGAAACTACACAGCCAAAGTGCCATTCCCATTCTTACTGTTGGCATGAATAGATGCGGACTGTGGCTGCAACGCCAATGCCATCCCCATCTTGTCCTCGAACTCACGCAGCAAGCTCTTGCTCCCATCGAAGGCGTTTTCGGGCAACAGCTTCCCTGAAAGCAATGTCCTCAGCATCTCCAGTTCAGTGCGCGAGAAAGATGCGCCGTGAAGCTTGTACTCCTCGAAAGCCTCCCATGCAAGCGGAGCCACAGCTGCGGCGCAAACCGCCACCTGGTTCGCGAAATCGCGTATCTCCTTCTGGGCGTGGGGGTCCATGCGAAGCCGAAGGAAGTGGAAAAGGTTATGGAGGTTCATCTCCCAGTAAAACTGGCTGTAAAGCGAAAGAGGCAGCACAACACGGGCAAGCTCTCGTGCCACATTATCGTGTAGGAATTGCCCGTAGTGCGAGTAGGCCGTCTCGCGGTCGTCCTTCAGAAACTGAAGAAAGCGCTGCACAATTTCTTCGGGAACAGGGTCATCGGCTCGACCTTGCTTGTTGTTTTTGCTCTGGAAGCCAACGTCGCTTACCCCAGGCTCATGGAACTCCTCACGCATGATAGAGTAACGCGCACTCTCCTCATTGACAGAGGCCGTTCTATGCCGCAGCCACTGCCTCACTACAAAGATCGGGGCTTTTATATGAAACTTGAGCACAACCATCTCGAAGGGCGTGGTGTGATCGTGGCGCAGCAAATAACGGATCAGGCCGCGATCCTCACGCACGCTCTTGGTGCCCGCGCCATACGAGACGCGAGCAGCCTGTACAATGCTCTGGTCGCTTCCCATGTAATCAACCAGCCGGACAAAGCCGTGGCTCGGCACGACAAGCTCCTTATCAAGCAGCTCCTCAGCCTTATCAGATAAAATGTGGCCCATCTTTCACCCCTCTCACTGTCAACAACTTCCGCTAGCCTCAGATTGCATTATATACCCTGCTGCCTTGTGGAAAAGCGGACTCGTAGTGCGTACAGAGTAGAGAGTAAAGATATCTCATCCATAATCCTTTACGCACTATGAGTCCGCTTCAAGGTAACTGTTCAGAGTTGGGGGTGAGGAGGAGGACGCCCCCTCTCCCTTCATGGGAGAGGGGGTTTGGGGGTGAGGGCGGGTTGGGGGTGAGGGCAGGTGAGCGCTACTCCTTGACGATTGCTCCACCCCAACTCTGAACACTTACGCTTCAAGCGCCAATTGTAGCAGAGCAAGCGCCTGATGTATAATACCGCGATGAGCAGCGCCGAGAACGAGCTACGGGGCGTACGCCGTGCCCGATGGGTGGCCCCACTCCTTGCTGTTGCCTGCTACACTCTGCTCACCCTCGTCTTTTCGTGGCCTTTGCCTTTGCATCTCGCCGATGGCGCAGTCCTGGAGCGGGGAAGCGACTTCTATCCCCATATCTGGAATCTCTGGTGGATACGTTATTCCCTCTTTAGCCTCCACCAGAATCCCTACTTCACCACCTACCTGAACTACCCAACGGGCCAGCCGCTCACATATCATGTCCTTGACCCTCTTGATGGGATCGCCTCACTACCTTTACAGGCCTCCATTGGCCTTGTCGCAGCCTTTAACCTGTTGCGGTTGGTGCAGATTGTTTTCGCCGCCACAGCCGTCCTTGCGCTCTGCCGCCTCATGCGCCTGCCATGGCTCGCTGCCTGGGCAGGTGGCGCGCTATTCGCCTTCTGCCCCCTCGTAGGCACATCGTTCGATCTGGGGCAGCTTGTGGAGATAAGCGTCGGTTGGATACCCTTATACGTTCTCTGCCTTATCAGAGCGCTGGGCAACCGCGCGCTCGGCACCCCTGCCGCCTCGCCTTTGTGGTTACTGGCCGCGGCGCTCTCCCTCGCCGCCTCAGCGCTCTCAACGTGGTACTTCTTTACCGCCCTTGTGCTATTTACTGCGCTCTACGTCGTGTGGGAAGCGAGTAGTATGTGGTGGGAAAGTTCTCACCCACCTGTGCCGGATCGAGGCATAGTTGAAAAAAGCCCGTGGCGACCTGCCGTCATCCGGCTCATCGCTCGCGCTGCCATAGTGGGTGCAGTTGCCGCTTTGGTCCTCAGCCCACTAGTTATCGCTCTCCTGCAGGAGAGCGCGACAGGTGCGGATTACACAATCACGCCCATAGGAACAGTCATAAGAAACTCCGCCGATCTCCTATCGTTCTTCCTGCCGTTACCAGCGCGCCTCACAATACCCACCATCAACCCGCATGGCAATAACCCTGCTCTCGGCTGGACAGCCATGCTACTTGCCATCGTTGGGCTTCTGGCAGGCGGACGCTTCGGACTCGGTCGCCCCGCTCTTCTTCATAAGAAGCGGCTGCCTCTGGTCGCGCACCCGCCGTTGCGCTTCTGGCTGGCTGTCGCCCTGGTATTCAGCGTCCTTGCGCTGGGGCCACGCCTGCTGGTGGGGGGCTTCAATACGGGCATACCGATGCCTTATGCACTGCTCAACAAACTGCCATTCATAGGGGCTGCACGGGTCCCCCTTCGCTTCACACTTCTAGTGTCGCTGGCCGTGGCTCTGCTTGCCGCTTACGGCACGCTCGCCATAGCTCGCATGGTTCGCGGCTCGCCGCCGGCGCGAATAATTCTCTTCACGCTAATAGCCTTACTGGTAGCAGTTGAGTTCTTCAACATCCCACGCACCATGATCAGCACGGCAATAGACCCATTCTATACGTCTATACAGGCGCAAAATGGCACAGGCTCTCAAGACGCGGTGCTCGAATTACCTTACGACACGACGGTCGCATCCGCCATGTTGGACCAGACAGCGCACCAGCGGCCTATACTCGGCGGCTACACCGCGCGCCACTACCCCTACCCCTGGATACGCGCCACCCCCGGCGTCGCCCATCTGACGCAGTTTGGCACCCTCACGCTGCGCGCCACCGACATCATTACGCCACAGGTCAGAGACACGGCTCTGCAAGCGCTTGACTACTATGGAGTGCGCTACGTAGCAGTCCACCCGCTTGGCGACACGGGCATCGAGCGCAAAACTGCTCTCACGCTGGAGACTATCTTTGAGGCGCACAACATAGCTCCTGTCTATAGAGACACAACGCTAACCGCCTACAAAGTGCCCCCACAGCCGCAGAACAGGCCAATAGTGGGGCTGGGCGACGGCTGGTATCTGCAGCAGGAGAGCGGTTCGCGCATCTGGCGCTGGAGTAACGGAGAGGCGACCGTGCAAATCACCAATCCTATGACAGCCACAATGGAGGCAAAGCTGCGGCTTTCCGTCTTCACTGTGAGCAGCCCACGTACGATGGCTCTGGTGCTGGATGGCAAAGAAATGGGCCGTCAAAAGGTCGGCCCCGCGCCCGCACAACAGGCACTATTTGCGCTGAAACTTACCCCCGGCGAACACTGGCTGCAACTCCGCTCCCTTGAGCCGCCGGAGTTCCTCCCCAACGACCCCCGGCCCACCAGCCTCGGCTTCGAGCAAATAGCCGTCGAAATAAAGTAGAACCTGCTGCCTTCAACCTCAGTTGGTGAAGCGCTGGACTGTGCTCACCAGGTGGTCTATGTCGAAGGGCTTGCTGATAACCGCATCAGCGCAGCAGTCATCCGCCTCTTTCTGCATCCTCTCAGAGGCCGACATCACTATGATAGGCACTTTCTTGAAGCGTGGGTCGCGCTTGACCATCTTACAAACTGTGATGCCATCCAGCACAGGCATCATCACGTCGAGCAATACCACGTCCACGCCATCCCGTTCCAGGCGATTGTAGGCCTCATAGCCATTCCGAGCAATATCTATCTTATACCCTTCGTGCTCAAGCACCAATGAGCAGATCGCAACAAGATCAGGATCGTCATCAACTACTAGCACTCTAGGCATTATGGCCTCTCTTTTCTAAGATAAGCAGCTTCACAACGTGCAAGCTATCAGGCAAAAACTATGCCATACTCGACGCGCTGCTCTCTGCTATGGTCTGGCACAGCACGTGCATCTATTATACACGCACATGCAAGCCCTACAGCGGTATGTTGCCGTGCTTCTTGGGTGGGTTGGTATCGCGCTTGTTCCTGAGCATTTGTAACGCGCTGATTAGCTTGGGGCGTGTCTGCCGAGGCTCTATAACATCGTCAATAAAGCCGCGAGCAGCCGCCGCATATGGGTCTGTAAACTTCTCCTGGTAGTCAGCCACAAGCTGCTTGCGCGTGGCTTCAGGGTCACTGCTGCCCTCAATCTGCTCCTTGAAGATGACGTTCACCGCGGCATCCACTCCCATCACGGCAATCTCGGCGGTAGGCCAGGCGTAGTTTATGTCGCCGCGCACATGCTTGGAGTTCATAACATCATAAGCCCCGCCATATGCTTTGCGGGTGATAACAGTGACTTTAGGCACAGTAGCTTCACAATAGGCGTACAGGAGCTTCGCGCCATGCCTGATGATGCCGCCATGCTCTTGCCGCACGCCCGGCAAGAACCCCGGCACATCTACGAAGGTGACAATTGGGATGTTGAAGGCATCGCAGAAGCGGACAAAGCGAGCCGCTTTATCTGAGGAGTCTATATCGAGCACCCCCGCCAGCACCAGCGGTTGCTGGGCCACAATGCCCACCGACTGCCCACCCAGGCGGGCAAAGCCCACCACAATGTTGTTGGCGAAGTGCTCCTGCACCTCCATGAAGTCGCCGTTATCTACGATCTTCTTGATAACGCTCTTCATATCGTAGCCCCTGGTCGGCAGGTCGGGCACGATTGTGTTGAGGTCGTCGTCCATGCGGCCAGAAGGGTCGTCCGACCTGACAAACGGAGGGTCATCGAGGTTGTTCGATGGTATATAGCCCATCAGCCTGCGGATGGAGATCAAGCATTCTTCTTCGCTCTCCAGCGCGAAGTGAGCCACGCCCGAAGTGCTATTGTGCACCATCGCGCCGCCCAGCGTCTCGAAAGTTACGTCCTCATGCGTTACCGTCTTGACCACGTTGGGGCCGGTGACAAACATGTAGGAGGTATCCTTCACCATGAGTATGAAGTCGGTCATAGCCGGTGAGTAAACCGCCCCGCCCGCGCACGGCCCCATGATCGCTGATATCTGCGGCACCACGCCTGATGCCAGCACATTCTTCAAGAAGACATCAGCATACCCCCCCAGGCTCAACACACCCTCTTGAATACGCGCCCCACCCGAGTCGTTCAGCCCAATCACAGGCGCGCCATTTTTCATCGCCATATCCATCACCTTGACTATCTTCTCGGCGTGTGCCTCTGACAGCGAGCCGCCAAAGACTGTAAAGTCCTGCGAAAAGACATAGACGAGCCTGCCATCTATCCGCCCCCAGCCCGTAACCACTCCATCACCAAGCACCTGCTGGTCGCCCATACCGAAATCGGTGATGCGGTGGGTGACGAACATGTCTATCTCCTCGAAGGAGCCTTCATCGAGAAGAAGATCAACGCGCTCACGAGCGGTCAGCTTACCTTTAGCATGCTGCTGCTGTATACGCCTCTCGCCTCCTCCCAGCAGCGCCTTCGCACGGAGCGCACGCAAGCGCGCCATGCGATGTGATACCCCAGGCGGGCTCGAAAGAGCGCCGTTGGACAGCGCTTCACCGGCAGGAGCTATATCGCCCATCGCCTCCTCCGCAAGCTCAACTTCCGAAGAAAGCTCATCAGGCCGCATAGAATCAGGGTTTAGGGGCATAAGCCGCATTCCCTCCTAAAGGGGTAGTTTCGAGGTTAGCAACAGTAATTATAGCACCCATTTCACCTTTCACGTTCCGCCCCCAGCCAGCGCGTGAAGAAGGCGTTCACGCGCCGTTGGTATTCTTCCGTCGCCACTACCGGGGCCTGCGCGTGGGTGCAGTTGGGCACCAGCCACATCTCTTTAGGGCCGCGGGCTGCATTATAAATACGATGGGCCGACGCAACATGGATAAGATCGTCGTCCAGGCCATGAATTACCATGAGGGGACGCTCACCCAGGCGCGAAGCGGCCTCCTCCGGCTTCACCTCGCTTGTCTTCATCCCCAGCATAGCCTCAGCATAGCGAACGATCAGAGGAGCAAAAGGGAAAGAAGGCAAGCCGAGGAAGGCTTTCAGGCCGGGCTTTACCATCTCTACCAGATCGGCAAAAGAGGAGTCGGAGACAACCGCTTTGATGCTGGGGTCGTCGGCGGTAGCCAGCAGCGCTGTGGCTGCGCCCATCGAAACGCCGAGCACGCCGATGCGCTCTTTGTCTACGTCGGGGCGCGAGGTGACATATTTGACCGCGTCCATGAGGTCCCACCGCTCTGCGTAGCCGAAGCTGACCGGATCGCCCTTGCGAGTGCCGCTGCCATGCATATCAAAGAGGAAAGTGGCGAACCCAGCCTGGTGAAGCATCTGGGCATAACCGGCCATCTGCTCTTTACAGCCGCCGTAGCCGTAAACGAGCAATATACAGGGCCACGGAGCGGGTTGGGAGGGTGGACCGGGCACAAACCACCCGCCGAGCGGCATGCCATCACGCGACGCGAACTCTACGCGCTCCGGCAGGGCGGTGGCTTCGATCTGCAGGTTACCGTTCATATTCTGCGGTAGCGGCTCAGGGGCTATCGGGTAGATGAGGCGGCGTGCCGCCCACAAAGGCAAACCGCCGAGGAGCAGCCCGCCCAGGCCAACCCCCGCAAGAGCGCCGCCACGCAACAACGTGCCTAGCCCGTTCCTGTTCGCGCTCTTCATCTGCCCGCTTCCGCCAACCTCCTTATCATCCTCGATTGCTGCATCCAAAGGTATCACCCTTATTCTAGCCTTACGATTGAGTCACTCCCTATGATAATGCAAATCACAAGGGTATGCTAGAAACTAGCTCAGCGCCTTTCAATCCAAAGAGCAATCGGCATGCCGATAGTCGCCGCTTCGTAAGCGTTCAGAGTTGGGGCGCAGGGGCGTCCCTTCCCTCACCCCATGCCCCTCTCCCACAAGGGGAGAGAGGGCTTTACTCCTGCTGAGTGCACAGGGGACACCCCTGACGGGGTTACAAGGGTGATTAAAGCCCCCTCTCCCATGAAGGGAGAGGGGGTTTGGGGGTGAGGGTAGGTGAGGGTGCGTAAGGGTACGCCTCCACAGTTACTCCTTGAAGATTGCTCTACCCCAACTCTGAAGGCTTACTTCGCGACCCCGCCTTGCAGGGTGCGCGCCCATTATGCTAGTATACCCTGTATATTCGGGCGCGTCTGACCAAGTTACCCCTGCACGGAGCGTTGTTTTCATGCCGGTCCACCTGAAGCCTTCCTTTATAGCATCGGGCCCTGAGCGCCAAAATTCTGCCTATTCACGTTCAGCCTGGAGACGTATATGGCTCTCCTTCGTGGCTGTCACTCTCTTGTCTTGTGCCTACGCTGGTATAGCCATCTTCCGGTCGCCGTCAGCGGCCTCACAGATGCAGTTTGCCCATCCTGCCTTTCAGACCACATGGCAGCGCACAGATGGCCTGGTCGCCTCGCTGACGCTGAAGCGACCCTGGGTGTGGGGTCCTCTCCCCGGCAAGAGCATATCCGAGCCTTTCGCCGGTTTGCCCGGCAACTCCCATCTCGTGCAGTACTTCGACAAAGGTCGTATGGAAATCAACAACCCTAACGGCAACCCTAAAGACCCATTCTTCGTCACTAATGGCCTGCTGGCGGTAGAGCTTATATCGGGCCAGATGCAGACGGGCATTAGCACGTATGAGAACAAAGGTCCTGCGCAGATTAATCTCGCCTCCGATGTCGACGACCCAAGCGCACCTACCTACCAATCTTTCAACGGTGTTTCCAACATCCCCGGCGCGCCCAACGAGCGGCGCAAGACCTCGCAAGTGGGCCAGACGGTGCGTACCGCTATAGACAGGCAGGGTATAACACAACCCTGGCCTTCAGATCACTCGGACTATGGGGTGCGTATCGCTCAGTTCATAGATGTCACAGGGCATAATATACCCGACGTTTTTTGGGACTACCTCAACCAGCAAACAGATATTATCCAGGACGGAAAGCCCGTGAGAGGGCCGCTCTTCTATCCCTGGTTTTCGGTGACAGGTTACCCGATATCCGAGCCGTACTGGGCGTATGTCAAAGTTAGCGGCAGTTACACAGATGTGCTCATCCAGGCGTACGAGCGGCGAGTGCTTACCTATGTGCCTCACCTGCCTTCGCCCTACAAAGTGCAGATGGGGAATATAGGCCAGCACTACTATGACTGGCGCTACTTGAGCGCAGGCGCACCAGGGCCTGTACCTGGCCCTGCTACCCCTACAGCGCAGCAGCTGCCTCCAAAACCAAACATCACCATAGATGCAATAGCCTACAGGAAGACGCTAACTGACCTGAACGGCAACTACGTCACCATCACCAACGCCGATAAAAGCCCGCAATCGCTCAACGGCTGGTGGATTGATAGCCCTAAGTGGGGCTACGTGGATCGCTTCTATTTCCCCGGCGTCATCATGCAACCAGGAACCAGCATAAACGTGCATGCGGGGCTGGGCAGTAACAGCGCCACAGACCTTTACATGGGCAGAACTACCGTCATGTGGGATGGACAACCATACGACCTGGCGGTGTTATACGACAATTACGGCAGGCAGATAAGCAACTTTTTCCCCGCAAGTGACGTTGGCATACAGCCAACGCAACCGCCATCAGCAAGCACCCCAACGTCAGGCACGCCTGGGCTGAAAGGCACTGCTACGCCTACAGTAGTTCAGCCTAAAGGCACCCCCGGCGCAGGCACACCAACAGTTACCCCAACAGGCGGCGTGCCGAACCCCAACCCCACAGGCGCAGCCACCCTCCTGGCAGGCACAGCCACCGTAACAAGCACGCCGCAAGCCGGCACCACAGGTACAGTTACGGTCACGGTCACAGGCACCCCGGCCACACCCACACGAACGCCTACGCGCACACCGTAGCAGGAAACGGGGCCACTACACACTTGCCGAGACCACCGAATCCTGCCTTGGTGTGGGCGAGTTGCAAGCTAGCAAGCTAGCATTGTAAATCAGGCAATGGAGCACCCGACGGCATTAAAAATAGAGTTCGGTTAGCGCCATCAGCAGCATCAGCATCTAGCACTAGAAGCGTGCACAGAGACGAGTTGGTGCGGCGGTAGATCGCCTGAAGACGCTCACTGCGGGTAGGGGTACATCCTGGACCTGGCATGACCAAACCGTGACCAAAAAGAGAAGAGAAGGCTGTTACGCCTTCTCTTTGTGCCTGGAATCGGAACATCCTGCCAGCTGGTGCCGAAGGTGGGATTCGAACCCACATGAGGCTACCCTCACCCGCTTTTGAGGCGGGCGCGTCTGCCGTTCCGCCACTTCGGCGTTTCTATAGATTGAGGTCTATCGCCACGGGGAGTGACGTTGCCTCCCAACCCTCTGTTGCTACTTCTTCTCGCCCATAGTATTTAGCTACTATCAGCTTGCGAGCTAAACGCCCCTCGTCAGGGTCCTGCACTACGCGTCCCCGGCCGACGCACGTCCGGCCGCCAATCCGCACACTGACTTCGGGGTTGTTCAGAAGGTTCTTCACCCAGTCAGAGTTAGCGCCCCCACCCGATAGCATATATAAGCTGCGGCCTTCAGTGGGGGTGGCAAACCAGATTTCGATAGTGTGCGGCCTGCCTGAGTTGCGCCCCTGCGTTGTCAGGTAGCAGAATTGCTCAGATGCCGGTAGTTGGGTGTCGTTCAAGCTTGCGGCTATTATAACGTATAAGGCATGCAGAGGTCAACAACCCTGCACAACGTGTGGAACGTGATGCGTGACGCGAAAGGACAGAGGGCGCTGTTTATTGCATGCCACGCGGTATGGAGGGTGAAGGGATAAAGATCAATTATCCATAATCCACACCTTTTACGTTTCGCAATATTCCTTTCATAAACGGTACCTTTGTCTCTTGACGTGGCTTTACGGCATCTGGTAACATCTAGAGAGTAGTTTATGCGGCTGCCCAGGTCCCACTTTTGCCCTCCCATTTATGGGAATTGCGAGGTCCAGTGCAGACAATCTTCACCCCAGGTCGCTTACGCACAGCACCCCGCAGGTCGCGCCTGCGCAGACCTGCCTCGCTCCTAGTGACGCTCTGCGCCATGCTCATGCCTTCCCTGGCTTCCCTCGCGCCAGGCTTCTCTCCTGCTGCCTTTGCCGCGCCTCTCTACGATGTGGCAGCCGCAAGCTCGACGCCTGTGCGCCCTTACAGCTACGCCGCAATCAGCTCCTCTACTACTTATGACATCATGGTGGCCGACGGAGTGAACAAAGATCGGCGCGCGGCACGCATCAAAGTGGACAGTGTATTCTTCGGCGATGTCTCATCGCGCCTCTCGGCTGATGGGAGCAACGCGGCCTTTCGCGTCACCGGCGACCGGCTTGGCGGCTCAAGCATCTACGCTGTGAATGTAGATAGCGGTAAGTACTCTCTCATCGCAAGCTCGAAAAGCGCCGCTGAAAGCATAGGGAGCTACGCCTGGTCGCCTGCGGGCAATACCCTGGCTTACGTGCGCTACGCCCCTGCCCTCGACCCCGCCAATGTAGACGATGGCTATGGCACGATCTATCTATTCTCCGTTGGATACCAGGCCGCCAGGCTCTCCGGCTCACTCGGCTCTGACCGCCTGCTGGCTTTCGCGGGTGACGGCCGCGGCGTTTACGTCAGCCGCCGCGAGGACGCACCGGGCGGGGCATTAGAGCACCTTGTATACCTCCCTATATCAGGTGGGGAAGGAACCGTTTTGATGCGCAGCACCCCCGGCTTGCGCTACTCAAAGTTCGCTGTATGGTCGCCGCCCAATGCTCCGGCCAAGGTAGCTTGCCTGGCTGAAGGCAACTTCGCTCTTGCCGCCGCCGCGCCCGGCGCAGCGCCAGCCGTGACCGCCGCGACCGCCGTCTCCGGCACCACTTCCCTTACCACCACACAAACCACAGCGCAGCCCAAAGTGTCGCTCGTATCCACAGCAGGCACCCTGACGCGGCCAAATGGTATGGGCCTGGTTATTTCAGACCCGGCAGGCACTATGCCCGTGCTGGTGCGCCGCGATGCGGAAGACTTCACACGTCTCGTATGGGCGCCCGACGGCGAAAACCTGGTCATGGGGGGCACACGTAGCGGAGCCGCCTGGGATGTTGATGTGAATGGCAATCGCCACGCCGTAGATACTTCGCTCCTGGGGCTGAACAGTATTTCGGCCTCCACTAACGGCTCGCTGATGCTCCTTGCCGATAACCCTGTTTCCCGCATAACGACGCTCGACTACTCATCGGGTAACGTTGTAAGTAGCCGAAGCGTAGGAATAACTCCGAAGGCCGGAGCCGCAGCGGTCCGCCTCCCTGTGCCATATATCCAACAGGTGAACGATATAGCGCAGGCGGGCGATGGCAACTGGGCCTGTGGCCCTACTTCCGTGGCTATGACCCTCGCTTACTATGGCAAAATTGAGCCATGGGGTGAGTACTTAGCGCAGCAAGTTACAGCCTCAGCCAGCCCCGGCGCTGCACCCGACCCTCCCCAATCCGTAAAGGCGATATCAGGCTCAGACTATGCGCCATATGTCACCAACTCTTACACAAACAATGGCCGCACCTACAGCGCGTCGGCCCCCGACCCACGAGGCAACATGCTCGCGGGGCTTTACGGCACCATCAGCCCCAACGGTCTGGCAGACTGGCAAACCATGGTCTCTGTGCTACAGTGGCACGGCCTCAGCAGCAATTACGTAGGGGCCACATGGGACGGCGTAGTAGGCGCACTAAAGAGAGGGCACCCTGTAATCCTGGGCAACCAGCTTACGTCACAGGGGCATATCCTGGTGGTGATCGGCTATACCACCGATGGCAACTTGATAGTCAACGACCCCTATGGCAACCGCTTTATTCCCGGATACGGCTCTAACAACGGCAATGGTGTTGTATATCCCTGGAAGCGCGTCACGGCTCGGCGCGGCCTGGAAGTGATAGGTACCTACCCGCCGCCAACACACACCCCCACGAATACACCTGTACCCACAATCACACCCCCCACAGGCACACCGACGAGCCTCCCCGCCACCACTACCCCCACGAACATCCCGGCGACCGCTATGCCAGCAGATGTTCCGGCTACCGCCTATGTGCCCACCAACACTCAGGCAACCCCTGAAGTCACGGTGCCGGTGGACATCCTCACCCCGGAGATTACCCCAACCTCGTCTCCTGAGTACACACCTACACCGCCGGAAACTCTACCGCCAACGGTTGAGCTGCCCACACTGATCCCGCAGCCGTCGCCCACCCCCAAAGTAGATGGCTCAAACGACCTCTACCACAATCAGGCATAGGTAGGATCAGGGAACAGGGTCAGTAGCTAATTCCTGACGCCTAACCCTGTTCACTAACTTCCATTTGATAACTCAATCTGCATCCTGTATAGTGACCTCGATGATGAAGCGAGGCTTCTAGCCTGCTTGTAGATAGATGCATGAGCAATATATGTGGATAGCAGAGGCATACCGGATTACGCACATCGAGTTTCCAGAGCGGTATACAAAATGGCTCCTCCCCGGTCTACTCCTCCTTGCTCTGGCGGTGAGGGTGTGGGGCGTAAAGATGGGGCTGCCTTACCTTTACCACCCCGACGAACCTACATATGTGGCGATAGCCCAGAATATCTTCAAAACAGGAGATTGGAACCCTCATTTCTTTAATTATCCATCACTCTTCTTCTACCTGAATGCCCTTGCCTATCTCCCTTATTACCTGATAGGCAAGCTGGCGGGCATCTTCAACAGCCCTGCGGACATCTCCGCGCCCACGATGATCACGATGGGCGTGGGCGCGGCTCCTCTCCCCTCTGCTATACTTCTCGAACGTGGCCTTACCGTGCTTTTCGGCTGTGGCTCGGTCTTGCTCATCTACTTCATCGGCAAGTACCTCTTCAGCAGCAGGCTGGCGGCCTTGATCGCGGCCT
Organism: Chloroflexota bacterium; assembly: GCA_015478675.1. The sequence goes on along the minus strand of JADMIH010000012.1, from coordinate 7,411 downwards.
TCTCTATGGCCGTATCCTCAATCAACGTTATCAACAGCCGCCTCATTACTCCCGACACCTTTCTTGGCTTCTTCATACTTCTCTCTTTCTGGGGTTCCACCCTCGTCTTCCTCAAGGGCAAAACCGGCCACTACTCACTCGCGGGCGTAGCTGTCGGGCTGGTCGCATCGACCAAATATAATGGCGCGCTGATCGTGCTCGCCCTTCTCCTTGCGCACTTTTTGCGCGAGGGAAGCAGCGGCTGGAAAGACAAGCGGCTCTACCTGGCGCTCTTTCTGGGAGCTGTCACCTTTTTGCTGACCACCCCTTTCGCTATCTTTGACTACCAAACGTTTATCAGCGACCTGACTTTTGAGGCGCAGCACTACTCGGTGGGCCACATGGGAATGGAAGGAGATACATTTCTCTGGTACCTGCATTACACCTACACAAGCGCCGGTCCAATGGCTCTATTTGCTCTACTTGAGGTCGTCCGCGGTATTTATATTCGCTCTAAATCGCTCATCTTCTTGTCTTTTTTTCCTCTGCTCTACTTCGTATTCATTTCCAGCTTCGAGGTGAGGAACGATCGTACGCTGCTGCCGCTGACCCCATTCCTCTTTCTGCTGGGAGCCTCGTTCCTGGTAAATGTACTCAGGCCGCTTATTATGCGGCAAAGAGTCAACCGCAGGCTCTTTACCACAGGCGTGACCTTGCTGCTGGTAGCCACCCTGCTTTACCCCGTGCTACAGATGCTGTACGACACAGGTGTCTTTTTGACAGGTGCGAATACCCGGGAAGTTGCCAGAAGTTGGATAGCGCGCAATGTTCCGTCAGGCTCTCGAATAGCGCTTGAGTCATACTCTCCGTACGTAGACCCCAGCCGCTTCAGCGTAGAAGGTCTGATCCGCCTGAGCGACCATCCGCCGGAGTGGTACACCTCTAACGGCTTCAACTACCTGGTCTTCTCTAAAGATATGTATGGGCGCTTCTACGATGACCGCGCACGCTACCCGGACCAGGTAAGCCAGTACGACAGCTTATTCAAAGCCTTCACCCTGGTCGAGGTAGTTCCAGACCCCAGAGATGAAATCCGCATCTACAAAGTAGGCGGGCAGTAGGTTGCGCCGGTTGCCGGGACTACAGGAATTGCCAGGTGTGAGGGTTTGGAATCAACAATACGCCTCAGAGATGGCAGGTGCGGCAGCCACAAGGTGAACTGCCCACTGACTGCCACCTGACGTGGGGTGTATAATACAGGTGTCCACACTGGACGCTTTCATAATATGGAGGTATTACTATGAGCACTCACAGATCGCCACGCCTGTGCGCGACCTTGACCATAGCAGCCTTGATCCTGGCCTTGTCCACTCAGGCGCTTTCCTGGGATAGAGCAGACGCGCAGCAGACGAATTGCAGGCGCTTCGACGAAACAGGCAAAAGCCTCTGCGAGCCATTCCTCTCCTACTGGGATAGTCACGGCGGCCTGGCGCAGCAGGGCCTGCCCCTTACAGGGCAGTTCTCTGAAGTATCGCTTACTGACGGCAAAAGCTACACCGTGCAGTACTTTGAGCGTGCCGTATTTGAGCTTCACCCCGACAAGCAGCCGCCCTACAACGTGCTTCTCTCTTTACTCGGCAGTACACGCCTGAAGGAGAAGTACCCTCGTGGAGCGCCCGAATTGCCTCCACCCATGAACCCTGTGGCAGGCAAAGGCATGCTCTTCCCCGAAACGGGCAAAGAGATAAGCGGGGCCTTCCTCGACTATTGGAAGGCGCACGGCGGACTGATGCAGCAAGGCTATCCTATCACCAACCAATTTGTCGAAAAAAGCGACCTCGATGGCAAAGAATACACAGTGCAATATTTCGAGCGCGCGGTTTTCGAGATGCACCCTGAGAACAAAGCGCCGTACAATATTCTTCTCTCTCAGCTAGGGACCCTACAATTGAAAAAGAGGTACCCCAACGGCGTACCGGGCGACGCCACGAATACGCCCCCGGCTGATGCGTACACAGTTCTACGCCAGCGCCCTCTAAACCTGCCGGCTATACCGTCCGGCAGCCCATGTCCAGTTACACCGGGCAAAGAGGTTTCGCCGAACTACGGCATCGCCCTCGGCAACGGCCCCGTATACCCGGTGGGGCTGGGGGCTAATGCCACCGCCTACTTCGGTGGTGCCCAGCAGGATGGAGGTTGGTATTATGTAAAGGTCCTTTGGATAGGAAATCGCAGCTACAGTGGCCCCGTGTTGGTCAGGGGGCGTGGGATAGATAAGCCCAATGAGCTTGGCTTTGGGCTTGGAAGCGCAGTGCAGCCTCCCACTCGGCTCAAGGAGCTACAGCTTGACACAACCGTGAACGATGCATCATCTGCCATCTGGAATGAATGGCCTTCGTATACAGTGGTACGCGCCGCAGGCTGCTACGCCTACCAGGTAGACGGCACAAGCTTCACTGAAACTATCATCTTCAAAGCAGTTGCCGACTCACCACCAGTCACGCCGTGATGAGATTACAAGCTCAGCTCCAAAACGCTGCTGCCTTGCTGTAAGCTCGCCTTCGTCTTTCCTCTCGGCTGCACAATTAGAGCAGCAGGCGCGAGTAACTGTTCAGAATAACTCCTGACCCATAAGGCCACCAACCGCCAATGAAAATACGCCCTCAGCGGGCTATTTTCAGAAGAATAGGGGCTGGGCCGGGTCCCCAACCCTGCACAGTTACTACGTTGTTTTACGTACAACACTTGACATATGCTGCAAACGGTTGCTATAATCACCCGTTGTAAGGTTACACCAGCACTGCGCCAACTGATATGCAGTAGCTGCTGTTTATGAGCGAGCTTATGTAAGCTTTACTCTCCCTGTTTGGCCTATGCGCATACGCCATAAGATACTCCTCGGTTACCTGGCACTCATCGCGGCGTCAGTAGTGTTGGTTGTCTTCTTTCTTATCACCCTCTCGGAGATCAACAATCGTTATTCCGATTTGATTAACCGCGGCCAGCAGATACTTTTGCAAGCCAACAACCTCCGTTCGGGTGTACAGAGGCAGATAGTGGCAGCGCGCACCTATGAGCAGATCGGGGACCTCAGTCTCCTCGTAGAATACGAGGCTGCTGTCAATGAGCAAGAGCAGGCCATAGCGCAAATTACCCCACTGCTCACTCAGAAGCGAGACCTCGACACCATCAACACTATCAAAATGGCCAGCCTGAACTACACCGCCCTGGCGCGCCAGACGATGACCCTGGCTCGATCTGATAAAGACCCGATTACCCTCGCCGCCAAGCGGCAACAAGGAGAGACTGCGCGCCTCGCGCTGCAAAACGCCACAGACAGCCTCATCGTGAAGGAGGACCAGCAGGTTGCGGATTCGCAGGCCGCGGTGAAGACGCGAGTAGACGAGGTTTCCACTCAACTCCTCCTATCCTCTCTTGTAGGTGTGCTTGCGGCGATCATCGCGGCCACCCTTCTCACCGAAGGCTTTACCGCCCCGCTACGGCGTCTTATGCGTAACATCCAGGGCATCTCCTCCGGCGACCTGGAGACGGCTGTAGCCGTCAGGTCTACCGACGAGATAGGAGAGCTTGCCGCTGTGCTTGAAACGATGCGCCGACGCCTCGCAGGGGCATCCGCAGAGAAAGAAGCGCTTCTCAATAGCGCGCGTGAAGAGGCCGAAAAGCTGACGAAGGCGCAGCAGGAGTTGGAAGAGGCCAACAACGAGTTGCAGGAGGCGCTGGTAATCGAGTCGGAGGCGCGGCGGCATATCGAGGAGATAGACAGGATGAAGTCGGAGTTCGCCAGCATGATCTCACATGAGCTAAAGACCCCTGTCTCTTACGTATACAATTACGCCGGCGCTCTCAAAGAACACAATAACAACCTCAATGAGGGGCAGCGCACAGAGTTCCTTACCGCTATACAGGGCGAAGCGCAGCACCTCCTTACCCTCATAGACGATATTATGGCGATCTCTCTCCTGGAAGCAGGCGCGCTCAAACATAGGTTCGTCGAAACCGATCTGCGAAAGATCGCGGACTCCGTGGTCAAAGACCAGCAGCTTACTACCCGTAGGCACGCCCTCACCACTATCGGCCCGGAGAGTTTACCTGTGCGCGCTGATCCCACTCGCCTCAAGCAGGTGCTAAACAACCTTTTATCTAACGCCATCAAGTACTCGCCGCAGGGTGGGGCTATCGAAGTGCGCCTCAGAGCTAACCGCCTCGACAATACCGCTATAATCTATGTGCGCGACCAGGGTATAGGCATCGACCCAGCCGACGTACCCAAGCTCTTCGACCGCTTCACACGCGTTCAGCGCAAAGAGACGATGGCGATACCGGGGAGCGGCATGGGCCTCTATATTGCTCACCATATTGTGGAGGCGCACGGCGGCACGCTCACATTGCAGCCCGCACCGGGCAAAGGCACTATCGCCGAGGTAACAGTGCCCCTCTTGGTGGAGCGGCCTAACAGCGGAGGAGATGGCGCACAGAATGGGCAGAATGGGCAAAAACCTCTCCCGCTCGCTGATATAGCCCATCAGGGTAATGGTAATGGTAATGGTAACGGTACAATAGATAAAGAGAAGATAGCCGTTGCTGTAACCGCCGGCGATAGAGATACAAACAAACTGAGCACATAGCAGAGCAAGGAATTGATTTCATGAATTATCCCACAGATGAGGCGGCAATACCTGAAGATCCAATCGAAGAAAAGCCACAACGAGAAGGTCCCATCCGTGTGCTCGTGGTAGATGATCAACCTGTATTCACAGAGATGTTACGCGTGGTCCTCGATATGCAGCCCGATATAAAAGTGGTAGGTATGGCTTTCACAGGCGACGAGGGTCTGCGTGCTGCTCTGGAGGCGCCGCCCGATGTGCTTCTTGTTGACTACCATATGCCAGGTATGAGCGGCCTTGAAGTGATCAAGGGGTTGAGAGCCGCCAACGATACCACTACCGTGGTGGTGCTTACCGCCGACACAGATGAGGCGATCATGGCCGAAGCTATCGCTGCGGGCGCTGCGGGATACATTACCAAGCAGCAAGCGCTTAATGAGGTGGTGCAGGCGGTACGCACAGCCTCGGAGGGAGAGCCTGTTGTGCCACCCTTCATGATCCCACGCATACTGTCGCACTTTCACCGCCAGCAGCAGAAAGAACAGCAAGCTCAGCTATTGCGCGACAAACTCTCATCGAGGGAGATCGAGATACTTGAGCAGCTGGCGCGGGGCAGTAGCAACGAAGAGATAAGCGAGACGTTTGTGCTCAGCCCCAATACCGTCCGCACCCATATTCAGAATATCCTCAAGAAGATGAGCGTACACTCCAAGCTCCAGGCAACTACGATGGCCCTACAGCTAGGGATCATTACTGTGCCGAGAGATTAGAGCCGCTAAGAATCTCTACTTGTGATTGCCCCCCTCGACCTTCTCAAGCGCCAGGCGGCTCTGCGTGCTGTTGAGTACGTGCGCGATGGGATGATTGTGGGCCTCGGCACCGGCACCACTGCTACATATGCGGTTTATGCGCTCGGCGAGAGGGTGCAGCAAGGTCTACAGATTACAGGCATCCCGACCTCTGAAAGAACCGCCCGACTTGCTCGGCAACTCGGCATCCCACTTACTACACTCGACGAGCATAACGAGATAGATACCACGATAGACGGTGCTGATGAGGTGGACCTGGCTACTTTAGCAGTAATCAAGGGAATGGGAGGAGCATTATTGCGAGAGAAGATCGTGGCGCTCGCCAGCAAAGTGGAGGTACTTATCGTAGATGAGAGCAAAGTGGTAACGCGGCTGGGCACGCGCGCGCCTGTGCCTGTAGAGGTTGTGCAGTTCGGCTGGACGCGCACCGGCGGCGCTCTTCAGGCGCTAGGCTGCACCCCGCAGCGCCGGACTGCTCCCCACGGCGAGCCATACATCACCGACTCCGGCAATTATCTGTTGGACTGCCACTTCCCAGGCATAGATGATCCGCAGGCTCTCGCCGGCAGCATCAAGCTAATAACCGGGGTGGTCGAGCACGGTATCTTCGCCAACATAGCCCGTCGTGTAATAGTAGCCCATGAGAAGGGCACTCAGATAGTAGAAAGAGCCTGAGCGGATTCTTACCACTCCGGCATCAAACGCCCACCTGATTCCCCATCATCATCCTCTGCCTCTGTTGAGCGTGACCGCTTCTCCCTTTCAACTCCGGCGATAGCTATCACATACTCACCTCTTGTTTTCCGGTTGCTTACTGCCGCTAACAGGGCGGAGAGGGGGCCGCGCTCTACCGTCTCGAAGACCTTGGTTAGCTCGCGGGCCAGCGCAGCTTCTCTGTCGCCGAAGACTTCGAGCGCATCCTTCAGAAAGGCTTCAATGCGAAAAGGACTTTCGTAGAAGATCAGGGTGTGCGGCGCATCGCGGTCTATCTCCAGGAACCTGCGCCTCGGCCCACCCTTGCGTGGGGCGAAACCCCTGAATGTGAAACTGTGTACAGGCAGCCCCGACAGCACAAGGGCCATAACAAAGGCAGCCGGGCCTGGAATCAGGGTGAACTCAAGCCCCGCTTCTATAGCTTTACGTACAAGGGTATAGCCGGGGTCCGATATGCCGGGGGTGCCGGCGTTCGTCACCAGAGCAACTGATTTGCCTTCCCGCAGCAGAGCAATCACCCGCTCGCCTGCGCGCTCCTCATTGTGCTCGTGAAATGGTATCTGCTGCTTCTGAATGCCGAAATGCTTGAGCATCATACCCGTCTTGCGCGTATCCTCACTCGCTACCACGTCAACCAGGCGGAGTATCTCCAACGCACGCAGCGTTATATCACCAAGATTCCCGATAGGCGTAGCAACTAGATATAACATGCTAGCTCCTCAAGTGACCTGCATTTCATCAAAGAGGGGTGGAAAAGCTTTGCCGGTGAATGCACAGACAGTATACTGTAGTGAGTATATTATGTGAGTTAGGAGATCGTGGGGGAATATGCCTTTCGACGCGGCGGAAGTTGCCCGGCAAATAGAGCAGAGCAGAGGCGGTATCAATTCTCAGGCAGAAGCGCGAGTAGATGCGCTTGACCTTGCAGTACGCATCTACCGGGCTGTGGGCGATACCGAGTGGGACCAGCGCGTGCAGGACGCCTCCGCCAGGCGGTGGGTGGCTTCGCCACTCTCGCCTATCGGCAAGGAGAGTGCACACGAGCCGTGCGAACCCGACTACTGCGTGGTGGCTACCGACTCGTCATTTGTCGCTCCCGACAAGCATCGCGGGGCAATGTGTTACCTCATCAACGTGGGGCGAGTGATGATCCTCTACGGCGGCAGCCCCGCCGCAGAGATAGACAATACCCCCAGCCACTACCCTGAAGTGCCTCTCGATAGCGAAGAAGCTACATCAAGCAAGGTGCTGAGCGCCAAGTGCGCTCTGCGCGAGCTACAGGAG
>JADMIH010000011.1 GCA_015478675.1 Chloroflexota bacterium | reverse complement strand
CTTGTGGGTCCCTTTACCCGTTCTTACCTCCTTTTATTTTGTACAAAGTCGAGCTGAGTGTGTTAGAATCTGCACAATGTCCCTGAGCGTTAATATCGAAAGGAGAATACATTTTTGAATTTTATTCGTAGAAGGCCGCTGTTTGTGATACCGGCGTTGATATTGCTTGGCGCTATGGTATTCGGAGGCTGTGACAGTTCTAACTCTACAGCCACGCCTATTAACTCAAGCACCCAGATGCCGAGTGCCGTAGCAACGCAGGTAGGCAACGTGCCTAGCGGAGTAAGCACACAGGTAGGCGGCGCTGTTGTGCCCGGGGCGCAGAGCACAAAGGCGGCCCCTGTCGGCACTCCCACCCCCTAGCCCCAGGATTCTCTTTCCAGATTCGGCCCCTGCCAATGAAGATTTTGTTGTCTTTATAGCTGCTATGCTGTAAAGGTTGAGGTAGTATGGTTATGGTACATACGGTGAAGCAGGTCAATATAGCTCAAAGTTAGGAGTAAAGTCCTACCTCTGGCATCTCTTTTCGCCGGCCGAGGGCACTATATTTGCACAGATCACTATCTCTCAAGGTAGAGTTGCACTATACAATAATGGTGGCCGCAGAGTGCTATAAGGTCTACGGCTGCCTCGCTCATCCCGTATGCTCTTGGCAAAGGGCTTCGCATGTGTGGGTGGTGTTGTATACAGAAGAACAAGCATGACCTCGCGCACGCCGGGAGATAACCGGGGGCATAGTCGGGTGGAGGTGAAATGAAGCTAGAGACGCACCGGAGAAAGCTAGTGCTCATTGTTGAGGATGAGCCTGATAACCAGGAGATCATGCGGGCGGTAGTCGAAGACCTTCTTGGCTATGAAGTGCTGCTTGTCGCGGATGGGGTTTCGGCTGTGGAAGCGGCAGTTACCAAACAACCCGATCTGATCCTGATGGACTTGATGATACCTGTGCTGGACGGCCTGGAAGCTACCAGCAAGCTCAAGTCTGATAAAACCACGTCACACATACCTGTCGTGGCAATCACTGCCCTGGGGCGGGCCAGCGACCGGCAGCATTCTTTCGAGAGCGGTGCGGAGGCATATGTCAGCAAGCCATTTGATCTGGACCAGCTTGTATCTCTAGTTAAAGAGCACGTGGACTCGGCACCTGCTGCCCACATTGCCGAGGTAGGCGGCCCGCAGATAGGCGCAGAATACTAAAATAGGCGCTCAGATCAGGTGTAGAATAAACCATCCATAGAGCTTTGGCAGCGCCTCACCCCCGCAAACCGCTGTGCCGCTAGCGAGCATCGGGCAACCCCTCTAGGTAGTACCCGAAGATATGAAGCCGAACGAGGCAACGGTGCCAACACCCATTTCGCCTTGCACTATTTTGAACTCTCCACGTAAATCGCTGACCACGAGCGTGCTCACTATGTTCAGGCCCAGGTGCGCATCTTTTTGCGAATCGAAGCCCACAGGGAGGCCGACGCCGTTGTCTGCGATCTCTACCATCACCCTGGCTGCGGGCTTGGTCAAAGCTGCGCCGGAAAGCTCCGTGCCGTTCTTCCTGTCCGCAAGCCAGGCACGTACCTGGATCTCGCCTTGCTCAAGGCCCGCAAAGCCGTGCAAAATAGCATTGGATATAAGCTCGTTGAAAAGCAGGGCCAACAAGGTTGCCTCATGCGAGCCTACTCTGATCTGCTCAGCCTGCACGGGATCTATGAATATCTTCAGATTGAAGCCAGGGTTGCTGAGGGTAGAAACAGCAGCCTCGGTTACCCTTCGGGCAAGCTCGTAGATGGTAGTTGAGCCTACTTCTACATCGCCGCTCATCATCAGGTCATGTACTGCTGCCATGCTCTGTATACGCGCTATGCTTTCGCGCACAGCTGTTGCCGCCTCACTATCCGGGTTTATCCTACGTAGTTGCATAGAGAGAAGGCCCGCCACCGTCTGCAGGTTGTTCCGTACACGATGGTTCATCTCCTGTAGCATGGCCGACTTGGCTCTCAGGCCGCGCAATGCGGCATCATAAAGCCTGGAGTTCTCCAGGGCGATAGCTGCCTCGTGTGCGAATGCGTCCAGGAGACGCACCTGCTCGTCGCTGAAGGTCTTGTCGTCTTTGCTATAGAGGCATATGCCTCCCATAATGCCGCGTGGGGCAACCAGGGGCACGCAGAAAACCGATTTATAACCTTCACTGGCGGCGGGTAGCCCAAGCTGGGCATCAGCATTCGACGGCAGGGGAACAGGTATGCCGCGCATAAATGCCTGGGCGATTGTGCTTTGCTCTACATTGAGTGTGATGCGAGGCCTCGCACGTGCACTGTGGACCGCATGCGTTGGGTCCTGCAAGTTATATTGCGCCACCAGTTCGAGGATGCCTGCGTCGTGGTGCAGCTCGTAAATAGCGGCTGCATCGGCATGTACCAGATGGGCCGCCTGATGCGCAATCAGCGCCAATACCTCAGAGAGGTTTAGAGTGGCAGCAATGTGCGCCGAAACACCTTGCAACGTAGAGAGCTCGGCCACCTTTTGTCTCATGCGCGCATCTGTTTGCTCATAGAGGCGGGCGTTCTCGATGGCGATAGCTATCTCGCCTGCTACAGTTTCCAGGAACTTTATCTCGTTGTCGCTGAAATCGCGCTCCTCGAAAGTGTGGATGGTGATTACTCCCACCAGCTTCTCCATTGTGAATAGCACTACCGGCACGGCGAGTATGGATAGCGCCTTGTCCTCTTCGAGGGCCGGCACGTACTTGAAGCGGGGGTCGGCCCACGCGTCTTTGGCGGCAATCGGCTTGCCGATCATTGCTGCCGCGCCCGTTATTCCTTCGTCCATTTGCAGGCGCACTTTGCCTACCGCTTCCTGGTTGAGACCGCTGGTAGCGGTGAGCAACAGCTGGTCCCACTCAGGCTCATAAATGAAGATGGAGCAGATATCAGCGCGGGTGACGGCCACAACAGCCTGGGCGGTCTCATTGAGCATGTCGTTTAGCTTGAGAGAGGAGTTGGCTGCGCTGTTCACGCGGTGCAAGGCAGTTAGCTCGGCTACTCTGTCGCGCAAGTATTCATTAGAGGTCTCCTCCATGCGCGCACTGCTGACTGCCAGGTAGCCCTCGACTACCGCCCCCGCCAGGGTAGAGGCTAGCGGCGCGCCAGCGCCTTCTTTGCAAGCACCGGGAAGCTCCCGTAGAACTTCGCTTACCAGCAGCACACTATCTATAGCAGGCTGCACTTTGCTAGCGGCTAACGCGGCAGCGCTGCCCTGCTTATACGCCCAGGTAGCCAGTGGGCCAGTGTCACCTGCATCCACAGCCGCACGCAAAGGCGTCTCAAGCGCTGCCGTGTCAATGCCTGCCTCTTCCAGGCGCTTTAGCGCGCCGTTCAACTCTAACTGCTCTCCTAGCAACGACCTTCTCCTTATCCGAGGTTAGCTGCTTGCTAACCCTAACCTCCAACCAGTAACCCCTTCAACAAGTGCAGCCAGTGGCGCGCCACCTGGAAGCCTGCTTTAGCTGCCAGGTTATAGGCTGCTGTATTCTCTCCTGCTGCATCCAGCTCAACGCGTGATACACCTCGGCTTGCCAGGTGGCGCAGCGCCGCAGCTAGCATAGTTGTGCCTAAGCCTTGACCTCTGGAATCAGGCTCTAATCTGATCTCGTGCAGGTGGCCTCTGCCGTCAGCCCCCGCGCTTGCTCTGATTACACCTACGATGCGGCCATCTCTGTCCAGGGTAAAAAGGACTCCTGAGGGGTCCCAATCGGGCTGCGCGATGACCTGCTCCATCTCCTCCGGCCTGATAAGTGAGTAGTTGGAGTCGTACGCGCCGAGGCGGTTGGTCGTATCTCTGTAAAGCTCCGCCGTTTCGCGCAGCTCGGCCAGAGAGCGTATTACGTAGCCTTCGGGCAGAGCGCCGGAGGGCGACCCATCAGGCTGAGTGCGTACCATGTGAAAAGAATGACCCACAACGTTGAAACCGTGCTTGTTCAGGAAGTATGTTGACCCCGCATCTTCGGCGGCGACGGTGGTCTCCAACACAGGATAACCCCGCGCCGCGGCTGCCTGCTCGAGGTGCGCCAGCAGCCGAGAGCCGAGGCCGTGATGGGCAAAGTGCGGCACCACATATATATCAAAGTTGCCCGGTGGCCGACTATGGAAGATAGCGCTGGGATAGACAACAGCCGCCGCGACCGGCTCATCCCTGTGAAAAAGGAGCCACGCGTTGCCCGCGAGGTTGAAGTCGGTACGGTTGTAGAAGCGATCCATGGACGCAGCGTCCATTTCCCTGAAGTCTTCAGGCAGTGTAACGGGCCGCAGCGTTTCGTTACGTACATAAGCTAGAGCTTGCAAATCTTCCCCTCTGCTCTCGAAAGGGCGTAGCGAGAGGTCTCTGGGGTCGCTCTGCCAGGGCTGACCTATTTGCATAGAAGGCATGGATTGTAGCTCCGTCGCATAGTTGCGTAGTTGCGTAGTGCGTAGTATGGGTCGCGAGATAACGATACGCTCTCCAAAAGCCTTTACGCACTACAGCGTAAGTGTTCAGACTAAGGGAGAGGGGGCTAGCTTAGCCCCCTCTCCCTTCATGGGAGAGGGGCATGAGGTGAGGGTGGGTGAGGGTACGCCTCCACAGCTACTCCTTGCAGATTGCTACACCCCAACTCTGAACCCTTACACTACAGCCCCAGCTTGACATTTGATTCTTATATATCCTATTATATCAGGTGACATGCGACACGCGCCCGTAGCTCAGGGGAATAGAGCAGTTGCCTTCTAAGCAATTTGTCGGGGGTTCGAATCCCTCCGGGCGTACCATTGCCGCGCAGGACATGTCATCTGCTCCCTGGTGCGTGCACGTCACTCCCCCCTCACAACCTGGCTGCGCGCTGAACGTTGTATTTAAATACAGGTTTTGCCCTTATCTCTTGCTTACACCCACCTGTTATCTATCTGGTATAATGAAGTTATGCCAACTCTGGCTATTATTGTAGTTAATTACAATACCCGCGAGTTGCTTGCCCACTGCCTGCGGTCGGTGTATGCAAGCCGCACAACCATCCCCTTTCACCTTATCGTCGTTGACAACTCGTCATCGGACGGCAGTGCGGAGATGGTTCGAGCGGCCTTTCCACAGGCGACGCTCCTGCTGAGCGACCACAACGGCGGCTTTGGGTATGCCAACAACCTGGCATTGAGGTGGCTCGCTCGCAGGAGGGCGCTGCCGCGTACAGGGACAGGAGCGGAGCCAGTGAGCGCGAGCGGGCCGCAGGCAGGCGGGCAGATAGCCTCTGAGGTGCCTGAGCAGGGAAGCTCACCTTTCACCTTCCCTTGTGATTATATCCTCTTCCTGAACCCGGACACAGTGCTTCCACCTGACGCGTTGGAGGTGACCGTTAGCTTCCTTGAGAGGGAGGAGAGCGCGGGGGTGGTAGGGCCGAAGGTGGTAAAGCCCGATGGCAGCCTCGACCTGGCGTGCAGGCGTTCTTTCCCCACACCCCTATCGTCGCTCGCCAGGCTAACGGGCCTCAGTAAAATGTTCCCGCACAACCGGCTTGTAGCTCGCTATAACCTGACCTATCTCAGTGATGACCAGACAGCAGAGGTCGACTCGGTGATGGGCGCCTATATGCTGCTGCGGGCAAAGGCGCTCGATGAGGCTGGTATCTTCGACGAGCGATTCTTTATGTACGGGGAAGACCTGGACCTTGCCTATCGGATAAAGGCTCGTGGGTGGAAAGTCTTTTATTACCCTGCGGTGGAGGTGCTCCACCACAAAGGAGCAAGTAGCCGCAAGCAGAGTGAGCGCTCAATACGCGAGTTCTATCGGGCGATGGGTATCTTCTATCACAAGCACTATGCCCGGCGCTATAATGGCTTGATAAATGCTGTGGTTCAGTCAGGCATTACAATCAGGGGCACGCTTGCCCTTTGGCAGAATGCGCTACGCCCAGCCGAACGAAAACGGGTGACATAGCAGCACGGTCCAGAAGTTAATGCCTGGTAGCAACAAGGGTGCGGCCCTGAGAGTAGCTATCGGGTGGATGCGTAAAAATGCAGAGTTCATCGAGAGATATAACCGGGGGCAACAAAGAGCCACGTCTGCCGCAGACGTTGGCTACCAGCCATGCCCCCGTTGTTGAGCCTCCCGGCTCGGCACGCCCACAGTCCGGCCCCACACTGCGCCCAATTTCCCCCAGGCAAGCCCAACGGGTAGCCACGAACACCCGGACCGAGCGCGCCAGGAAGGTTGCGTCGAGCGGCGGTATGCCTCTGCCCGACATACCTTCTCTGCCACCCGCACCTCATGCGCCCGTGCGTTTTACTCCTGTGGCATTTGTACTGGTGCAGATGCTTCTTGATGTGGTGGCAATTGCCGGGGCTTTCGGCCTGGCTTACTGGATCCGCTTCGAGTCTGATATCTTCCTCAAATATGTAGAGCCTGACGTGCCTACGTATATTGCAATGTTGAGCGTGACGGTGGCGACGCAGCTTCTCACCTTTTATTTCAGCAGACTTTACAACCTTAAGCGGGGCGCTTCCAGAGTAGATGAGTTCTACAAAATCGCGTCCTCTGTCTCGATGGGCACGGTGCTTTCCCTGGCCACTAACTCACTCATACTCGGCGATAGCTTTATCTACTCCCGCCAGATATTGCTGACGGGTTGGCTCCTGGCGATAATCTTTGTGGCTGCTGCCCACATCATCTACAGCGTGATGATAGGTCAGCTTCGCAAAGCCGGAGTGGACCGCGCGCAGGTGCTTATTATCGGCACCGGGGCCACAGCTTCTATGGTTGCCGAGCGGCTGAACCGACATCGTACTCTGGGTTACAAAGTCGTTGGTATGATAGACAACGGCGCCTGGGACAAAGAAACCAGGCAGTTAGTGAACCGTCTCGGTCGTGGAGTGCCCGTGCTCGGCAGCCTGGACAATCTCATCGAAGTTGTGCGTAAGCATAACGTTGACGAAGTAATCGTGGCGTTGCAAGGCGCTTCCGACCAGGAGTTGCGCGATGTGATTGGCCTGTTGCAGGACGAAAGCGTGTCGGTGAAGATATACCCCGATGCCTTCCAACTTATGACGCAGAACGAAGTCAGCGTCGGCGAGTTGAGCGGCCTACCTCTGCTGAGTGTAAAGGATGTGGCGCTGCGCGGCTGGAACCGCCGTCTAAAGAGAACCTTCGATGTGGCCTTCAGCCTTAGCATACTTGTACTGACTGCGCCCCTGATGTTGATTATCGCAGTGCTGGTAAAAATGACCAGCCCCGGGCCTGTTTTCTTTATACAAGAGCGCGTAGGGCTTGACGGCAACCCTTTCCGCATGGTGAAGTTCCGTACGATGCGAACCGCTGTATCACCTGAGCAGGTGCCAGGGCTCGCACAGGGGATGCCAGGCTGGACTGTGCGCAACGATCCGCGCCGCACCAGTGTGGGGGGCTTTTTACGACGCTTCTCCCTGGACGAGCTTCCGCAGTTCTACAACGTGCTGGTGGGTGAGATGAGCGTGGTGGGGCCGCGTCCTGAGCAGCCGCGATACGTGCAGGAGTTTGCGCACCGTATCCCCGATTACCTGCGCAGGCACCGCGAGAAAGCAGGGCTTACAGGCTGGGCGCAGATCAACGGCCTGCGGGGTGATAGCTCCATAGAGCTACGCACCCAGCTTGATATATACTACGTGGAGAACTGGTCGCTCCTCTTCGACCTGAAGATCATTGTGCGCACAATTATGGCGATGTTCCGGGGCAAGAACGCATATTGAACGGGACGCATATTGTGTATTGCGTAAAGGGTTATGGATACAGTATTTCTATTCCCAGGCTTTTTAGGCACTACGCAACACGCAGTACGAGGCTCGCCCGGCAGTAACTGTTCAGATATAGGGTGGAGGGAGAGGGAGCTAGCCCCCTTAGCCCCTCTCCCTCCATGGGGTGAGGGTGCGTTGGGGGTGAGGGTAGGCCTCCATAGCTACTCCTTGAAGATTGCTACACCCCAACTCTGAACTCTTACGCCCGGCAGCAAAATTGACGTTATACCGCCCCTCTGGTAGAATAGTTGACGGAGAGATGGCAGAGTGGGCGAATGCGTCCGTCTTGAAAACGGATGACCGATGAGGTCCGTGGGTTCGAATCCCACTCTCTCCGCCTGCATCTATTAGCTCGCACCTGAAGGTCAGGATGCGGGCTTTTGTTTGGCCGCCCTATAGCAGGGCGATTGCATCTAAATTGGATTCGACCAGGTATGGCCCAAACTACCTTACCCACAGCAAACAGTACACCCACAGTAGGCTCTGATATTGGCTCTCGGGCCCGTTGCAGCGGTATCCTGGGGCATCTTGAGACTGGCTTTTCGGCCTTAAGACATCTCTTGGAGAGCGTGCAGCCCTTAGAACCTGACTGCTCGGCCCAAAACCAATTTAGATGCAATCGCCCTGTTACCTATAGCCACACTTCTTGACACCCCTCCGAAGAGGGTGATATAATCTCCTTGTTACAATTGAATATCGCATAACACAGAGGTCACCCGAAGCACGGAAGCGAGGGGACCAATGGGGGAAGCCGGTGAAAGTCCGGCGCTGTCCCGCAACTGTAATCACAGCCTTACGAGGCGTGAGAGCCAGGATACCCACCTCTGTGAGACTCCATGCACCTTCGCGAGAAAGGGGGTAGGAGCGATGGCCGAGGCGTACCTCATGCCGCTACCACCATAGCGGTCAAGCTGTCGTAAAGAGTAGCGGGCGATTATCCCGCCACACCTGTTTCACCTGACCCTTGTCGTAGCACAAGGGTTTTTGCTTGTCAGTGATCAGTTACGGGGTTACTACCGACACTGACCACCGGCGCTTATCTGAAGGAGAGAGAAATGTATCTCAGATCATCACGCATCGCGAAAGCGGGTGCTGTCTTGCTGGCTGCGCTTTACTTGTTAGCAACTGCGGGTGCGGCGTCGGCACAGGGCACAAATGACACTGTGAAGGCGCTCACATGGATGAAGACGCAGCAACAGCCTGATGGCTCGTTCGCTGGCTTTGGCGCAGGCTCGACAGTAGACGCGCTGTTGGCAATCATAGCAGCGGGAGAGGACCCCGCGGCTTACTCGCAGAATGGCAATACGCCCGTTAGCTTCCTGGAGAGTAAGGCTGGCGAGCTGGCTAAGAGCCCGGGCGGCGCGGGCAAACTGCTTTTGGCAGTCTCGGCACTGAGCGACACAGGCAGGCCGTTCGGCGCGAACCTTCCCCCGTTGGGCGGGCCAAAGAACCTGATTACCGCCATAAACGCCACTTATGACACCAACACGGGGCACTACGGCAAAGACACCATCGGCCATGCCTTCGCCATGCTGGGCCTCGCAAAGTTCGGAGGCCCAGGACCAAAGGCAGCGCAGTACCTGGAGAGCGTACAAGCAGCCGACGGCGGGTGGTCGTTCGCGGGCGACACCAAAGCAGGCGCAGCCGACACCAACACTACGGCGGTAGCGATACAGGCGCTTGTCGCTGTCGGGGCGGACAAACAAAGCCCCAATGTTATCTCCAGAGCGGTCGCCTATCTGGAGTCGCAGCAGAACTCTGACGGCGGATACCCTTACCAGAAAGGCGGCGAGAACGGCAGCGACAGTGATGCAAACTCTACAGCCTACGTGATGCAGGCGCTGAAGGCCCTCGGCAAAGACACTACAAAGCCTGCGCAATTCCTCCTTTCACTGCAAAACGCGAGCGGCGCTTTCCGCTACCAGCAGGCACAGGCAGATGATAACGCGGGGGCGACATACCAGGCAGTCTCCGCTCTGTTGGGCGCAACACTGGTGTTTCCTGTAGTGGGTACCACCACTGTCGAGGGCGGCACAACCGGCCCAGGGATGCCGAGCACCGGCAACAGCACGCAAAACCCACTTTCCGCCCTGATAGCAATCGCCTCCCTGATCCTGGTGGCGGGTGTGATTGCACGGCGCAAGGCGGTAGCCCGGTAAAAACAACCGAGGTGCGACACGCTATCTGCCATGCCGCGCCAACTACACTCATGCTAACGCGAAAGAGACAAACAATATACCTCGTACTGATCCTGGCTACGCTTCTTGCGCTTGGCGCG
This sequence comes from Chloroflexota bacterium, assembly GCA_015478675.1. The sequence continues at coordinate 39,316 of JADMIH010000011.1, read as the reverse complement.
GCGGGCGGTGAAACCAACTACCTGGCGAGAGCGCAAGGGGAGAACCAGGCAGGACTGGTAATACAGTTCGCGGACGGCAGCATAAAGAGCTATTGCATACCCTTCTCAGGGGAAAGCATCACGGGCCTGGACCTTCTACTGAAGACAGACCTGAATGTGCAGGTGGAGAGCTATGGAGGGTTGGGCGCGGAAATCTGCAAGATCGGCGCGAACGGCTGCGATTACCCGAACGAGCCATGTGCCTGTCGGTCGTACGGGCCAGGCGGGGTATACTGGAGCTACAGCCACTTGAAAAATGGCAAATGGCAAATATCGAGCGTGGGAGTGGGAAGTTACAAGGTACGCAACGGCGACATCGAAGGCTGGGCTTGGAGTAGCGGCAAGCCGCCCGCAGCCTTGCCCAACCTTGCAGAGATATGCGGCAGCGCTGCGCTTCAGCCACAGGCCACCAGAACGCGACAAGCTCCCACCCCCACCCGAGTTCTACCCAGGCCCACAGCAACGACAGCGCTGCCTACCGCCACCGCCACTCGCAAAGCTCGCCCCACAGCCACAATCACAGTTACGTCTACAGTTATATCTGCGCAGCCCATCAGCACGCCGCAACTACCCACACCAACCTCACTCTCGGCCCCTACAAACACCCCTACAGCCATCATTTCACCTACGGGCACACCGCCCCCAGAGGCGACTGAGACATCTACCCCCATATATGTACCAACAGTGTTACCCACGGCGGCGCACGATGCTAAGCTCAACCCGGAGGCGCAGGCAGGTACAGTAGCGGTAGTGATAGGTGCGTCCCTGCTGGCAGGGCTGGCGATATTCGCCGTCCGCCGCAGATCACGCGGGGGCGGAGAGGGTAACAGCCATGTGGAATAAGGGCGCGGCAGAGTTCAACGTCGGGTCGTGGCTCCTGTGGCTTATCTCAGCCATGCTTGGTGCGCTGCTCACTCGTAACCCTTTTTACCTCCTCCTCGTCACCGTCGCGGGCTTGCTGGTAAAGAGCGGGTTCAATAGCTCAGCCGGTCAGAGGGGTGCCCCCGGCGGTACAGTGTCGAACGAAGACCCCACGCGCCGGGGCTTCGGCCTTTTCATGCGGGCAGTGCTGTTGCTGTTGCTCGTGGTAACGCTCTTTAAAGGGTTGAGCATTCACATCGGCCAAACGGCACTATTTACACTCCCTGAGCAAATACCTGTAATCGGAGGGCCTGTCACCCTTGAAGGGCTGAGCTTCGCCGCTATTGATGCTCTCTCGATCATGGCGGTGCTTGCGGTTTTCGCGGCGTTCAGCACATGGGCGGACTACTACGCCTTGCTGCGTTCCACGCCCGCCGCGCTGCATCAGGCGGGCCTCATAACGTCTATCGCTATCACCTTTGTGCCGCAAACCGTTGTCCGTTTCGCCGAGATACGCGAGGCTCAGGCGTTGCGCGGGCACAGAGTACGGCGCATCAGCGACCTCATACCGTTGATCGTGCCTCTCCTGTCGGGTGGCATGGAGCGCTCCATGAACCTGGCTGAGGCGATGGAGGCACGAGGCTTCAGCAGGCGGTCTATGGATTCACACCGTATAGCGCCTGTAGCTGTACAGGCGGGATTGGCGCTTGGCCTTGGGCTGGCGCTCACGGGAGGCGCGCTTTTCGCCCTCTTACCCAGCGCTCCCTGGGCCGCCTGGCTTTGCATCACGGCGGGCATTTTGTCTATTGTGTTGACGATGTGGGTAGTGGGGAGGGAGAGTAAGCGCAGCCGCTACAGGCGCGGCGTCTGGCGGGAACGCGATACGGTTCTTTCTCTTGTGTCGCTCGGCATCATGGCTATATTGATAACCTACAAGCTTATAGCGCCTGCTACCTTGCTCTACGACCCACTGGCCCGGCTACGAATATACATGCCGCCTTTCAACCCTCTGCTGGGGATCGCACTGTTGGCTATCGCCGCTCCGCCGTTTATACGAATGGGCTGGCCGGGTCAAAACCGACAGAAGAAATCCGAAGCCGCTAAAGAAGTGGAAGGATACACAAGGTGAAAGCGTCACGCATAGTAGCGTCAATCAGAGATGTAACCTACCGCTACCCGGGTACGGAGCACCCTGCCTTGCGAGACTTCACCCTCGATGTGGAAGATGGGGAGTTTCTGCTCGTCACAGGCATATCAGGAGCAGGCAAATCTACTCTCCTGCGTCTTTTCAACGGCCTGGTGCCGCACTTCTACGGTGGCGAGCTATCGGGTGCTATAACCGTTGATGGGCGCGATCCTGTAGCTGAAGGTCCCGGCGAGATGAGCGACACGGTCGGTCTGGTCTTCCAGGACCCGGAGGCGCAGTTTGCTGCGGATATAGTGGAAGACGAGATAGCTTTCGCGCTGGAGAATGCGGGCGTTCCGCTCCCTACAATGCGAAAGAGAGTGGAAGAAGCGCTGCACGCCCTGAGCATAGAAGGGCTGCGGAACAGGCGAGCAAGCACCCTTTCAGGCGGGGAGCGGCAACGAGTGGCTATCGCGGCGGCGCTGGTGTTGCAACCCAAAATAGTGATTCTCGACGAGCCTACATCCCAGCTGGACCCGCAGTCGGCGGAGGATGTGTTGGACGCGCTCGTCAAGCTGAATAAAGACCTGGGCCTCACGATCATCCTCTCGGAGCACAGGCTGGAGCGGGTGGTACAGCACGCCGACCGCATGCTTTACATGGCGCAAGACGCACCACCCATCGTTGGAGCGCCAGCCGAAGTGCTCTCTAAAGTACCTCTTGCTCCGCCGCTAGCGCAAGTGGGTAAGCTTCTGGGTTGGAAGCCGCTGCCCCTCACGATAAAGGAGGCAAGGAGATTTGTGGAGCTATCTGCTTTTGACGTGGGCCCTGGGGCGGTTGAGGGAAACAAGGGGCTGGAAGCAGAGAGCAAGGTTAGCCCGCAAAGAACGATAAGCCTGCGAGATGTCTGGTTCGGCTATGGCGGCAGAGAGGTGTTGCACGGCCTCAATCTTGAGATCAGGGCAGGGGAGATCACCGCGCTGATGGGGCGTAACGGCGCAGGCAAGACGAGCATGCTCAAGCTGATGCTCGGCCTCCTCAAGCCGGGCAGAGGACAAATAAATACTCTTGGGGCTATAACTAAATGGGCATCGCTCGATGAGATAGCGCGGCTTGTGGGTTACGTGCCGCAACAACCCGATCTGCTTCTTTTCGCCGACAGTGTGCAGGGCGAGATAGATTTCACCAGGCGGGCACACGGCCTGGCTCCTGACGGGGCGGAGCTGCTGGCAAGCCTCGGCCTCCTGAAATACCGAGCGGCAGACCCGCGTGACCTCAGCGTCGGGGAGCGGCAGCGTGTAGCCCTTGCCGCTGTGCTTGCTGGCAATTCGCGGGCGGTTCTGCTCGATGAGCCGACGCGGGGCCTCGACTATCTTCAGAAGGAAGCCCTCGTAGCCAGCCTGCGCGCACTGGGCGCTGAAGGCAAGCTGGTGCTCCTGGCTACGCATGATGTCGAATTGGCGGCGCAGCTGGCTGACCGCGTGGTCTTGCTGGGCGACGGTGAAGTTATAGCAGACGGACCCGCACGCGATGTGATGTCGGACTCCCTTATCTTCTCTTCGCAGATAAGCAAGTTATTCCGCAATCCTGCCTTGATCACTGTGGAGGATGTGGAGCGGGCTATTAATCGCTGAGCATAACGATTTCAGAGCGCTTGCTAACCTCTCTTACCCGGTGGCCCATTATACACGCTCTGTGTAGAAGCTAACAACTATGCAACTTCTGCAAAAGCCAAATAGTAAGCTGATCCTGGGGGCGAAGTTGCGGTTCAGAAGCCGTCGGTTACAGCCTGCCTTCAGCAGCGCGATACTGGCGCTCACCACGATGCTGGGGGTGTGGGCTTTTTTATACCCCTTCTTTGTGCCTCCGCCACCCGGCGGCGAAAACGCCTCGCACGCCGCCGATGCGCCCCTTATCTTCCTGCTGGTGATGGGTCTCTGCCTGACAGCTATCATTGCCGACCTGGAGACGCGCACCATAGACAGCAAAACGGTGGCTCTCCTGGGGGTGATGATAGCTACCAACTCGCTGCTGAGGCCCTTGCAGGGGCCTGGCGGCTTCTCGGCTTTTTTGATACTGCCTATTTTGTGTGGCTATATCTTTGGCGGGCTGTTCGGCTTTCTACTTGGGTCCCTTTCTGTGCTGGTTTCGGCCCTATTCACGGGGGGAGTAGGGCCCTGGCTGCCTTTTCAGATGCTAGCTTGCGGCTGGGTGGGTCTGGCTTCAGCAGCCTTACCGGGGAGAGCTATGTCAACCCTCTGGCGCGGCAAGGCAGAGAGATGGCTGCTGGCGGCGTGGGGTGGTGTAGTGGCTATACTCTTCGGGGCTGTTATGAACCTGTGGTTCTGGCCCTACCTGGCTTACGCTCAGGGTTATCCTGGCGGTCAGGTGTGGCAGCCCGGCGCAGGTCTGGCGGACGCTGCGCAGCGCTACATCGCTTTTTATCTTGCCACCTCCCTGGCATGGGACTTCTGGAAGAGCGTGGGCAATGTCCTGCTGATCCTCTTCCTGGGACCTCCTGTGCTGAGGCTGCTAAGACGCTACAAGCAGAGGTTCTTCTTCAAGCTGGGGACGCGTAGTGCTTAATCTGTAAGAGGGTGTTTACAGGTGATTACCCACATCTTGAGGGATGGCTAATGTGAACCGGTAAGATGTGGGTAATCACCTGGTCGCGGAGCAATCTTGGAGTAATCCTACGAAGGCACTTTTGGGGTTACTCGTCTGCTTGCCGCCTGTGGGTTATAGCTGGACAACGCTTCGCGGTACATCAGCTTCATAGCCTCAGACTCCTCGGCCACTTTGCCCATGCGCGGGTAGGCAAACCAGACCACGCCGAAGGCGGCCAGCGCGCCTGTCAATATACGCATCCACCAGTTGAATGAGAGGAGCTGCGAGCCGACCCAGAAGGACCCGAACTGCGCGTCGGTGTTCATATCCATTATAAAGTCGCGCCAGCCGAACATATGGCTGAACCCATCAACCGCCATAGGCGCAACGAAAAGGATAGCAGCCCACCACGGGAGCGACTTACGCAGCCACCTGAGCCACTTTATGTCGTGGTCGCGGGCAAGGCCATAGAGTATGCCAAAGCCGAGCAAGCCGCCGTAGATAGCGGTATTACGGTAGCAAAAGGCCACCTGATAACCGAAAAGACTTCCAGAACGTTCCGGCAGCTGGTGGCAGGTGAGCGCGTAGGCGGTATATAGTGGGTCGGCCACAGCCCACCAGCCAAGCGCCGCGAAAATGCTTGTGGCCCATGCCAGCCCCACGAACAAGGCAAGGGCGATGGAGCTAAGGAGAAGCCAGTGGCGGCCAATGTAACTTGCTACGCGGTCGAGCAGAGGCTCGCGGCCCGCCTGCACGATAGCGCTTCTGCCGGAGGTGGGCATGCGACGAGCTATCTCAAGGTACAAGCGCAATTCCGCCTCAGTTATAGGGGGCACAAGCCTGCCGAACCTGCCATCCCACGCCTGAATAACCGGTATCTTCTCGTGATAGGCGTCATACAGAGCCATATCGTCGAGTATATTGACCTCTTTTACCTGCAAGTTATATTCTGGAGTAAGTCTGTCAAGAAGGTCAAGGGCCTCCTCACAGAGGAGGCAGCCCGGTTTTGTATAAACAGTAACACGCATCACACATCTCCAGAAGGGCGCACCTCAGACACGGGAGCAACAACACAAGAGGTAAGAGTTCAGAGTTGGGGTGTAGCAATCTTCAAGGAGTAGCGCTCACCTACCGTCACCCCCAACGCACCCTCACCCCATGCCCCTCTCCCATCAAGGGAGAGGAGGCTTTGTTGCTGGAGAGTATATCTCCCATCAAGGGAGGGGGGGCTAAGGCTAGCTCCCTCTCTCTCCACCCTATATCTGAACAGTTACCACAAGAGCGTACCTGGACGGCTATTTACGTTGGAATGGGACCTGCTCTGTATTATACGAAGCCGGTGATGGAGTGTCAAACGTATCAGGGAGGGTAAGTGTTCAGAGTTGGGGTGTAGCAATCTTGAAGGAGTAGCTGTGGAGGCGTACCCTCACCGGCCCTCACCCCATGCCCCTCTCCCATGAAGGGAGAGGGGCATGGGGTGAGGGCCGGTGGCGGCGCACAGTTACCCCAAGAAGGTTGCTCCACCCTAAATCTGAACACTTACCAATGCCAGGAGCATTGACATACAGATGGCCCTTTGTTAGAATCAGCTTCACATGGGCGCGGACCGGCTCTATTTAGACCGATAGCCACTGTTTAGCGGTAGGAAGTACGTACTCTAATGCAAGTGAGGAGACGGAATATGAGGCGAAAAGTAATAACTATAGCTATAATCCTAGGCGCGTTGGCCAGCATAGGATTGGCAGCAATGGCCTCCACATACCCCACGGCAGCCGCCGTACCCGCGCAGATGCCGGCCCGCTACGGCACCGGAGGCAAAATCTCGCTGCCCCCAGCGCCTGATGGCTCGCAGAATCTTCAGGGGCCTGTTGATTTTCGCTCTATAGCGTCGAAGTTGGCGCCGGGCGTGTTGCCTGTATTCGGCACAGATATCAACCTCTCAGGGGGCAATGAGACTACAATAGCCTCAAACCCTGCTAACCCTCTAAACTTCCTGGCAGGCGCGAACAACGTGGGGCGCTTCACCACTACGGATGGGGGCCAGACGTGGAACATCGGCACCTTGAGCGGGGGCGGCGACCCTGCGGTCGCCTTCGGCCCCACCGGCGTCGCCTATTTCGCTGAGCTAGGCAATACGTCTACTTGCCCCGACGCGGCCCGCGTCTGGAAGTCCACCGACGGCGGCCTCACCTTTGGCCCGTATGTAAATGCGATCAGCGATCCCTCGCCGACCGACCACTTTATCGATAAAGAGTGGCTCACCACTGATAAGTCGCCCACCAGCCCTTACTCTGGGCGTCTATACATCACAGCATCCTCATTCCACACCCCGCCAGGCTGCGACCTGAGCAACTACATAGACAACCGCGAAGTGCTTGCCTACTCAACCGACCAGGGCGCCACTTTTACAGGTCCCATTGATATAAGCGACGCTTCGCACAATCAGGACCAGTTCACCAACCCTGTTGCGGCCTCTGACGGCACCCTGTATGTAAGCTACCAGTACCAGAACTGCACCTATAACTGCAACGGCCAACCTGCCTACCAGATGCTAGCCAAGTCAACTAATGGCGGGGTGAGCTTCAGCCCCAGCATCACCATCACAGGGCAGCCGATTTCTTACACTGGCGCTTCGGTGGCAGGTTACCAGTACCTCTACGCGGGCAGCACGAATAGCGGCTTCCGCCACAACGACCAGGCCATAATCGGTGTATCGCCCACCAACCCCAACGAGCTTTACGCACTCTGGAGCGATGGCCGCTTCGAGAGCACCTTCGTCTACCAGGGTGTCACCGGCTGGCACGGCGATATCGTCTTCACACGCAGCACCGATGGCGGCAATACCTGGACCACGCCCATCAAAATCAATGATGACAATGTGCAGGGCAAAGACCAGTTCTTCCCATGGCTGACAGTCGGCTCGGACGGCACGCTCCACGCTTCATGGATGGACCGCCGAGATGCCCCTGTAAATGGCTTCCAGTACCGAGAATATTACAGCCAGTCAACTGATGGCGGCCTGACGTGGTCGCCCAACCAGGCAGTAGCCGATGTAGGCTCTACTCCCAGCAGTTTTATTGGCGACTATAGCGGCATTGCCGTCAACAACGACAACAGCCGTGTGCTGCCTATCTGGACCGACCAGCGCAGCGGGCAGCGCGCCTACACTGATGTTGGGCGCATGATCGGTGGGGCTACGGCTACCACTACAAGCGTACCGAGCGCCACATCCACATCTGTAGCCACATCCACACCTGGGGTAACGGGCACACCGACATGTGTCCCAACCGGCGGCACCCTCGGCCCCTGGAGCTACGTTTCTCCATACCCGGCGTCACTTGAGAGCGCAGCTATCACCACTGATGGCACCTACGCCTACGGAATGGGCGGAGCCGTTAATTTCACCCCCACCGACCTGGTAACGCGCTACGACCCCACCACTGACACGTGGACCACACTCGCCCCACTACCCACAGCGCTTTACGATACCCGCACAGCTTACGCTGCCAACACCGGCAAAATCTACGCCTTTGGCGGCATCGACAGCAGCGGCAATGTAGTGAATACAACCTACATTTACGATATTGCCTCTAACAGCTGGTCTGCGGGAGCCAATATGCCCGATGGACGATTCTTCCCCAGTGTCTCCTATTCCGCCGGCACAGGCAAGATCTATATCATCGGCGGCCTTGACAGCAACTACGTTGAAACAACCCAGACCTGGGAGTACGACCCTCTCACCAACACGTTCGCCACCAACCGTGCCCCAATACCTACGGGCATGGGCGGTAGTGCCACCACTATAGTCGGGCAGTTCATCTACCTGATGGGCAGCTTTAACGGCAGCGCGACAACGTTGAACTACCGCTATGACATCGTAAGCGATACGTGGACGACGCGTGCTCCGCTTCCTGATGCGCGCTATGATGCCCAGGCGGGCGCGTACGGCGGTCAGATATATCTCTGGGCCGGCGGAAACCCGTCAGCGAACGACCCTGCTCACCTCAAAGGCTCTAATACACCTGATCTGCCCACGGCCTTTAACACTACCTTTGTCTATGATATAGCCAGCGACAGTTGGACGAACGGGCCAAACCTGAACACGACGCGCGCGTTCAGCGGCGGCACAGCAATCGGTAACCGCATGCTCGCTGTTGCAGGCTTCGACGGCAGCACCGGTGATGTCGCCAGCGTCGAGTCTGCGCTCGTCTCAGGTGGCGGCTGCCCCACCAGTACAGCTACAACAGTGCCTACAGCCACCTCCACAACGCAGGCTACTAACACGACGCAAGCCACGTCTACTACCGGAGCCACCGAAACAAGCACAACAGGGCCGACCTCAACACCAGGCGGAGCAACTGAGACAGCCACCACAGAGGCCACCTCCACAACAGAGGCCACAGCCACCTTCGCACCCTCACCCACAGCATGCACCATCTCCTTCTCAGACGTGCCACCCTCAAATACCTTCTACGCCAGCATAGAATGCCTTGCCTGCAAGGGCATTGTCTCAGGCTATGATGATGGCACATTCAGACCTAATAACCAGGTGACCAGAGGACAGATTGCTAAGATAGTGAGTAACTCTGTTGGCTACACTGATGACCCTGGCACTCAGATATACACAGATGTGCCCCCTTCTAATCCCTTCTATGCTTACATAAACCGTCTCACACAAAGAGGATACATGGGTGGATACCCCTGTGGGAGCATACCTCAAGAGCCATGTGACATGGAGAACCGCCCATACTTCAGACCAGGAGCACAGGCCACAAGAGGGCAGATCTCCAAGATCATCAGTAATGCAGCAGGGATACAGGAGGACCCAGGGCCACAGATATACACAGATGTGCCACCAGGCAACCCATTCTACGACTACATCAACCGTCTCACACGAAGAGGAGTAATGGGAGGGTACGCCTGTGGGAGTATCCCACAGGAGCCATGTGACACAGAGAACAGGCCATACTTCAGGTGGGGGAACAACACCACACGTGGGCAAGCAGCCAAGATTGACGCCAACACTTTCTTCCCTAACTGCCTCACTACTCCTTAGGTATATTTAAGCGAATAGAGCAAAGAGGCAGCCGCCCGGCTGCCTCTTTGCTCTACTTTTCCCTCGGAGGGCGAAATTCTTCGCCTATGCTTTTAGCAGAGTTATCCTTGTCTACGCTACTGTTTGCCGGGGCCTTCACCTTTCCTGCCGAGATCATCTATATCCAGGGAGTTGATGAAATCTCTGAATACGGACAGGCGGTCCTCGTCGGGGCGCTCGGACTGTGGGAGCGACTCGCCTTCCGGCATATCATCATCCTCGTCAGGTGTGCCCTCGCCCTCCAAAACTACACCTGCTCTTTCCATCACCGACTCGTCAACGAAGATAGGGCACTTGGCGCGTACGGCCAGCGCAATCGAGTCGGAAGGGCGAGCGTCCACTTCGGCGTGGCGGCCCTGCACGTCCAGTATGATGCGCGCAAAAAAGGTGTCGTCGCGCAGGTCGTTGATTAAGATGTGGGTTACGCTGGCCCCAAGCTCACCGATCACGGTACGCAGCAAATCATGTGTGAAGGGCCTCTGCATGGGCACCTCCTGCAACTCAAGGGCAATCGCATCCGCCTCGTAGGGGCCAATCCAAATTGGGAGGTAACGCTCCGAGTCGACCTCTTTGAGTATCACAACGCGGTGCTGGGTGACCAGGCTTACCCGTATGCTTTCAATCTTGCACTCGATCATCTCCCCAGACCTCCATCTACACCGGAACAATATGCTTCTATGATAGCTGGATATATCCCTATTTTACCGCCAACCCCGCGCATTTGTAAAGACGGCCTCGTGAGGCGTAAAAGGTGAAGGGCAAGGGATTATGGATAATACATCTTTATCTCTACGCTTCACTCAACACAATGCTCATCACCTTTTACCTGTTCCAACCCAGGCAAACCAGCTCATCTCCATCTGTCTCGGCCAAGACATACTCTGCGGTGTCGATATTGTGTTCCAACGCAAAAAAGAAGCTGACGTTAGTGAGTATCAAAGGCAACATGCACTTATATGTACCGCCGTGGCCGACGAGCACTACCGCACCGCTTTTACCTCGATAGAGTTCCCTCACAAGCTTCATGAATGGGAGGAATCTGGCGCGTATATCATTGAAGCTCTCGCCGCCCTCAAGCCTCACGTCCCAGTTGTTATCGTACCACTCGCCGAGGAGAAAGCCATCCTGCTGCCAGCAATAATCGTCAGACCTCCCTTCGCAGATACCTGCATCGTACTCCCTGAGAGCGGGCGTAACTTCGTATGGGATACCCAGCTTGTGGGACAGGATTTCAGCCGATTGCACAGCGCGCAGGAGCGGACTTGTGTAGATGGCGATGCACTTTTCACCTGCTAACTTCTCCGCGAGGGCGCCAACTTGCCCTCGTCCTCGGTCAGTAAGTCCGTGCCGGGCGCTCCTGGCTGAGAACTGACGCAGGATGTTGGCTTCACTCTCTCCATGACGGACGAAGTAGATTTTCATCTGTAAAGGATCGGGGATTAGAGGCTGTGTACTACGGGTTAATAGCTAGCGCACTCTCTTCTCAGCCTTCACTGCTCGCCAAGAGCCGCACGCAACGCCCCGGCTACCGAGGGCCATTCGCGGGACTGTGGGTCCACAACCTCGAAGTGCCCAGCGCCAGGTAGAGTTACCAACGTTGCGTCGTCTCCCAATGATCGTGCGAGATCGCAGTAGCTCTTGCTGATCTGATAGGGTACATTTGCATCGTTCGTGCCATGCACCAACCACTGAGGCAGACCCACAGGCAACAACTCGGTAGGAGACCCTGCCCTATACCTCTGAGGGACGCTCGCGGGTGCGCCGCCCATGAACTCCTGCACAACCTCATTGCTCAGGCGTAATTCCCAACCGCGCCGTAGGTCCACCACGCCTGCGAGCGATACCGCACCTTTTATCGGCAGCGGCGATGCAGAGTAGAGTACGCTCGGTTGCGGTATACGATGTCGCCCCGCCAGCCAGAGCGCCATCTGCCCACCCGCCGAATGTCCCACAGCGACAACCCGGCTGAGGTCCAGGTCATAGCTGTGGGCGAGGTCACGCGCGAAGTCAGCCGCCGCCGCTATATCGAGGAAAGTGCCGGGCCAGCCGCCACCAGGATTGCCGATGCGCCTGTATTCTATATTCCAGGTGGCGAATCCCAGAGTGGCAAGGGCGGCGCAAGCGTGCGCCATGTACAGCAAGTCGTATTGCGCTCGCCAGAAGCCGCCGTGTATCACCACAACTAAAGGATGCGGCCCGCGCGTAGATGGTAAACGCAAATCGCCGAAGTTCCACTCACCGGGGCCGTAGTGGATACGATCACCGGCGATAGGCGCCGGCCTTGAGAGGATGTCATCTGACATAAAGGTTGCTCGGTAGCTAGTTAGTAGCTCTTTGAGCCGCTGCCCGCAGTAGGGTTTACCAGGCAACATCATCTCTCACCATGGGCATCGTCATGCATCGCGGCCCGCCACGCGCCCTCGAAAGCTCAAGGCCGCTGATTTTGATGGCGTACTTGCGCTCAGGGTGGCTCCTGATCTCCTCGATTAGCGGCTGGTTGGTGACCCACTGGCGGTCGCTCCCCGCCTCTACTTGCCAGCGCACTATGTCTCCTTCCGGGACCACCCTGTACCCCGCCTCTGCCAGCGACTTATAGGTTTGCTCGTTGCGCTCGTAGCCAAGAATCAGGCCGGGGCGCAGAGTGAAGGCGTTGGCCCCATCGGTCCATTGCTCACGCTCCTGGTAAAGGCGGCTGCTGCCTCCGCAGAAGATCGGGTTGAGGGGCCACCCAAGCTCATCCTCCAGGCAGGCTACCAGCGATTTCTTTACCTGCCGCAAGCTGGTTGAGCCATCTCGCCCTATAGAAACGCGCACGACCCCCACCTGCTCGCCACCCCCAGGCATAATAAGCGGCGGGTAAACAAGCAAGTCATCCCTCGACAACATAGTGAAGATTGTGTCGAGGTGCATAGTGGAGCGTTGCTTCGGCATTATCACCGCATAGATCGTTTTGACAGCCGAATGCTGCCTGGCGAAGCCCTTCGCCAGCGCGTCTACCGCCTCTGAAGATGTGCGCTCCGATACCCCCACCAGCAGAAGGTCGGGACGTATCACCAGCACATCGCCACCTTCCAACGTCGCCACGGCCTCAACCTCATTATCGCTGGCGAGGGCGAAAGGCGACAGTTTATCAAACCAGAAGGGAGGATGAGCGCCCCCACCCGCCAGAGGGTGCAGAGAATAAACGTAGCGCATGAGTAGCGCCTCGCGCTGCCGGGTTGCTTTAGCCATGTGCCCTACTACGATCCCCTCCCCAACGATAGCCGATGGGTCGCGCATAAACATCAAGTTAGGAACTGGCAATAACTGGTAAGGCATCTCGGAGAGAAAAGATGTTAGCTCGGCATGCCTCTGCGGGTTCGGTTTGCCCTCGATGAGCCACGACACCAACTGAGCAGCGTCGGCCTCCATAAGCTCACGGCAAAGGTGCTCAGGGTCGGTATTCGGACCTAACGGCAAACGGCAAACACTCTCCACGAGCGATCTGCGAGCGGGTTCATCCTCAACTATGTCGTGCAGCAAATCCGCCGAATCAAGCACATCATCAGGCGGTACAACCACTGAGATGAGCCTCCGAAAAGCCTCGTGCTCGTGCCGGGCAAGGTCGAGGTAGAGGATATCGTCAAAGAGCAGGTCGTGGCGCAAGGCAGGGGTCATCAACCGCACCTCCTGCCCAGGAGTATGCACAACAACCCGCCTGAGCCGCCCTATTTCAGATGTGACGTTTAGCATCAACCTCTTTCCAGGGGTCACTGGTCGGTGATCGTACCTTAGCCAGTGGAAGCAGCCCAGAGATACCCCTTCTGCATCTACCTGCTGATCACAGATTACCGATTACTCACTACCGATTATGGAGCAACCGGCGCAGGAATCAGCACGGGATTGGCGCTTGTTATGAGCCAGTCCTGCCCCACCTTCTGCAAGGTAAGCTCTACGTCATAGTTGCGCCCATTAGTAGGATTGAGCGACCATGTTATATGAGCAGCGTTACTGCTATCCATGCTTACTGCCGATATATCAGATGTGATCGTGCCCTGCGCATCTTCTAAAGCTTTCCACTTTGTTTGCAGGTCGCTCACACTGTACTGCTTCGCAAGGTCTGGGCCGAGGATGCTATGTGCTGCTTCGTAATTGTGCGACTTTAGATCAGAGGAGAAGGCGCTGGCTGCTATGCTTGGCTCAAAACCGTTGGTGACCGTACTGACCGCCGTGGCAAAAGAGGAGAACCCGGTTGACACAGCGCGAGCGGCGCTATTAACCAACAAACTAACGACGATGAAAACCCCTATGCAGCCGAAGACAAGGACGCCCAGCAACACCCACAGCCAGGTAGGTACGCCACCTCTCCTGGCTGTGACCTGTGAGGGGTTAGAGATGGGCGGAGGAGGTGGGTAGACGCCTCCCGGCCCGGCCTGGGGGTATCCCTGAGGTGGGTAGCCTTGCGGTGGATAGCCTTGCGGTGGGTATCCCGCTGGGGGTACGCCCGGCCCTGCTCCCTGCTGCTGAGGGGTTCCCTGTGGATAGCCCCCCTGGTACCCCCCACCTCCAGCCTGGTAACCTTGAGGCGGCTGGTAGCCTTGCTGTGGATTAGAGTTATACGACGGCGGGATATACTGGCTCTGAGGTTGAGTAGGCTGCTGAGGAGCCTGCTCAACTGGCTGTGTGGGTTGACCAGTGTGCACCTGCTCCCCTTCGGTTGGGTCCTGCGGTGCTGCTGGCCTGAATACCATCCCCTCCGGTGGCGGGGGTGTATTGTTGTTCTGGTCCATCTCTTTCTCCTTTTAGGTCTGCTTGTAGAACTAACGTTGTAAGCCCACAGGTGACCTGTGAACTCTAATTATACACTCACTCGACCATTACCTGACCAGGGCTTATCTGCAAACTCCATTCTGACGCTCAGTGATTGGCAGCCCTCACCCCAAGGAGATTGCTCCACCCCTATTCTTCTGAAAATAGGCTCTCAGCAGCCTACTTTCATTCCTGGTGGTGGCCCAATGGGTCATGAGTTATTCTGAACGCTTACCAGCTTCCTTCACCTTGTCGATCTGTGCCTGATTTGGTACAATGTGAAGCATGTCTACATCCAGAAGAGCCACAACAAAGGCCGCAGCCAAACGCCGCTCAGATGCACGCCGCCGCACACGTGTCCTATTACGAAAAGTTGGGGCGCTCGCTATTGTCGGGATTCTCGTTCTTGGCACAGTGTACGCCGAAATAGTAGAGCAGATAGGCGTCAGCGGCAGCACACCGGCTAGCACCTCTGTGCCTGGCGTCACCATACCTACTGTAAATGCTAACTTCCAGACACTCTTAAACCAGGCTGACCAGGCAGTCGCGGCAGGGCAGTGGATTAGCGCGACCAGTTATTACAACGCCTATCTTGCTTTGAGCCAGGATCAAAGCAACCCGAGCGTACACTTCAACCTCGGCAAGGCGATGCTCAACGTTCCTAACCCCAACTATGTAGGAGCGCTCGCTCAGTTGCAGCAGGCATTGAGCCTCAGCCCCAGTGGGTCCTTCGCCCCTGAAGCTCAGAGTCTGATTCAGCAGTACAACAACAAGGCGCAGACCGCTGTAGCTCTCACCCAGGTAGTTACCGGTACCGTCTCTTTAACAAGCACAGTCACCAATGGTGGAGCAGTGGGGGCCTCGCCAACAACTATAAGCGCAACATTGGCGCCAGCCACCAGCGCCACCACCCCAACTGCTGCGCCGCCAGTCGTCGCTCCTCAGCCTGCCACGCAGCCTGTACCATAGGTAAGCCGGTAAGCTCCTGACAGTATAACGTTGCCCCGAAACCACAAATGAGACTATCCCAGGAGGTCTCATTTTCATCCTGTAGCTATTCTCTCGCACCACCCAACGTACTACCCTCGCTACCTGAGCGCACCAGCAGCACCTCGTCTACCCCGTCCGTCTCGGCTAGACGCACCTGTATTCTCTCGGTGAAAGAAGTGGGCACATTCTTGCCCACGTAATCGGCGCGGATAGGTAGCTCTCTATGGCCCCGGTCCACCAGCACAGCAAGCTGTATGTTCGCCGGGCGGCCCTGGTCCATAATGGCATCTATGGCGGCACGCACCGTTCGCCCTGTATAGAAGACGTCATCTACCAGCACGATCCGCTTCCCCTCGACCCCTATCCCCAGCGCTGACGCCCCGCTCTGGGCTGAGGCTGCGCTGCTTCCTCGCCTATCATCACGATATGGAGTTACGTCAAGCTCTATTGCGGGCACCTTGATGCCTTCAAATTGCTCCATGAGGCCCGCAACTCGGTGGGCGAGGGGCACTCCACGTGTGCGTACACCCAGCAGCGCCAGCCCTTCCGTCCCACCGTTGCGCTCCAAAATCTCATGCGCTATACGCGTCAGGGCGCGGCGTACTGCCTCCGCATCAAGTAGTACAACAGAACTTCCGCTTTGCTCTATCATTTGTGTTTGCCCGGCACCTTCCAACTTAGCCCGCCCGCGGCCAGCCACAATAGCCCTAAAAGAACGAGCAGTATCCAATCAACGCCCATAAAAATCACCTTCCTCCTGATGAGACGTTGTACCTAAGTAGTGCGTAGCGCTTTAAGAGCTGTGCGGATCTTCAGCCTTCAGCCTTTGGGACATGTCATACACAATATGAGTTGCGGGTTGCTTGATGTAGCAAAAAGCTACCTGCAACCAGGCGAATAGCCGACACCCACACCCACTTAGCCTCCCCGTACGTTGGAACGGGGTCGCAGCAAGGTGCAAGATTTTTCATGGGCCACTCCTTGCCAAGCTCCCTGTCCCGGCTTAAAGGTGCCAGAATGTTACACCCCCTTCTAGCCGCGCCAACGGTTTTGCACATCCTGGCCCGGTGAGCGCATCTAAATTGAGGCGTGAACGCAACAAGCGCGTGGACGCTATAGGATTTACGTAAGAAGGTGTAGAAGCAGAGCTCGTGCGCTCGCCCGTCTGTCGCTCGTATGGTAGCTTATGAGTTACGGCGTAAGAGGTCCAAATAGCTTATAATATAAGTGTGCTAACTGACGACTGACTATTGACGACGGACTACAGACTGATATGGAAGACAAAAACCGACATCTCTGCCCACAATGCGGCTATGAATATGAACCCTGGATAGAGGTATGCCCTGATTGCAACGTCTCTATTGGGAGGCCGCTGCCTCCCCAGGAAAGTGGTGATGTAGTAGACAGGCTGGGTCCTGATGAGGACCCGGAGTGGACTGTGGCTACCAATGTGCCCAACGCCATTATTGGCAACCTGCTCAGGAGCCAGCTTCAGGATGCAGGCATACCTGTGCTGATGCTGCGAGCTCCAAGCGCGGACATAGGGCAGTTCACCGGCAACGACTTCGTCCCCTATGACCTGAGGGTGCCACGACACTTCCTGGAGCAAGCACGGCAGCTCGTCTACTCTGCACCTTCGGAAAACATGACCTCTCAGCCCTGGGAGGCAGAGTTTGATGATGCTAACGTAGAGCAATACGAAAGCGAGGGAACAGAGCAAGACCGGCCTTCCCGCAGTACATTACCCCAGGGTTGGAGCATGATACATAATCTCCCTAACCAGCAGGAGACTTCTAACCCTGAAAACCAGGAGCCAGGTTGGTACTGGGCAGATGGTGATCAGGAGCAGGCGGGGGGCGGTAGCTACCTTCCCAAAAGTGAGGCATACTCAAGCAAGCAAAGCGCAGGCTTATCCAGCCGACGCCATAACGACTATAATACCCATTATACAGGCCCGCCGCCCTGGATCAGGATAATCTATGGTATCTTGCTGGCGGCGATAAGCTTACCCTTCATCTTGCAGGTGCTACAGCAAATCTGGTCAATGTTCGGTCTGCACCGCTAGCTGCAAGGGTCTAGCGTGACGGATAGTCGGGCTGGGACCGCATATTCTGCATCTGCTGAAAGTGCATCCCAATGTGTATAGCGTCGAGGAAGAGCCAGCTATGCGGCGTCATATCGTGGAAAATGCCGAAGCTGGAAGTGGTTTGCTTATAGCTTTCTTCGGGCAGGGTTTCCACGTAGGTCAGGAAGCGGCTCGCCGTGTCGTCCAGCAGCTCGATTAGTTGAGCAGGCGAGTCGCCGCTCCACCCGCCTGCGCCCATGATATTGCCTTTCGTGCCTGTAATCCTGGCCCTTTCGGGCGCTTTGGGGTATTTTGGCCGCTCATCGCCCACAGCGCGTGTGATGCCCCACCAGTGGAAGGTTATTCCGCTCGCCAGGTGCGTGACGATCTCTGATGTATCGAAATGCGTCTCGTTACCGCTGGCGTCCGGGCCTGTTGGCACACCGGCAGGTTTGTAAAGTAGCTGCGTAGCGGACATGCTCTTAACAAGAGCATCCACTTGCTTCAACTTGTCCCGCATGTAGCTAATCACTTCTTCCCTTGTATACTCCTCCGCGACAAGCTTGGTCGCGTCATCGCCGGAAAAGAATCGCTGCGCAAGCTTATTAGCGTCTATAGAGTGCAACTTCGCCATTTCTTTTGTCCTTCCTGTGCCCGGTTGAACAGTGACAAAGTGGTTTATCTTGTCACCGGATAACGGCGTTAGACGAATTGTCCACCCATCTCCCCGAACGCGTACGTCACTATTGTGAGCGTTGCAACCGCAGCGGTTTCGGCACGCAAAGTGCGGGAGCCTAGCGTCAGCAGGTGTATGCCGCAGTCTTGCGCCATGCCAAGCTCCGACTCGGAGAAGCCGCCTTCAGGCCCAATGAAAAGGCTTGTTGAGCGTACTGTGCCCTCAGAGGCGGTGAGTAAGTCATGGAGAGAGTGTGCGGCTCTCAGCGCCGGCATTATGGCGAGATGCGCCCCGCCAGGCGTTGCGCGAACCCGCTCTCCCTCCATAACAATCGCCTTCTTGAGAGGTATAGCTTCCGATAGAGAGGGCAAAGTGGAGCGGCCGCTCTGCTCGGCGGCTTCCTGAATGATGCGCTCCCAGCGCTCCTGCCGCCCCGGGCCGGGGGCATCGGCTATGCTGCGCTCTGCTACCACAGGTATAAAGCGAGCAGCGCCCAATTCAGTGCACTTCTGCAATGCCCACTCGAACTTATCAGGCTTGTTGAGCAAAGATAAATAGAGGTCTACTCTGTGGAAAGGCTCGGCGCTCCCTGCATGTTTCTCCAGCATCTCACACCACACATCCTCTTTGTCGAGGGTAGTGAGCCTGGCTTTGTACTCCATTCCGCTCCCATCGAGAAGCAGTAGCTCATCGCCGGGCCGCATACGCAATACTCTGCTTATCTGGCGGGCCGTGTCGCCGGTGAGTCGCACCTGGCCTGTGGAGAAGGTATCGGGGGAAACGAAGAAGCGCTGCATAGATTAGGGAAAGAGCGTTACAGCTTGGGGGCGCCCGTAGTGCCCCCGTCGCCTTCGCCGGGCGTTCCGCTTCCACCTGTGCTCACACGGTCGAAGCTGCGCCGGGTAATGTATATCATCAACGCTACCAGCACTATGACAAGGGCAGCCAACGCAAAAAGTCTGAACGAGCCGCTCGACAGCGACACCCCAAATATCTCTAACTGGCTTGTCGGGAGGAGCAACTCTATTATCCCGAAAGTTGCAGAGAGCAAGTAGAAGATCATCACAACCTGCTGTTGGCTAAGCCCTATGTCCAGCAAGCGGTGATGGAGATGGCCTCTGTCGGAGGACATAGGCGAGCGCCCGCGATAGAGCCTGTAGATCATCATATATATACCGTCGAATATCGGTATGCCGAGGACAAGCAGAGCGGCAGCGAGCTTCGCACCGCCGATTATTGATATAACGGCCAGAGAGAAGCCGAGGAACATAGCCCCCGAGTCCCCCATGAAAATACGTGCCGGGTGGACATTGTAGGGCAAAAAACCGAGGGTAGCCGCCCCCAGTATCAACGGCAAATAGGCCAGGGTGTACTGCTTCAGCAAGACAGTCAGCAGGAAAAGCACCCCGCAAGCCACCACAGTTACCCCCGCCGCCAGACCATCGAGGCCATCTATCCAGTTGATAGTGTTGGTCATGCCCACTATCCAGAAGGTGGTGAAAAGCACAGCCAGAATAATAGGTAAGTTTATAGCGCCACCTCCAAGAGGGCTTTGCACGCTCGTAGCTATTACGCCCGCGCCCTGGTCAAAGTGGAGAGTACCGGCAGCTTCCAGTTGGCCGTTGCGCTGCGCGTTAGGGCCGCCGGGCCACAAGAGGCCGGGAACTATCACCAGCAAAGCGGCTCCTATTTGCCAGATGAGCCGGGGCAGAGGCCGGATACCGCGCATGTCGTCCACAGCCATCACCACTGTGATAATACCCGCCCCCAGCAGGAAAAAGAGAATGCGGCTTGGCTCGAAGCGACCGTTGCCGCTCTCGCTCATGTGGGCATTTTGCACGCCCGCCGCGAACATGACCATCACACCTGCCGCAAAAGCAGCGTATATCGCCAGCCCGCCAAGCCTGGGCACCGCCACCTTATGCACCCGCCGCGCCTCGCCTGGCATGTCGAGCAGCCCGCGCCGCAAAGCTACCCGCCGCACCAGAGGGGTAAGCCCTAGCGAAACGAGCAAGGTTGCTCCAAATACGAGCGCCACAGTAGCAAAAAAGTTGGGAGGCAAAGATATCCTCGTATTGCGCACTTAATACTGAGTGATGCGTAATACGTCTCGGTACAGGCAAAGCATATCTTTGCCTGATCCACTACACATTACGCACTATGGGTCCCTCTCAGACAAACTGCGGTGGGGTAATCGCCCGGCTGATTAGCCCGCCTATACTGGCGTTGTTCTCCAGCAACAGGCGGTTGGCTTGCAGCGACCTGCCGCGTGTGGATGAGGCTATAGAGTTGAGGAGGAAAGGGGTTAGCTCACGCCCTCTTACTCCTGCTTCCTGGGCAGCCTCCAGCGCGTGCCGCACGTCGCGGTCTACTTCGGTTGTGGCGAGCGCTCCTTCTTCAGGTACCGGCACGCATACCAGCACGCCGCCGATGAAGCCGAGTCGTCGCCGCAGCTTGAAGACGCTTGCCACCTCTTCGGCACTTTCTACCCTGGCGTCCACAGGGAGTGGTGGGTGGCTCACTCTGGCGTAGAAGGCTGGAAAGTGGTTGGTGCCGAAGCCTAACACGGGCACGCCATGAGTTTCCAGCCATTCACGGGTGGCAGGCAGGTCGAGTATAGACTTGGCACCGGCGCAAACCACCACTATAGACGTGGAAGCAAGGGCCGGTAAGTCTGCGGATATGTCCAGGGTTTCTTCCCAACCTCTATGCACCCCACCTATGCCTCCGGTGGCGAAAACCTTGATCCCTACCTGGGCGGCAAGATGTGCGGTGGCTGATACAGTTGTAGCTCCACTTTCGCCACGTGCCAGCAGGAGCGGCAGGTCACGCAGGCTGGCTTTGGAAATAGCAGCCGAAGAGCCTACGCGCTCAATCTGCTCTGAGCTTAAGCCTACTATTATCTTGCCGTCAAGGATGGCGATTGTGGCGGGCACCGCCCCTGTCTCCCTGATTACCTCCTCCATGCGTGTTGCCACCGCGAGATTGAGCGGCTGTGGAAGCCCATGAGCGATTACCGTAGATTCGAGGGCAACGACCGCGCGCCCTTCCTTTAGCGCCTGCCCTACTTCAGGACTGAACTCTACCAGACCCCGGAGTTCCTGCTTGATATTCATGTCCCCAGTATAACCCGAACTTTCGTGGTTGGGTAGTAACTCACCGCAAGGGCGCAGAGGAGATCCATTACCCCTTTCGCGTCTTCCGCGTCTCTGCGGTGAGTTACCTTGTTAGCGGCTCTGAGTAAGCATTCAGAGTTAGAGTGGACAATCGTCAAGGCGTGCCTGTGCGGGCGTATCCTCACCTGCCCTTACGCACCCTCACCCCATGCCCCCTCTCCCTTCATGGGAGAGGGGGCTTTGTGCATGCTGAGTGCACAGGAGCAGGCCCCTGACGGGGTTACAAGGGTGATTAAAGCCCCCTCTCCCTTCATGGGAGAGGGGGCATGGGGTGAGGGTAGGTGAGCGGGGGTGAGGGTACGCCTCCACAGCTTCTCCTTGCAGATTGCTCCACCCCAACTCTGAACAGTTACGGGCCACATTACCTTTGTCACTCCCCTGTCCTTATGCTACAATCTCTCAAATGCGGGAAGTGCCGACCACTTTCGCGCTATCATTTATGCAGTGCACGATGCGCATCACTTAGCACTCCCCAGGAGCACCCCATTGGCTCAACCTAGTGAACAAGTTTCTGAGCAGCTTGTCCTGAAAGAAGACCAGATATTTGTCACCAGTAACAGCATGGGCGACATGCCGGAGGGGAGTAGTCTCGGCCTTTACTACAAGGATACCCGCTACCTCTCTCTCTACACCCTCACTATCGAAGGCAAAGAACCTGTGCTCCTATCCGCATCAAGTGAGCACAACTTCATGTCTAACTTGCAGCTCACCAACCCGGCGCTCGGCCTGGAAGATGGGAGCGCCATTCTCCAGAATACTATTTCGTTGAGGCGCAACCGCCTCATACAGGGTGGTATGCGCGAGCGTATTGGGTTGTTCAATTATAACCCTTTCCCTGTGCGCTTGCGTTTGCGCCTGAATCTCGCCGCTGACTTCCGCGATATGTTTGACATACGTGGCTTCCCACGTAACAATCGCGGTGTCATAAATGAACCACGATGGGAGGGTAGCGTGCTTATCCTCTCATATATGGGCCTCGACCACATAGACCGGCACACCAGTATCTCTTTCGATCCTGCCCCAACTCATATGTGGATAGAGAAGGCCCCTGAGCAGCCGGTGACTGCCCAGAGGCTTGACGCCATCTATCCTGGCAACGCTGCTACTATCAAAGAAACTATTGTGCCCCCTTCAGCGCACGCTGAGTGGGAGGTATATCTTGTTCCCCACCAACCCTGGTTCATGAATGTCACCGCCGTGCCCGAAGGCGCTTCTGAGTACCAGCCTGCTTCGCTCTTCGATGCGGATGCACGCCACCTGCGGCGAGATTACGAGGATTGGTACACCGAGAGTACATCGCTGCGCACCGACAACGAGGTCTTCAACAGCATTCTGGACCGCTCGCTGGCCGATTTGCGTGTGCTTGTGGACTTCGTGCCCGGCGGCCTTTTGCCTGCCGCAGGCATACCCTGGTACTCGGTTCCTTTTGGGCGCGACAGCCTTATCACGGGGCTGCAAACACTCCTTTTCAAGCCCCGCATTGCTGAGGGCACCCTCAGGTTCCTCGCTCGTTATCAGGGTGACAAAGTAGACACCTGGCGTGATGAGGAGCCGGGCAAGATATTACACGAGATACGCTTTGGCGAAATGGCAAAGCTGGGCGAAATCCCGCACACTCCATATTATGGCACCGTAGACGCCACGCCCTTGTTCATTATGCTCTTCGTCGAGACGATGCGCTGGACAGGCGATGATGCCCTTTACAGCGACCTGCTGCCCAACGCGATGCGCGCCCTGGAATGGATAGATAACTACGGCGATATGGACGGCGACGGATTTATCGAGTATTCCTCTAAATCGCGGTGGGGCCTACGCAACCAGGGCTGGAAGGACAGCTACGACTCGCTCAAGTTCGTTGACGGCAAGCTGCCGGAGCCGCCGATTGCACTGGTGGAGGCACAGGCTTATGTCTATGCCGCCAAGATGGGCATGGCCGAGCTATTGATGAGCCGGGGCGACAAGGTGACGGGAGCGCGCCTCGCTGGAGAAGCGCAGGTGCTTAGAGAGAGATTCAACCGCGACTTCTGGATGCCGGAAGCGGGCTTTTACGCTCAAGCTCTCGATGGCTCTAACCACCAGGTGCCGAGTGTTTCGTCAAACCCCGGCCATGCCCTCTACTGTGGCATCGCCGACCCCGACAAGGCTGCTCAGGTGGTCGAGCGGCTGATGATGCCCGATATGCTTTGCGGTTGGGGGATACGCACACTCTCAAGCAAAGAGCCGCACTTCAACCCTATGAGTTATCACAATGGCAGTGTCTGGCCGCATGATAACGCCATCATCGTGGCGGGGCTGCGCCGCTACGGTTTCCACAAAGAGGCTGCCGAGGTGATGGAGCAGGTTGTGGAGGCAGGTATCCGGTTCAAGATGTTCAGATTGCCTGAGCTTTACTGCGGCTTTGCCCGCGATCTGCGCTACTACTCGGTGCCTGCTGAATACCCCGTTAGTTGCAGCCCGCAGGCGTGGGCCGCAGGCTCCATTCTCCATTTTTGCCAGACCATGCTTGGTATTTACCCTGACAGCTCGCATCGCAGCCTGTATATTAAACCGTCGCTGCTCCCCAACATAGCCACAGTAGAGATCAACCGCCTCAAGCTTGCTGACAGCACTCTGAGCATAGATATAGAGAAGCAAGACGGCGGAACCGGCATCCTGGTGAAGGATAATCCCGGCGAAG
The DNA here is from genome assembly GCA_015478675.1 of Chloroflexota bacterium. The sequence continues at coordinate 15,216 of JADMIH010000011.1, read as the reverse complement.
TCGAGGTAATTATAGATTGAGTGCGGCGCAGCCCCTAAAAGGCGAAGGTCTCGTTTTTGTGCATGGAGCAGGCTCCAACGCCGATTTCTGGTACCGCCAGCGAGATGCCTTTCCCGATGCCCACTACCTTACTCTGCCCGGACATGACCCCGCTAGAGGCAAAGACGCTGTGGTTGGAGAGCGCTCTCCGACTGACTTTGATGATAGCAAGCGCACTATTGAGGGTTATGCGGATTGGGTAGCTCACTACATTGAGAGTGAAAGGCTCCAGGATGTGGCGCTCAACGGGCACTCTATGGGAGGGGCTATCACCCTCACTTTGGCGCTGCGCCGCCCAGCCTGGCTCAAAGCGATAGTGCTCACAGGGACGGGAGCGCGGCTGCGTGTGCTTCCACAGCTACTCGATTTGCTGCAAATTGATTATCCTGCTGCGGTTAGCTTGATTGTGCAGGAGAGCTTTGCCCCACAAGATGCGCCCCCGACTTACCGGCAGAAGGCCGTCCTCGATGGCACGCGCCGCCAGATTCTGCGCGTTCCACAGCAAATCACCTATGCCGACTACGCTGCCTGCAACAGCTTCGATGTGATGCAGAGCCTGAGCCAAATAAAGCTGCCTTGCCTTTGCATAGTGGGCGCGCAAGACAAGATGACGCCGCCCAGGTACAGCGAATACCTGCACGAGCAGATAGCAGGCTCTCAATTAGAGAAAATAGAGGGCGCGGGGCATATGCTTCCTCTGGAGCAGCCGGAGGAATACAATCGCAGGTTGGGGAGATTTGTGGCTGGCCTGCCCTGAAGCCTTGTGGGTATCTCAGGAGAGTTAAACCGGGTAGTGGGCGCATCAGCTTGTAATCTGGAGCCGCGCCTTCAGCCTGTCGTAAGTGGTTTCCAGCAGTTCAGGCATCACCTTTGTTGCGCCGACCACAGGCATGAAGTTGGTGTCGCCCGCCCAGCGAGGCACTATATGCATATGTACGTGGTCGGCCACACCCGCACCTGCTACTCTGCCGAGGTTCATACCTGTGTTGTACCCCTCAGGCTTGTACTCGGCGGTTATCACGCTCAGCATCCTCTGTACCAATCTCATCAGCTCACTTGTAGTTCCTGCATCCAGCCCCGCGAAGTCGGCTGTGTGCAGATAAGGCACTACCATCAGGTGAGCTGAGTTGTAGGGATATAAGTTCAGGATCACGAAGTTGTGGCTGCCGCGCAAGAGTATCAGCTTCGCACGGTCATCTGACTCCGGCAAGCGCATGCGTCCACAAAAAACACATTCAGTACCTTCTCCACCCGGCAGAGCAAGCTCCTCAGCGGCCTCTGCATGATCGCCTGCGCTGTTGCTCGCCTGTGGTGGTGTTTTATCATTTTCGGCGGTGGCGCCGCTAGCGCCGCTAATGTAAGTCATCCGCCAGGGTGTCCAAAGGTATTCCATAGAGGCTCCGGTTTAGTCAAGAAGAGTGCGGGTGGGGCGGCGGGCGGCAGCCGACGATGGCTGGCCCGCCAGTCACAGCTGCGTACACAACAGATAATACGCCCTACGTTTCACTGTAAACACACGTGCGTCGCTATTACTCCGCGCTGGAACATCAGCAGCACTACGAAGAAGATGAATATGACATCGAGGCCGATCAACAGGGTAGCGAACCATGTGAGTTTGCTCTTGTTGGTGTTCACTGCCTCTAGCAGATTGGGTCTGGACCAGCCTCCTGATGCATAGCGCGGGCAAAGCACATAGCCTACCGCGGCCCCGGCGATGAGGCCGCCCAGGTGGGCGGAGTTGTCTATAGGGAAGATCCCTGAGAAGCCGAGGCCCAGGTTCAGCACGATCACCACGATAATATTCCAGAACTGGAATTGGCCTATCTTGCCAAAAAGCTCGCGGTTTAGTCCAAAATAGACCGCTAGCGCACCCACAAGCCCGAATATCGCACCGGATGCACCTACCCCAAGCGAGCAGTAAGGTGAGAAAGCGAAACTGGCAACGCTTCCCGCCAAACCTGCTATTACATAGATCGCGGCGAAGCGTGCCCTGCCGAAGAAGGACTCAAGATCCATCCCTATTACGTAGAGCGCGTAGCCATTGAGAGCTATATGCAGGAAGCCTGCATGCAGCAAAGTGGCAGTAATGAGCCTCCACCATTCGCCCGCTACGATGTAAGGGCTGAACTTTGCTCCCCAATTTATCAAGAAATCATCGTTCTCAGTTGCCGTGAGCGAGCCGCCTATGACCGTCATAATCACGAAAATTGCTACGAGCAGCGCAAGTATAAGCGGCGTCAGCACCGCCCGCTCTGCCGGAATACGCAACCAGGTGCGCACCAGCCGCGCCGCCTCAGGACGCCCCGCGTAAATAGAAGGGCGCGGCGGCGGCACATAGTTGGGGGGAGGAGGTAGATAGCGATCCACGCCATTTTGAGGTGGGTTGTCCGGCTCAGGACGCCAGGGCGTATTTGTAGGTTCCGAGGGAGGAGATTGCTCAGGTGCGTACATAAGCTATTTATAACTTATACGCGTAGGGCCGTCCACCAGATGAAAAGAAAAGCCCTTCCCCACAGGTGTGGTTCACAAGTATACTACCTGTCGCTACAGCAGCCGTTCGGGTCCCCAGACTAGACGCAGCAATTCGGCCACGCTCCACGCCTGGGAGATACACCCTCTTGGCCGATAAGGAGCATCGCCGTCAAATATTTCGCTGATGCTGCCAAGCCCGGCCTCCGCGAGATGGGCTTTGAAGGTGGGCAACATCTGCCGCAATTCTTTGCGCGCTGCTTCTTCTCCCTCTATCGCGCGCACAGCGCCAAAATAGGGTCCGAGGAGCCATGCCCACACCGTACCCTGGTGGTATGCGCCGTCGCGCTCACGTCTATCGCCTGTATAGTTGCCTTTGTACTCAGGAGCGTGGGGTGACAGGGTACGCAGGCCATAAGGTGTAAGCAGCTGCTGCCTCACAACGCCAAGCGCCTGTTGTGCCTGCTCTACGCTGACAAGGTTACTGCTCAAGGAGAGGGCCAGCAATTGGTTGGGGCGCAAAGCGCTATCGTCACCATTTGGTCCGTCTATAACGTCGAAGAGATAGCCCCCTTTGCTATACCAGAATCGCTTCTGGAAAGAATCTCTTGCTTGTTCAGCGAGAGCATTGAAGTCGGGTGGGTCTTCCTCCCCGCGCATCATGCTGGAACCTAGAGACAGGCGCAGCTTCTCCATCACAAGCAGGGCATTGTACCAGAGAGCATTTATCTCCACAGGCTTGCCTGTACGCGGCGTCACAACCCAGCCTCCAACTTTGGCATCCATCCAGGTAAGCTGGCACCCCTCCTCGCCGGCGTGTAGCAGGCCGTCGGTTGGATCCACATGGATGCCGAAGCGAGTGCCGCGCACATGCCAGGCGACTATATCGGCGAGGAGCGGATAAAGATCGCGCGCGGTTGACATGTTGCCGGTAGCGCGAGCAAGAGCGTCAACGGCGGCGAACATCCAGAGAGTAGCATCGGCTGTGTTGTACTGCGGTGCGACGCCCGCCGCGTCGGGGAAGTTGTTAGGTATGAGGCCCTGCTGCGCGAAGAGACCGAAGGTGCGCAATATTTTGTTGGCTTCACGGACGCTGCCTGTAGGAATGGAGAGGCCGGGGAGTGAGATCATAGTGTCGCGGCCCCAATCAGTGAACCAGTGGTAGCCCGCCAGCAGAGTCGGCGCTTCGGTGGTCTCGCCGCTTCTGTCAAGGTCGCGCATCACCATAAAGGTATCGGCGGCGCGTACAAGCTGGGCTGCGAACGCCTCGTCTGGCGCGCTCACGCTGGCCGCTTCCTCTAATTCTACCTCAGCTTTTATACCGGCGTTTTGCAGGAGAGTTTGCTGGCGTGCTTGCTCGCGCCTCCAGGCATTTGCTACTAGCGGCTCTGTAGCCCACGGTGGTTCGTTGCTCGCTACCAGCACAAGGCTGTCGCCCTGTTGTAGCACAGCTCTGAAAACGCCGGGGAGATAGAGGTCTTCTGTCTCGTTGTAGCCGCGCTCCACTTCTCTGCGGTATACAAAGTTCCAGTACCAGACGCCTGTTGGCGTGAAAGTAGCGTCCGGCCCGGCGGTAAGCCAGAAAGGTCTGGCATGCTCATCGGCCTGTACCTTGCAGCCGTTCGCAAGCGGTTCTACCCCGTAGCCATGCTCAAAGTTGCCTTTGGTCATGCTGTGGTAATCGCGATAGTTGCACATTGTATGCAATAGCAGGCAGCATTCCCCGTCGCCTTCCGTGTATGTGTAACGTATGTACGTGGTGTTGTGCCCGTGCTCCATCCAGACTGTTTTGAGGAGGGCGCTGTCGCCCAGGCGGAATATCGTAGTGGGTATCCCATCTCGGATTTGGAACTCTTCGATATGGACGAAACCGCCAGGGTGTATTTTGCCGTCAGGGTACTCGTTCGCGCCAAGATAGTATGTGCGGCCATCTATCTCTGCTTCTTCGTCAATGTTCGCCAGGAGCAGAGTGCGCTCACCAGGAGGCTTGAGGGCGGCTACAAGATAGCCATGATATCGCCGCGTGTTCACCCCCGCTATGGTACTTGAAGCGTAGCCGCCGATGCCGTTGCCGACCAACCACTCTTTGTTGAGCGCCTGGTCCAAATCTATGCACGCTTCTCTTGGTATAGTTATCATGGTTATTGGGCACGGTAGCCGAAGGCTGATAGTACAGTTTGCGGTTCACGCATTCCCATCACGCTCGCTGATGAAGCTGTAGATAGCGGCATGCACCTTCTCGCAATCTGTGTCTACTGTTACTATGTGATAGCCTCTGTGGAGTGCGAGCATTCGCTTGTCTTTTGAGCCGATACGGGAGTATATGTGATGTGAGCTTACGCTCGGCACCACGTGGTCATGGCGGGCGTAGATAATCAGCGCGGGCGCTTTTATTTGTGGCAAGGCTGCGCGGACGGGGCCAAGGAAATCTATGAGAGAGGCGGTGGCATCGGATGGCGAGTATGGATAACCTATGTGGCGCGCCCTCGCATCGGGGTCTTCTATATCACGGAAGGGCTTGTTGAGGTAAGGGACATAGCCTTTCAACTGGTTCAGCATAAATCCCAGCCCCGATGGCAGGTAGATAGGGGCTGACATCGAGATGATGCCCGCCAGGTCATCGCCGCGCCGCGCCGCTGTGTAGAGGGTGAGAGCGCCGCCAAGCGACAGCCCTGCCAGGTAGACCCGTTTGCATTGCGCCAGCATAATGTCCAGCGCCTCATTCACCGAGGCGTGCCAGTCGTGCCAACTCTTGCCTTGCAGATCTTCGGGCGCTGTGCCGTGCCCTGCCAGCAGCACAGCTCCGGCTGTGATGCCTCTCTCTGCCAGGTAGCGGCCCAGGGATTGCATCTCGAAAGGGGTAGATGTAAAACCATGCACCAGCAAGCAACCTACGTCACCCGCTTTGTACAGGAAAGGCTCAGCGCCCGGCATGATGGGGTACCGGGTGTCAGGTGAAAGGGGTGTGGTGACGGGTGTGCCATGCTGCGGCGCTTGTGGGTATGGCGAAATCACTACGTTTCCTCTTTTTGCGGTGTGCTACCTATATGTGAGTATCACGTCATGCGTACCGCGTGAGGCGAAAAGATACAATATCTGTAATCCTTCACGTAGTACGGATGACGCAATACACGTCCAGTCCTGGTTCGGCTGTTTACCACCCCTGACGGGGTGTGGCAACACTGCTAGCGGCGGGCCTGCGGGTTGCACTGTGGGAAGAATGTGATGCTGTCTATCTTCGAGGTCTGCCCTCTGGTTGCGTTGTTGAATGGTCGGAAATAGGGCCTGTTGCCGGTGGGCACGCAAGGCTCGCCGGGGCCTCCGCACTCGTAGCCGCCGATCACTCCCTGTCTGGTTAACCTGTTAATGTAGTCGTAGAAGGCGCTTCCCGGCGGCACGTCCTCGTAGACTTGCTGGCCCGGATCATCGTTGAGGCCTCTCGCATTTGAGACTATCTTCGAGAGTTGGCCGCGTGTGGCGTTAGCGTTTGGCCTGAAGTAAGGCTTGTTCTGGGGTGCCACGCAAGGCTCGCCGGGGCCTCCGCACTCGTAGCCACCCATGAAGCCACGGCTGGTCAGCCTCTCTATATATACGTAGAAAGTGCTGTTGGAGGGCACGTCCTGGTAGGTTACGCCTGTGGGCGTATCATCGTAGCCTGCCGAGTTGGAGACTATCTTCGAGAGCTGGCCGCGGGTAACCTGGTTGCCAGGGCGGAAGTAGCCGTCGCCGTTGCTGTCGCAAGGCTCGCCGGGGCCTCCGCACTCGTAACCGTTGATTATTCCCCGGCACGCCAGGCATTCTACATATGAGTAAAAGGTTGAACCGGGTGGTACGTCGGTGAAGCTAATCGTGCAGACGGTTGCCTGCGCTGTTGAGGTGGCAACTGTCGTCGTAGTATTAGTAGTTGTAGGCACGGCCGTGATCGTTCTGGTGTTTGTTGCGATTGTTGTTCTGGTGGCTGTAGGCGCTATGCCCGTAGCTGTAGCTGTAGCTGTAGCTGTAGCTGTAGCTGTTATGGCGATTGTTCCAGTTGAGGTAGGTGCTACGCCTGTGGCTGTAGCAGTAGCAGTAGCGGTAGAGGCTACAGCGGTGTTAGTGGAAGTCGGAGGCAGGGATGTGCTTGTAGGCACGACCGTAGCCGTTGGCAGCGATGTCGAAGTGGAGGTGGAAGTTGGGACCGGAGTGCCCGCGGGCAGGCTCCAGGCGTTCAGGCGGGTACCTGAGAGCCAGTAGACAAAGCCGTTAGAGACCACCGCGCCAGAATACGAGCCGCCACTGGCCGCTCCGGGCAGGTCACGTATGTGGCTGCCATCGGTCTCGTTGAAGATCTTGAGGGTGCCGTCGTCATTTACGAAGATGAGGCCGTTAGCGATAGCCAGGTTGCCATAGCTGCTCACGCCTATATCGGGCCAGCGATCTTGCCCCGTGGCGGGGTCAACTGCGTAGAGCCGGGCGCCACCGCCCTCGATGAATAGTGTGCCGCCGTTGCCGAAGGTAGGGTCGTAGGCAGGCATCATCCCCACGTCGGTGCCAGTCGCCCGCTGCCATATAGGGCCGGAATTGATGTCGTTCAGCACATAAGTGTAGAAGGTGCCGTCTTTATGGTTGGCTGCGACCAATGTGCGACCTTGAGCATCGTGGAAGACTATGGGTGTAGTGCCGAAGTCAAGGTCGTTGTTCAAACCCCCTTCTTGATACGATTGCAGGATCTGCAACGTCAGAGGATTAAGAGAAATCATAGCGCGGTTATAGGGGCCGTTGTAGCCGTTGTAGTCCTCGCCTGTGACGACGACGAGTGTGTTGCTCTTTGGGTCCAGGGCGGGCGAGTTCCAGATACCTGCGCCTGCCTCTCCTGCTGGGACAAAATACTGGTTGGCTACCTGTTGGCCCGTAACCTCATTGATAGCGCGTACTTCGCCACGCACTGAGGGGTCATCACAACCGGAGGCTATACCAATGTACGACATGCCATTAGCCAGGAGCGGCGATACCCAGGGGAAGCCGCTTCGCCCAACATTCATATCATTGCGCCACAGTTGGGCGCCGGTGTTCGCGTTGAGGCCATAGTATGCCGAATCTCCACCCCCCACAGAAAGAACAGTGCCGGAGATGGCTGACGTAGAACCTATATGTATACCGCCACAGCCCGTCTCCGGCCCATGTCCTACGGTTGTACTCCAAAGCGGTGCGCCGCCGTTGACTGCATCGTAGGCGAAGAAATTGTTCCCTGATGTGCCATTATTACCGATATAGACCTTGCCCCCCGCTACACTTGGCGCGCCGGAGGGAATGGTGCCGCCTCCTATGTCTACCTGCCAGCGTTGTACCATCTGGGCTACGTTGCCGCTGTTCAAGAGCGTCTCATCAGGGTTGTAGTTCGTGCGGCTCACGTCGTGGCCGTACATCGGCCAGTCACCGGGGGCAGGAGTGGCGGGTGGCTGGCTTTGCGCACTCGGTTGGAGAGCCGCCTGGACGGTTGTGCCGCCGATGCTACTGCTATCACCCGCTGCAACCTGCCCAGGCAGCAGCGTAATAACCGCCAGCAGCCCTGACGTTAGGGCAATATTTGCGCTCGAAAGCCTGAACTTCATGGTGAGACCTCCTTGCTATTTATACGACTACTCTACCATGGGGTATAGTCGTAGCGCAACAGACTTACCTCCACAAGTATACCAGGATAATCAGGCCGGATGTAACCAGGCCGAGAATGTTAGCAGATTTTACCATAAAACACTGTGTAACGGCATACCCTGTAGAGGGCGTAACTGTTCAGAGATGGGGTGGAGCAATCTTGAAGGAGTAGCTGTGGAGGCGTACCCTTACGCACCCTTACGCACCCTCACCCCCAAACCCCCTCTCCCATGAAGGGAGAGGGGGCTTTATTGCTGGGGAGTATATCTCCCATGAAGGGAGAGGGGGCTTTGTGCATGCTGAAGTGCACAGGAGATACAGTTGTTCTCCCACAAGGGGAGAAGGGGGCTTTACTCCCTGGTGAGTGCACAAGGGACGCCCCTGTAACCCCGTCAGGGGCCATGTCCCTGCACCCTTACTCTGAACGCTTGTTGGAGGGCAGCCGGGCCAGTGTCTGGCGTGACTCCTACCTGCCGGGGTATTTGCTCTTGAGCTGGAAATCGCCCAACAGCGACAGAAGGACGTTGTAAGGGGGTTGGTTCTCGGAGTGGTACTCGAAGACAGCACGCTCGAAGTACTGCACAGTATATATTTTACCATCAAGGTCACTGCGCTCCTGGAACTCTTCGGAGATGGGATAGCCTTGCTGCGCCACTCCTCCATTTTGCTGCCAGTACTGCAAAAAGCTCCCTCCTACCCTCTTGCCTGTTTGGGGGAAGAGTATGCTTCCTTGCTCGCTTTGTTGAGCCGGCGCCCCTCCCTGGTACTTCTGCCTGTACCTCACTGTGCCTAGCTGAGAGAGGAGGACGTTGTAAGGGGGTTGGTTCTCAGGGTGGTACTCGAAGACAGCACGCTCGAAGTACTGCACAGTATATGTTTTACCATCAAGGTCTGACTTTTCTTGCATCAGGTCGGAGATAGGGTAGCCTTGCTGGGGCAGAGCGCCATGATTATTCCAGTAGTCCAAGAATATGCCGGTCACACTCTTGCCTGTTTGGGGGAAGAGCTTGCTTCCTGTGCCTGGCAAGGCAGGTGGCGCGCTCGTCGGCGCTGGCGTTGGTGCTGCACCGCCAGGCAAGCTCCAGGCGTTGAGGTAATTGCCGGAAAGCCAGTAGACAACGCCGTTAGAGATCGCCACGCCGCTGTTGCTTGCCCCTGAGCGCGCAGGGGTAATTGTGCGGAGGAGGCTGCCATTGCGCTCATCAAGCACTTTGAGTGCGCCTTCCTCGTTGATATAAATGACGCCATTGGCGACAGCCATATTATCCTGCCCGCCAACTCCCACATCAGGCCAGCGATCTTTGCCTGTGGCGGGGTCAACTGCGTAGAGCCTGTCTCCGCCACCCTGGATGAAGAGGGTGCCGCCATCCCCGAAGGAGGGGTCATAGGCGGGCATCATCCCTACTGTGACCCCTGTTTCGCGGGACCATATAGGCCCACCGTTGATGTTGTTGAGTACGTAGGCGTAGAAAACGCCGTCTTTGTGGTTCGCGCCGACGAGAATGCGCTTCTGGTTGTCACTGAAGACGATAGGTGTGGTGCCGAAGTCGGCGTCCTGGTTGAGGCTGCCTTGCTGGTGTGTCTGCTTTATCTCAAGGGTGCGGGAGTCGAGCGAAACTATGGCGCGATTATAAGGGCCGTTATAGCCCGCGAAGTCCTCGCCGGTAGCGACAAGGAGGGTGCCACCGTCGGGGCTGAGGGCGGGTGAGTTCCAGATGCCTCCGCCAGCCTTTCCGGCTGGGACAAAGTACTGGGTGGCCGACAAGCTGCCGCTTTGCAGGTCGAGAGCACGCACCTCACCGCGCACCGACGGGTTATCACAGCGCGAGGCCATACCTACGTAGGCTTTGCCATTCGCTATTAGGGGAGATGTCCAGGCGAAGCCGCTGCTGCCGACGTTCATGGCGCTACGCCAGAGGCGCGCTCCGGTGTTAGCGTTGAGACCGTAGTAGGCAGCATCGCCGCCGCCCACCACCAGCGTTGAGCCCGATATGGCCGAAGTAGAGCCGATGCCGACGTTGAAGCAGTCGCTCTTGTAGCCTACGTTGGCGGTCCAGGCTTGTGCGCCTGTGGCCGCGTCGAAGGCGAAGAAGTTATCTCCTGAGCTACGGCTGCTGCCGACGTACACCTTGCCACTAGCTACACTCGGCGCGCCGGAAGGTGGGGTGCCGTTGCTGCCGAGGTCGGGCGACTGCCAGCGCGAGACGAGCTGGCTCACATTGCCGGCGTTGATTGTCTTTTCGGCAGGGTTGTAGTTGGTGCGGCTCCAGTCATGCCCATACATCGGCCAATCTGCGCTGTTGGAGGAAGGGCCAACCTGGGCTGTTACACCCGCAGGGAGGGTTACTCGCCCGAATCCGGGCAGCGCTGCAAGGCTCAGCAAAGTGACGACGGATAGCAACACACTCTGTGGTAGTCGCGGTTTCATATAAGATCCTCTCTATGATGACCTGTCCGGTGGTCGGATCTGCTCGAACGACATGGTGACTTACATAGTTCATTCCACTTCAAAACGGGTAAATGGCACGCTCTACATGGAGTGACATGTTAGCCATATAAAGCGAAGAGGAAAGCAACGCTACGCCCAGCAGGTGCCATGCCATCGGATTAACTTCAGGGCGCGCCCATGAGGCGGGCAAGCTCGCCTGAGGCACGCAAGCGTTCTATAGTAGCATCTACGCGGGCGGATAGTCCGGTGGCGCGAACGGGCATGGCGATAACATAAGGCTCATCTGTGAGAGGCGGTGAGATAATAGATAGAGAGCCGGAGTGGGTGCCCAGAAAGAGTTGGGCAGATAAATTGTCGGTGACAGCAGCATCTACTTCGCCCTTGAGGAGGGCGGAGAGGGCTTCTTCCGCCGACCGGTAGGTAGAGCTAAGCTGCACGCCCGCGATGCGAGAGCTTTCATGTCGCGCTTCCGTGTCGGCAGCGGAGCCAAGCTCTACACCTACTTTCTTGCCGCTCAGGTTAGCCAGAGAGGTGATGCGGGTGTCGCCGGCGCGTACAACTAGCACCTGCCCTGCCTGGTAGTAAGGGACTGAATACCTGACATCAGCCTGGCGCTCGTAGATGAAAGGCAAAGCCGATACGAGGATGTCTACTTTGTCTGCGGTGAGTGCATCGTATAGGGTATCGAGGGCGTAGGTGTGAAACTCAACTGTCACGCCGAGGTCCTTAGCGACCGCGCTTGCCAGATTAGCATCATAGCCTGTCACTTTACCACCTTTTAGCTCGTCGAATGGAGGATAGGTAGGGTCCATCCCCACTCGCAGCACGCCGCTGCTTTGTACTTGCTGTAAGTAGCGGTCAGGGGCTTGCTGCTGCCCAGCCCACACCAGCAGTGATATGAGGGCAAGGACAGCTATTATAAGCAGGTCTGTTGATATGCGACGCATCTATAGAGTTAGGAGTCGCGAATTACGAGCTACACGATGTGAAATGAGGGTCACGAGCACGCGATACAATTCAGGCACCCTACTTCCCACCTCTCGCATATTTCTGTACCTCCAGGTAGACAGCTTTAGGGATGAAGTCGGGGGTGATGAAGCTGTAGTTGTCGAAGTAGGTGTACTGGGTTCTGGGGAAGCGGGAGGCCCAGAGGCAAACGGCTTGTACCCAGGGCCAATCCTGGGCGGCTTTCTGGTAGGCACGCACAGTATATTCGACGCGCTGGTAGGGCTTGACGGCATACGACCACCTTGGGCTGTCGTTCCAGCCACCTTCGGTTATATAGATAGGCTTGCTGCCGTCGCCCCGCCGTTGCATCACCTTGTGGACCTCTTCGGTGCGCGCAAAGTTGAGCTTGGCGGGGCCTGATGGGTCGTCTGGTGGGGCAAGGAGGCCGTAGGCATGTACAGCCACAGCATCGAAGTAGGGGGCGGCTCCCGCGCTGTAAAGTTTATCGAGATAGACGAGGTCGTTGAGGGCTGTTGTGCTGCCTTCGCCCTCCAGGTTAGGGGCAAGGCCCGCGAGGATCACGATAGCTGTGGGGTCGGCGCGCTTGGCGCTGGTGTATGCGACTTTCAGCAGGTCGGTGTATGCCTGTGGGTCGGGTGTACGCTGGCCCCACTCGGCGGTGGTGTTCGGCTCGTTCCAGATGATATAGCGGGAGATGCGCCCCTTGAAGTGCTGCACAAAGGCGTAGACGAAGTTGCCGTAATCGCTGTACCGTTGGCGATCAAGGTAGCGCCAGGTCGTGCCGGAGGGCCTTGCCCAGTCAGGAACTCCATCCAGGCGCGCCAACAGGGTAATGCCGGCGGCTTGCGCGGCATCAGCTACTTCATCGGCGTGGGTCCAGTCGAAGCGGTCAGGGTCGGAGGGCTGGATGTAGGCCCAGGGAAAGAACTCGGTTGCCCAGGTCGCACCCATCTCTCGAAGCATTCTGAACTCTTGCTTGATCTTCGCCGGGTCGGGTTCGTCAGTCAGGCGTGTATGGAGGCCAATCTTCAAGTTGATAGGAACAAATGCGCCAGGAGTGGCCGAAGGGCTCGGTTCAGCTAGCGGGGCGACCACGGGATACCTGGGCAGAAAGCCTGCGGCCAGGAGTAACGCGGAGGCGAGGAGGATAAAGAAGGCGAAGGCGTGGCGTTGTGAACCACCCCTTCGCCCAAGCTCTCTGTATACCATCATCGAGGTTCAGCTCGGGCAAAGCAGCTAATACGCTCTGGCGAAGATCCAGTGTTTGTCACTCACGGCGCCGCAGAGCACGCACGGCCCGCTATCGCCCGGCTGGTCAAGGGGCATGCAGCGGTTGGTGGCTTTGGTCTCTGCCTTGATACGCTCCTCGCAGACAGGATCGCCGCACCAGAAGACGTCAACAAACTGGCGCTGCTCAATGCTGGCCTTGAGCGCGTCGTATGTTGTGGCATGCAGCGTATTGGCCTGCCGGAAGTCAAGAGCGCGGTCAAATAGCGCTTTCTGTATTTCCTCAAGTAATTCAGGCACGCGCTGAGAAAGCTCGTCCATCGAGACCGATGCTTTGGCGCGGTTATCGCGGCGGGCGAGCACCACGCTGTTGTTCTCCACGTCGCGTGGGCCTAGCTCGATGCGGAGAGGCACACCTTTTAGCTCCCACTCGTTGAACTTCCACCCCGGGCTTTTCGCCTCAGTTGCGTCTACCTTGATACGGATTCCTGCTGCCTTGAGGGCAGCGCTTGCGCGGTTCACTGCGGCCATGACCTCGGCTTTCTGCTCGTCCTTGCGCCAGATAGGTACGATCACCACCTGGTAAGGCGCGACGTGGGGTGGCAGGATCAGCCCCTGCTGGTCGCCATGCACCATTATCACTGCGCCCACGATGCGCGTGGACATGCCCCAGGATGTGGTCCAGGCGTACTGGAGCGTGTTGTTCTCATCGAGGAAGGTGATATCGTAGGCGCGGGCGAAGTGGTCGCCCAGGTTATGCGACGTGCCCGCCTGGAGCGCCTTGCCGTCGCCCATCATCGCTTCGACCGTGTAGGTACGCAGCGCGCCGGGGAACTTCTGGCTTTCGCTCTTGAGTCCTGCGATTACCGGGATAGCAAGCTCATTCTCCAGGAAGGAGCGGTAAACTTCCAGCATTTGCAAGGTACGCTCCTCGCCTTCATCGAGAGTGGCATGCGCCGTATGGCCTTCCTGCCACCAGAACTCGGTGGTACGCAGAAAGAGGCGTGGACGCTTCTCCCAGCGCATGACATTAGCCCACTGGTTGATCAGCACTGGCAGGTCGCGGTACGACTGGATCCATCGGGCGTAGATCGGCCCTATGATTGCCTCGGAAGTAGGGCGAATAGCAAGTGGTTCGGCAAGCTCTTCGTCGCCCCCGATGGTGACCCAGGCCACCTCAGGCGCGAAGCCTTCAACATGCTCGGCCTCTTTGAGGAGAAAGCTCTTAGGTATAAGCAGAGGAAAGGCAGCGTTTACCACATCGGTTTCCTTGAAACGGCGGTCCAGCTCATCGCGCGCGTTTTCCCAGATGGCGTAACCATAGGGGCGAACCGTCATACAGCCGCGCACAGGCGCATCCTCGGCTAACTCGGCGCGCATTACCACGTCGTTGTACCAGCCCGGAAAGTCGCTGACCTTATCCGCCAGCGATTGCCCAAAACCCTTCGCCTCCGCTTTCTCACCGGTAGCCATAGTCGTAAACCGCTCCTCCATTTATGTCGCGTTTATGTAAGCCTCAGAATGCACTGTTCTAAGCACTATAGCAAAGAAAAGAGGCGAGCGTCAATCGGGCGGGGGGAGGGATCGTAGAGTACGGCTTAGGAACTACTAGACTGTACCAACTCACAGCTTCTCGATCCCCAGTTTTTGAATGGCTGGATAGAGGTCTGCGAGGTCAGTGATAACTGCGTCGGCTTTGGCGCCTTCGCAGGCCACTTCTTCCCAGGGTTGCCCATGCAACTCGGCGGTGCTTCTGGCATGGGCCGCATACCAGATCGCTGAGAGGCCTGCTTGCTTTGCTGTGTGCACATCGTATTTGGCGTGGTCGCCGACATGAACAGCGTCTTCAGCTCTGCCGCCCAAGCGCGCCACTGCCCGTTGGAAGATTCTCGGGTCCGACTTGTAGAGGCCCTCCCTTGCGCTGGTAATTATCTCATTGAAGAAGGGGCGCAGCCCTAGCTTCTCAAGGGCAAGCTCGATGAATGGTGGGTAGCCAGCGCTCGAAACAACCCCCAGGCGACAACCCGCATCACGCAGCCTTTCCAATGGGACCATAGCGTTGGGCGTAATCTCCACTTCTGGAAGGCAGGCATACTCTAAATGCTCAACGGCGGAGACTATCGCCTGCGCCTGTAGCTCTATGCCTATCTCAGCTAATACCTGCGTAGCGCCTTCCACAGCGCTCAACTCGATGCCGCTCTCACGCACGCGCTGCCGAAGCTCTTGGAAGAGGCGCGAAGCCTCGTTCAACATCTTGGTCGTGGGTCGAGGAGATAAACCAACCACGGCCAGGTGCTGTAAGACAAGGGCAGGTAGGGTCCTGATCTCAAGGTCGAGCCAGCCGTCGCAAGTGGCAAGAGTGTTGTGGAAGTCGAATAGCACAATCTTCTTCATAAATCTCCTCTGCCCGTGACTGTCTCAAAGATTGTAAC